>JBJSXX010000080.1:0-7444 GCA_046086605.1 Pirellula sp. | reverse complement strand
TCCGATTCGATCTCCGGAGTTTCGTGCGAGACATTTGCAATTCGAGGGTCTATCAATTGGACTCAAGCCCCACGCCATCGAACGCAAAGGACACAAGGCAATTTTCGCATGCGAAGCTTAGGCGACTCAGGGCCGACGTGCTGCTCGATTCAATCGTTACGGTGACAGGTGTTCCGAGGAATTTACCTGGGTGGCCGGCGGGCACCAAGGCGGTCAATTACTATCCACGTGTTTCGGGAGACACCGAAGGCCCTCATCCTGGGGATCCCTTCTTTGAAACCTTCGGCCGATCAACCAGAGGAACCGTCTGCGCCTGTGAAACCAAACGAGATCCGACCCTTTCGCAAACGATGCATTTGGTCGTTGGCGATACAATCCGTGAGCGACTCAGTTCACCAGTCGTCGTCAAAGCACTCCTGGATGCCCAAGTCGAGCCTGAAAAGATCATTGAAAGCTTGTTCGTCAGAGCGTTATCAAGAAAACCAACGGCCGAAGAGCGCGTCGACTTGATGGCTTTCGTTTCCGGAAACGAAAAGAACCAGGATGTCTACGAAGATATCTTCTGGGCACTCATGAATTCCACCGAGTTCCTCTTCAATCATTGATTCGCCATGCCCCTGAAATCAATTCCTGTGTTGATGATAATTGTTGTGGCATTGTCGATATCGAAATCGACAAACGCTCAGGAGGACGCGGTCAATTATGATGACCAAGTTGCATCGATCCTTAAGTCCAAGTGTGGGACTTGTCACGGCGATGGCAAGCAGGAATCTGGATTGAGTGTCACCAGTTATGCGGGGATCATCAAAGGGAGTGGAAGCGGTCCAGTGATCGCTGCAGGGCAATCGGCTACCAGCAGGTTGGTCGAAGTCATCAGTACCGACGATGAGAGCCAGCGAATGCCCCCCGAAGGAGATCGACTCACGGAGGCTCAGATTGCGATCATCAAGAAATGGATCGATTCAGGACTTCGTGAAAATGCCGGTAGCTCAGCCGCTCAGCGCCGAACTCTAGGTTTTAAGCCGATGGCGATCGCAGCTTCAACTGCCGCTGTTCCTCTGCCAAACGATTTACCGCCATTGAGCAAACCGCCCTTCAAGAGAGCTTATCCGATCGTCGCGTTAGCTAGTAGCTCGCGCGCTCCGCTGGTCGCCAGCTCCAACTATCAAGCGATCGACTTGCTCGATCCGTCGAGTGGACGAGCGTTTGGATCGGTCTTGTTCGATGAAGGTGAACCGTTGGTTTTGAAGTTCAGTCAAAGTGGCCGAATCCTCTTGGCCGGGGGTGGTAAGCCGGTTCGGAATGGATCGGTGGTTCTTTTCGATGCGTCGACCGGCAAGCGGTTGGCAAGTGTTGCGGATGAACCCGATGCGATCATGGCTGCCGACATCTCGCCGGACGAAAGGTTTATCGTTATCGGATGCACGAGCAGGTTGGTCAAAATCTATTCCACCGAAGATGGCCGTCTATTGACCACCATCGATAAGCATACCGATTGGGTCACTACCGTCGCTTATTCGCCGGACGGTAAGTACTTGGCGACTGCAGATCGCATTGGAAACATCTACCTTTGGGATGGAAAGTCAGGTGGGGCATTGCTGGCATTTTCGGCTCATAAGAAATCCGTTCGCAGCTTGGCGTGGCGATCCGACAGTTTGATGGTAGCTTCCTGTGGTGAGGATGGCTTGATTGTTTGGTGGGATATCAAGGATGGTTGGCCGGTGATTCAAAAACCCAGTGCGCATGCCGGTGGAGTCCTCGATGTATGTTTCGGATCCAAGGGGGAGCTCGCCAGCAGTGGTCGCGATGGAATCGTTCGGGTTTGGGGACCCGATGGCAGCCAGGCAAAAGCCCTTTCCCTAGACTCTGCAAGCCTCTTGAATCCGAATCAGCAAGTAGGCGGACGGGTTGTGGCAACCAAGCCATTGTTATTGCGGATCGTCATTCCAGGTGATAGTGAGTCGGTCATCGCAGGTGATAGTTTAGGACGCTTGCATCGCTGGGCCTTGGATCGGTAGCCCGCGTAGCGGACTCTCTGGAGACATCCGCCTCTTCGGATTCTTGAGGGCTAACGCTGAACCTTCTGAGCCCTTGCCCAAAATTGTTCATCCATCTGAACGCAGAAGCTCGACAAAAGCTCCTTCATCGCTTGAACCTTGCGATCGAAAACTGGATCCTTTCTCGTCTTGTCCTCGACATGCCTGGGTTCCACGATCAAGTTGGCAAAAACTTCCGCCTTGTCCTCCTCCACTCCCGTCGTGGAGTAATGGTTCAAAAACCCGGGGAATTTATCGGTCAGCACCGAGGTTTCCGAGAAACTCTGTGCGTTCCTGCCTCCATCTCCATACTTGAACTTGTCGGGATTCAAACGCCCCCAGCGATCGTCTTTGTAGAGCAATCCATCGTCCCGAAAATCGATGATATGAAAGAACTCGTGGTGGACAACCTTGCGCATGTACTTCTTGTTGTAGCTACCGCGACTCACCTCAAGATAAAGCGTATCGTGCTCAAAGTCAGGTATCGCGTTCCTTCTTTGCCCCGCGAACGATAATTCGCTACACAAAACCACGCGTTTGAGCCCCGACCGCTTCACAAGCTCCTTGGGGTATAAGGCGAACTCAGATAGAAAAATTTCACCGTACGCCTTCATGTCCTCGTCGCTAGCTTTCTTGCCATCAATCGGACCATGCGTTGTTCGAACGGGAAACATAAGATCGTCCGTGATGACTTGAATGCCATAGGATTCCGCAAGTGTTTGGAATTTCTCGCTGATGTCCGAGGCGCATGTGCTTTGTTTCTGCAAAGCAACGACGAGAATCAAAAGAAGTAAAACCTCGATGGCTTTGAATACGTCAAGCAATCGACGAAAATGGTCATTATGAATCAACATTGCAGCTCCAATGGCAAGGCGAAAGGTCTTTACCGAGAGTCGCCTAGCCTTTCCACTAAGCGACCGATGTACTCAGAATAGCGATTCGGTAAAGATTCGTTCCATGATTTTCCATCACGCAAAAAAGAATCCTTGATCGAAGATGCCTGATCCTGATTGATCTCTAGATCGCTAAGGGCGTTTAGAGCAAGGAGTCGAGCACCCCAAGGTGCATTGCTTTGTGCCGGAATCTTTAGCAATACATCCAGTGCCAGCAATCGAATGGAAGGTTCATCCGAGTACCTTGCAAGCGATTCAGCCACCACGGCCCTGACATCCAAGTCCGGATCATTCAAAAGTCCCTCAGCTAGCTTCCAAACCCGCCGATTATCCCTAGCTCTTCCGCCCGACCTGAGCGCGACACCGCCCCAGTAGCGTTCGATCACATGGGAACTCGCAAGCATCTCGGCTAGTATCTCCCCATCATGGATCGCTTGACCTGATCTCCAAGCCGCATCGATCGCGATGGTCATGTCTTGCTTAACCCTCGAGTGAATCCAGTCCTCTGGAACCGCACCGGTATCTCCAAGCTGATGCATTTTTGACTTGAGTGCCTCGGCAAACTCCTGGAGGACACCCTGATAACTCGGATCCTGTGCAAGGTTTCGAACTTGATGTGGATCGCTCTGGATATCGTACAACTCGTCGATGGCTTTCGGGCTCCAAAAACCACGCTGCTCTTCGCTTAATTCCAACGCCCAAAACTTACTGCTCCAAACCTGCGTTGTTGGGGTTTGAAACATGTAGTTGAGGTAAGCACCTTGTGGTCGATCGGGCATGAAGTTTCGAATGTAGAGATAGCGATCATTGCGAATCGCCCTGGAACTGTCGATTCGCTCGTCCATGCGATCGCGAAACCCAAAGTTGTAGCGGTTGGTTTGTTCCTCAGGTGCAAAAAAAGATCGTCCGTGAATGTCCTCAGGAATTGGGACTTGGCATAAATCCAGAACCGTCGGCAAAAGATCAACGAATGCCACCAATCGATCACTTGTAGCTCCCTCGCGGTAGGTCGAATCGAATCGCCCAGAGAACGCCTTAGGGATATGCACCATCATCGGCACATGCAGGCCGCTTTGGTACAACCACCGCTTGCCTCTGGGCAATCCGCACCCATGATCGCCGAAGAAAAAAACGATGGTCGAGTCTGCCAAGCCAGCATCTTGGATTTCTTTGAGTTGGCGTCCTACGAAGGCATCCATCTCGGTGATACGATCGTAATACTGAGCCCAATCCAATCGAACCTCTGGATCGTCAGGATGATAGGGGGGGATCGGAGCAAGCTTCGGATCGTGCGTCGGTTTGTATGGCCTTTTTCGGATCTGACCTTCATGGGTCACGGTGGTGTTGAAGACCGAGAAAAAAGGTTGACCCGCTTTACGATTTCGCCAGTGAGCTTTGTTGCTCGAATCGTCCCACATCCCCTCGGGCTTTGGAAAGTTGTAATCCTCTTTATTGTTGTTCGAGCAGTAGTAGCCTGCTTGTCGGAGCATATTCGGAAGGGTGCTGGCACCCTTTGGCAAATCGACCATAGAACGCATGTGCTGCGCCCCAAAGGACGTCGGATATAGTCCCGTAATCAGCGTTGTTCTGGCCGGTGCACAGACGGGTGCGTTGGACCAGCATCGATTGAATCGCAGAGATCTCTCTGCAAAAAGGTCTAAATTGGGTGTGGTCGCATATCCATCGCCATAGCATCCCAACTGTGGTCCGGTGTCTTCGCAAGTGATCCACAAAATATTAGGACGCTCAGCGGATTGACCAAAAACATTCAAGTATGGGCAGGCCAGATTCCCAAGCAAACATACCCACGCCGAGAGAATCCAGAGTTTCCATGGCATGGCGAAGTTCCTTGTGCGTTAACTTTCCAGTGCAATCCGAAGCATACGGCGAAGTGGTTCGGCCGCCCCCCAGAGCAACTGATCCCCCAAGGTGAACGCGGAAAGAAAACAACCCTTACGGCCCGGTTCAAGATCGAGTTTGCGCAAACGGCCTACGGGACACACCAAGGTTCCGGAAACAGCCGCAGGACTCAATTGACGAATCGTCTGCTCTTTCTCGTTGGGGATCACCTTCGACCAAGGATTCGCTGAATTGATTATTTCGCTAAGTTCGTCCAGGGGGACGTCTTGTTTGAGGCAAATCGTAAGTGCTTGGCTATGGCATCGCATCGCACCGATGCGAACGCAAATTCCGTCAACGGGAATGATCGAAGCGTTGTTTCCGAGAATCTTGTTCGTCTCGGATTGTCCTTTCCACTCCTCTTTGCTCTGGCCATTTCCAAGGTCTTTATCGATCCAGGGGATGAGTCCACCAGCAAGCGGTACGCCGAAATTTTCAGTGTGAAACTGATCGCTGCGCATCATCGAGGTAACCTGGGAATCGATCTGCAAGATCGCCGAACTTGGGTTTGCAGCAAGGCTCGCAACAGGGCCAGCAAGTTGCTGCATTTGCAAGAGGAGCTCTTTCATATTGGCTGCTCCTGCACCGGAGGCAGCTTGGTAGGTCATGCTGGTCATCCACTGGACTAGCCCTTCGCGAAACAGACCATGGAGTGCCATGAGCATCAGCGATACCGTGCAGTTGCCACCGGCAAAGGTTCGGATTCCCTTGGTTAGTCCATCTCGAATGACTTGCAAATTGACCGGGTCGAGGATGATGATAGTGTCATCACGCATCCGCAGAGTCGATGCTGCATCGATCCAGTACCCATTCCAACCCAGACTCCTAAGCTTGTCGTACACAGCCGAGGTGTAGTCACCACCTTGGGCCGTGACAATAGCATCCATCTTCGCAAGCTTTCCAAGGTCGTTTGCGTCTTGCAAAACCCCTGTCGTTCCAGCGATTTCCGGGGACTGTCCCCCGGCATTGGATGTTGAGAAGAAGACGGGTTCGAAGAGTTCAAAATCTCTTTCGGCAAGCATTCGATCCATTAAGACCGAGCCGACCATTCCCCGCCAACCGACGATTCCTACTTTTTTCACGGCAGTTCAGTAACTTCCATTCAGTGGCTAACCATCTCGATTTAGAGATAGCGATTGAAGACATTTTCGAGGAACTCTTGGCGACCGCTTTCATTCTTGTCGGCTTCGCCCTTTTCGCAGATGTATTTATCGAGCGAATCGAAATTGGCTTTACCTGATTCGATCTCCTTGCCGATCCCCGAATCCCAACTGCGATATCGGTTCTTAACAAAGTCATCAAAGAAGCCTTCTTTTCGTATATCCGCAGCGATACGAAGACCTCGGGCGAATGCGTCCATGCCACCGATGTGGGCGTGGAAAAGATCGATCGGTTCGTAGCTTTCGCGTCGAACCTTGGCATCGAAATTCACGCCTCCGGTTGTGAATCCACCGTATTTGAGGATGATCAGCATGCATTGTGCTGTGAGATAGAAGTCGGTTGGGAACTGGTCGGTGTCCCAACCAAGGAGTAGATCGCCCGTGTTTGCATCGATCGAACCGAGCATGCCTTGCAAACCCGCGTAATCGAGTTCGTGCATCATGGTATGGCCAGCGAGAGTCGCATGATTGGTTTCAAGGTTTAGCTTGAAGTAGGGAACCAGATCATAGGCTCGCAAGAAGTTGATGCATGCAGCTGCGTCGCTATCGTACTGATGCTTGGTCGGCTCCTTAGGTTTTGGCTCGATGAGAAACTGGCCTTTGAAACCGATCTTCTTGGCGTAATCGACCGCTAAATTCATGAAACGTCCAAGATGATCGATCTCTCGTTTCATGTCTGTATTGAGTTGGGTCATGTAACCTTCGCGCCCACCCCAGAAGACATAATTCTCTCCTCCGAGTTCCTTGGTGACTTCCATGGCGGTTTTGACTTGGGAGGCTGCATAGGCGAATACATCGGCGTTGCAGGTGGTGGCTGCACCGTGCATAAAGCGGGGATTGCTGAACATGTTCGCTGTACCCCAGAGCAGTTTCACACCACTTTTGTTTTGATGGGCTTTGAGCGACTCGGCGACACGTTGGAGATTCTTATGCGATTCTCGGATGTTCTTGCCTTCTGGCGCAACATCACGATCGTGGAACGCGTAGTAAGGGACTTGCAGTTTCTCGAATATTTCAAAAGCGACTTCAACACGTTTGAGCGCGTTATCGATCGAATCGGATCCGTCGTCCCAGGGTCTTTCGGCCGTGGCAGGACCGAATGGATCGGCGCCACCACCTCGCATCGTGTGCCAATAAACGATGCTAAACCGCATATGATCACGCATCGACCGACCTTCGATCAACTCGTCGGGATTGTAGAAGCGGAACGCAAGAGGATTCCTCGACTCGGGGCCTTCGTACTGGATCTTTTGAATGTCCGGAAAATATTGCATGGTCGAAAAATAAGGGGTGGAGGATCAGTTCGGGTCAAAAGGGCGGAAGAACCACAGATTTTAGGGATCCACATTGACCGATGGGAGTCCAGATACCCTGGTTCTTCAGGTATTTTTGTTTGTCCTTTAGACTGAATTTTATACCATTAGCCTGCCACTGGCTTGATGCCATAGGCGGTTAG
>JBJSXX010000079.1:0-17257 GCA_046086605.1 Pirellula sp. | reverse complement strand
GTCCAAACGAAGACTCGCATGGCTCGAAGGTCGCGAGGCCGAAGCATTCTTTGCATGGTATCGCGAACGAACCATTACCCCGCCGGCCCCAACTGCACCCAGCGGAGTTCCAGGCATTCCAGGCCTACCGAATTTCTCGTTCCCTGGATCAGGGGCAGCAAATCCAAGCGGCTTGCCTCAATTACCTCCCACGTCAATCACCCCGCCACCTGTTGAACCGGCCCCCGGGTCTACTCCCGCTCCGACGCCTGAGCCAGCAGCACCACCTGCTGAGCCTGCTCCTGCCGCTGAGCCTGCTCCTGCCGCTGAGCCTGCTCCAGCTACTGAGCCACCTCCTGCTGCAGAACCGGCTCCAATGCCCTAAACGGGCAGCATCGATCTGACTGTGAGCAAACGTTCTAAGAATCGTCAAAACGAAACTCCGCCCGAATCCGATCCAAGTGCCGACAAGACGGCCTCGGGCGATGGTTTAGCAAAGCCTTCTAGCAAAGGGTTGCCACTCGATGAACTCATCGAGCCGATGCAACCAACAGACCAACTCAGCGAGCAAGAGTTGCCGACAACCGAGCCCCCTAAGGGTTTCGAACGCTTGGTCTTTACCGTTGAAGAAGAGCATTCCGACACCCGTATCGATCTTTACTTGACCTTCAAGATCGACGGATACAGCCGAGTTTTCCTCCGCCGTGTCGTTGCTCAGGGACATGTGCGAGTCGATGGACGGGAGGTCAAACCAGCGTTCCATGTCTTTGCAGGTCAAGTCATCGAGGTTCGCGATTTACCTGCCGCGCCCACCGATGGTCCAATCCCTGAAGCGATTGCGTTGGATGTTTTGTTCGAAGACGAATGGCTTGTAGCGATCAACAAACCCGCAGGCATGGTCGTTCATCCAGCCAAAGGGCATTGGTCCGGAACACTCACTGCGGCACTTGCTCACCACTTCAGTCAACTTAGCGATATCGGAGGTCCAACTCGACCTGGGATCGTCCATCGGCTCGATCGCGAAACCAGCGGCGTGATCATCATTGCCAAGACCAATGAAGTCCACTTCAAACTCTGTGCGCAGTTCGAAGCAAGAACGGTTCAAAAGACCTACATGGCAATCGTCAGCGGATCACTAGACCGTGATCGCGATCGGATCGTCCAACCCATCGGCCATCACCCCTACCAACGCGAGAAAATGGCGATTCGCAGCGGACATCCAAGCAGCCGATATGCCGAGACCCATTTCGAAGTGACCCAGCGATTTCCAGGCTATGCTCTCTTGAAAGTTTCGCCCAAAACAGGTCGCACCCATCAAATCCGACTCCACCTTGCTCATATCGGATGCCCGATCCTTTGCGATCGTCTCTATGCAGGGCATTCCCAAGTACGGTTAGGTCAATTGCTCCGTCGGGCCGTTCGAGGTCTACCAGCAAGGCCCGAGGATTCCCAGTGCGTTTTGGAACGTCAGGCCTTGCATGCGGCCCAGATCGAGTTTGAACATCCCAAGACCCAACAAAGGCTCACGATCCAGGCACCCATCGCACCGGATCTAGCCCGCGTGGTGGACATTTTGCAACAAGGGGATGCTTACCCATGGCCGCAAGTTTTGTGAAGCAACGAAGCCTTCGATGAAAACGCGAAACGGATGCGGCTTTCCCTAGGGTTATCAAGCAAACGCAAGAGTTAGAGCTCTCTGCAAGCCCGTTCGAAGAGAGAATTTCTGCTTCTGTCATGGGGATTCCTTGCCTGTGGCCTTGTCAAAGCCCGACGAATGCGAAAGATACTCTCCGTCCTGGCAAGCCTCAGAAACCACAAGGAACCCATCCGTGAACGATCTGCCAAGTTTTCCACCTATTCACAACGCGTCGGCTTATCAAAGTTATCAGCGCCAGCGCCAAATGACCCTCGGGGATTTGCTCCTGGAAAATCGGATCGTCTTCTTGCAAGGCGAAATATACGCTGGCAACGCCAACGAGCTTGTGATGAAGTTGCTGTATCTTCAGAGCGAAAACCGCCGCAAAGATATCCACTTCTACATCAACTCACCGGGCGGTGAAGTTCGAGCAACACTGGCCATTTACGACACCATGCAGATGGTCTCGTGCCCCATCGCAACCTATTGCGTTGGCGAAGCAGCAAGCGGAGCGGCCGTGCTTCTTGCAGGTGGCACTGCAGGCAAACGCTACTGCCTGCCCAATAGCACCGTCATGGTTCACCAACCCCACGGTGGCGTGCGAGGACAAGTCTCCGATATAGAGATCCAAGCCAAAGAAATCTTGCGCCTACGCTCCCAATTGAACGATATTCTCGCAAAACACACCGGCAAATCGGCAGATAAAATCGCCGTCGACACCGATCGAGATTTCTTCATGACCGCCTTGGAAGCCAAGGAGTACGGGATCGTCGATGAGATCTTGACCAAACAAATCACTGAGGAAAAGTAATCCTCGAAGAATATTACATTAGCAATCCCAAGTGGCACCAAAGCCCAACGATAGGTAGTTTGAGGAAATACCCATGCCAATGATCCCCTATGTCATCGAGAAGACCGGACGCGAAGAACGAGTCTACGACATCTATAGCCGGCTTCTCAAAGACCGCATCATCTTTTTAGGAACCGATGTCAATGATGAGATCGCCAACGCCCTAGTCGCTCAAATGCTGTTCTTGCAGTCCGATGATCCCAAGGCGGATATTCACATGTACATCAACAGCCCCGGCGGAAGCGTCAGCGCAGGCATGGCTATCTACGACACAATGCAATTCGTCTCCTGCGATGTTGCTACCTACTGCATCGGCCAAGCTGCATCGATGGGCGCAGTGCTCCTGACGGCGGGTGCCAAAGGCAAACGCTACTCACTACCAAACTCAAGGATCATGATCCACCAACCCCTTGCAGGAATGCAGGGAACAGCCGAAGAGATCTCGATCCACCTGCGTGAGTTCCAACGCACCAAACGTCGACTCAACGAGATTCTCATCAAGCACTGCGGACAAAGCCTCGAAACGATCGAAAAAGATACCGATCGCGATCGCTTCATGGATCCCGAAGAAGCTTGTTCCTACGGACTGATCGACAAGGTCATCGAGTCGATGCCACGCATCGAACCGACCTCGGTGTAACTGGGATTTGCAGGCCGTTGGCTACTTGCCTTCGAAGCGAAGATTCGAGATCGAGCCCATAGGCTCAAAGATTCCTGAATAAATCATTTTGAAACACAGAGTCGCAAAGAGCACAGAGGCTCTGTGTTTTCAATCTTCTCGCCGGTAGGCGGTGTCTCCTGCGGCTACAAACGACAACAGAGAACCCCGGCCGCAGCATTAAACCCCCTAATAGAAACCCGCGAAGCCTTTCTTGCTAGCTAATCCAAAGGCAGTTGGATTTCCTTTAAGCTAGATCTGAAGCAAAAAAAAATGCCCCAGGGTGACAAATTCTCTTCTTGAAGTATGATTGAGGAGAGTTTAACCTATCGCCCAAATCGCGGGCTGTGTTTTTAGATTTCGTTACTGTTAGGACAGATTTCTCATGTCTTTGATGAGCAAGAGTTTGTGGGGCCCGGCGGGCCGTTGGTTGATGGTCTTTGCCGTGCTGGCAAGCTTGATGTTAACCCCTGGCCTAGCATTTGCTGACGAAGCCGGGAAGATGCATGGAGAAGCCGACCTTGTGCTGCCAGATCTTGACTCCGGCGACTTTATGGGGATGCGGGGCAAGACGTGGCTCTACGGTGGTTTGGTTATATGCTTAGCAGGGTTGGCCTTCGGCTATCTGATCTTCAATCAGCTTAAGAACTTGCCTGTGCATAGGAACATGCTGGAGGTCTCTGAGCTGATCTATGAGACCTGCAAAACCTATCTTGTGACACAAGGCAAGTTTCTGGCGATCCTGTGGGTCGCGATCGCCGCTGTGATCATTCTTTATTTCGGATACCTCGAGCAACAGCCTCTGCCCAAGGTGGTGATCATCTTAGGCTTCAGCGTCATCGGAATTCTCGGTAGTTATCTGGTTGCATGGTTCGGCATCCGAGTCAATACATTCGCCAACTCACGAACCGCCCATGCGAGTTTGATCGGAATGCCGTATCCGGTTTATGCGATACCGCTCAAGGCCGGGATGAGTATCGGGATGATGCTCATTAGCGTCGAACTCCTGCTGATGCTGTGCATCATGCTATTCTTGCCCGGGGATTATGCGGGCGCTTGCTTCATCGGTTTTGCGATTGGAGAGAGCCTCGGGGCTGCGGCACTTCGAATCGCCGGTGGTATCTTTACCAAGATCGCTGACATCGGATCGGACTTGATGAAGATCGAGTTCAAGATCAAGGAAGACGATGCTCGCAACCCTGGTGTGATCGCTGACTGCACGGGGGACAACGCCGGGGACTCGGTCGGTCCGAGTGCCGACGGGTTCGAGACCTATGGTGTGACGGGCGTGGCGCTGATCACCTTCATTCTTCTTGCGATCACCAAGAACAAGATTAGCAATTACGAAGAGATCCAAGTACAGCTTTTGATTTGGCTCTTTGTCATGCGAGCAATGATGATCGTCGCCTCGGTAGCCGCCTACTACTTCAACGAATTGTGGACCAAGTCCAGGTATGCTGATTCGAAGAAGATGGATTTCGAGATGCCTTTGACCCGTTTGGTTTGGGTTACGAGCGTCGTTTCGATCATCATGACTTACCTGTTTTCCTATTTGCTGATTCCAAAACTCGGTGGCAACACAGATCTTTGGTGGCAGCTCTCGACCATTATCTCCTGCGGAACGCTCGCAGGTGCGATCATTCCTGAGCTCGTCAAAGTCTTTACATCGACATCCTCAGCGCACGTTCATGAGGTTGTCACCAGCAGCGAAGAAGGTGGCCCATCGCTGAACATTCTCTCGGGATTGGTCGCGGGTAACTTTTCTTGCCTTTGGTTAGGTGCAAGCATCACTGGGCTAATGGCGATCGCTTACTGGATCACAACCATCGGAGGTCCCAATACAGGTCTCGATGCTTTGATGGTCGCACCCGCCGTTTTTGCTTTCGGATTGGTCGCTTTTGGATTCCTTGGAATGGGTCCAGTGACCATTGCTGTCGATTCCTACGGCCCAGTGACCGACAACGCGCAGAGCGTCTATGAACTTTCCTTGATCGAAGATGTACCGAACATCAAGGCGGAACTGAAGAACGACTTTGGCATCGATGCAGATTTCGAGTCGGCCAAGCATCTGCTCGAAGAGAACGATGGCGCCGGCAATACATTCAAAGCAACGGCCAAACCGGTGCTTATCGGAACGGCGGTTGTCGGTGCCACGACGATGATCTTCTCGATCATCATGGGACTCACCAGCGGTCTAACCGATCAATCCGCGATCGCCAATTTGTCGTTGCTTCACGCCCCGTTTGTTCTGGGACTGATCACCGGTGGAGCGATGATCTATTGGTTTACTGGAGCATCGACCCAAGCGGTAACGACCGGGGCTTATCGCGCCGTCGAATACATCAAGCGCAATATCAAGCTCGATGGTGTTACCAAAGCCAGCATCGAAGACTCCAAGAACGTGGTAAAGATCTGTACCGAATTTGCTCAAGCCGGCATGTTCAACATCTTCTCGGCCGTCTTCTTTGCAACGCTCGGTCTAGCCTTCATCGAACCCTACTTCTTTATCGGTTACCTCTTCTCAATTGCAATCTTCGGGCTTTATCAAGCGATCTTCATGGCCAATGCCGGGGGAGCTTGGGATAACGCCAAGAAGATCGTCGAGGTCGAACTCAAGAAGAAGGGAACACCTCTTCACGACGCGACTGTCGTTGGGGATACCGTCGGGGATCCTTTCAAAGACACATCCAGCGTGGCTCTCAATCCGGTGATCAAATTCACCACTCTCTTTGGTCTCTTGGCCGTCTCGCTGGCCGAACAAATGAGAAAACAGCAAGGAGCAACCTTGACGACCACATTGGCGTGCGTCTTCTGCCTGGTCTCGGCCTATTTCCTATGGCGGTCGTTCTACGGCATGCGAATCCGAAAATCCCTCGGGGACTGATGAACCGCTGGATGGAATTTCAATTTCAGGGGAACTAGGCCAGATGGTGCTGAATGAAAAGCGGAACGGCGCAAGCCGTCCGCACGCCAAGCCTACCAGCTGGCTCATGAAGTTGGCTTTTCCCAGCTCATTTGTCCGGGAAACCCCTCTCTTTGAGCTCAAAAACTTTTATAGGCTGACTTTGTGATTTAAGATATCCTGGTTCTTTTCGCTGGCTTGGGCACACACACAAAGTAATTTTTCAGCGAAGAGGCAAGGCAAGTCCGCTGGCAAAAGCCGGCTTTTTTCAGGGCCGACGCTATGTTCTTCTCCCGACGTTCTGGTCGATCCGCCAAATCCCGATTGAATGCCTTTCGTAGGCTGGTTCTCGAAGGGCTCGAAACACGAACCCTTATGGCCAGCGATACCTACAGCGATCCGTTTGGCAATCTGATCGGATTTATCCCCAAGCCACCGGCGGTGGATGATTCCGGGGATTCTGGTTCGGGTGGTGTATCGGGCGGAAACTCAGGAAACGGGAACTCCGGCGGCGGCTCTGGAAGTGGACCTGCGGGTTTTTTACCCCTGAGCGATACATTCAAACTTCATAGTCGACCGACGGCGACCAAGGTCATCTACTTGGACTTTGACGGTTTTACAGCCCGCGGTACACCTTGGAACGCCTCTAGAGGCCGAGACCCAATCATCTCCCCGCCCTATGACCTAGACGGTAACGGCGATGCTTTTTCTGATAACGAACTCAGAGCGATACAAACCATCTGGCAGCAAGTCTCAGGAGACTTCTCACCGTTTGATGTCAACGTCACAACCGAAGATCCCGGTGAAGCGGCTCTGGTCAATACTGGGGGCGGCGATGATCGCTGGGGTATGCGTGTTGTCATGACCCCCGATGACTTCCCGGGACCCGGCTCTGGTGGCGTTGCGTACGTCGGATCCTTTCGCTGGGGATACAATCAAGCCGGAGCAACCGACACACCCTGCTATGTCTTTAACCGAGTACCCGAGCAAGCAACCTTGGCGGTAAGCCACGAAGTTGGCCACTCCCTAGGACTCTCTCACGATGGAACCAACGGTTCAAATCCCTTTCAACAAAATGCTGAGTATTACTCGGGTCATGGTGGCAACGGTGAAACCAGTTGGGGAGCCATCATGGGTGCACCCTACGACCGCAATGTGACCACCTGGGATCGAGGCGAATTTTTCGGTAGCAACAATGGTGGTGCCAACGCCAATTACAACTCAGGCCCCGATGATATCGCCGTTATCATCAGCCCACCAAACGGATTTGGTATCATCCCCGATGATCATGGCGATCAAGACACCCTGGCCACCGAGCTTACAGGCCCAATCGACGCAAACGATCGAGTTCAATTGTCCAGGCTAGGTGTCATCGAGCGAGCCAACGATTTGGATTTCTTCCAGTTTCAGGCCGGTTCGGGCACGCTCGATCTGACCATCGATCCCTACATCACCCAAGCTTGGACTCGCGCCACCGACGGATCCTTTAGCTCCTCGATCGAGTCGGCTTTGTTCAATACCAACTACTGGCCTGCAACTGCCAGTGCCAACCTGGATGTCGAGGCTAGGCTCTATGACGCATCTGGTGCCTTAATCGCCACGTCGAATCCTAACGGCCTACGCGCAAGCTTCTCCGGCCTACAAATCTCGGCGGGCATTTACTACCTGAGCATCGACGGCGTAGGATTTGGAAACCCCACCTCGAATCCTCCCGACGGATACACCGATTACGGTAGCATCGGCCAGTATCTGATCACTGGTTCAATGCCCGTGGCCTTTGGAGTTGCGGTATCCAATGCATTTTTGACCTACCTCGAAAACGAACCAGCAAAACAAGTCTCGACCCGAGCCAAAGTGATCGATCTTGCACCTGGTGACTACTCCTCGGGTTCGCTCTCGGTAGATATCAAGCCTGCTCCAGGCTCGACCGATGCACTGACACTCGACTACTCACTGGTCAGTGGGCTCACGGAAGTCAATTCCGTGTTGCTATTCAACGGAAACCAAATCGGTTCGATCTTCCGAGGCTCCGACACCTCATTTGTGATTAACTTTACCGCCTTGGCTACCAAAGAAGCCATTGAAGCGATCGTCGAGAGCATCCGTTTCGAAGCCCGTGGCGATTCCCCCGATACAAGCGTCCGACGGATCGAAATTTCGCTAACCAAAGGAAGCTTCAAAGGAGCCAGCTTCGTCAATCTTCGAGTCCAGTCGGTCAACGATTCTCCCCAAGCCACCACGAGCTTCATGGACGATGTCAACGAAGACGACCGAAGCCCCAAGGGAACCAGCGTTGCACAAATCATCCAGCGCGGAGTGATCGACCCCGATGCTACCGACGCCGTCGGCATCGTCGTTACCAGCGCCGGGTCAAGCAACGGTGTGTGGCAATACGAAGCCGGACTCGGATGGATCGATTTAGCGAATCTTTCGACTTCCTCCGGATTGGTTCTAGGCCCCACAGCGAGGATTCGGTTCATCCCAGCCCCGAACTACTTTGGTCCCGCACCAGACCTGAAGTACTACGCGCTGGACCCCCTTTACCAAGGAAGCTTCAGCGGACCGGGCGGAGCGGTACTGGTCGATGTCCAATCGGTTCTATCTCCCGATTCGATTTCGGTGGCCCCAGGCGAAATCAAACAGACGGTTCTGCCGGTCAACGATCCTCCCTTCTCGATTCCCCCATTCCCAGCAACAACCGGCTTGCAAGACGCCCCGCTTGTTTATCTTGTTCCTAATGGCTTATTCCAAGATATCGATGATCGCACGCTGAGCCTCTCGGCCTACACCTCTCCAGGTGTTCCCCTGCCAGCTTGGCTACAATTCAACCCGCAGACGAGAACTTTCAGCGGTACCCCTCGAAACCTCGATGTCGGTCAGCGACAAGTCTTCCTAAGAGCAACCGATGCCGCAGGAGCCTTTTCCGAAGCTCCCTTCACGATCGATGTGTTGAATATCAACGATGCACCCACAAGCATCGATTTGATTGGACAAAGCGTTCCTGAAAACAATGTTGGAGCAAGACTTGGTCGATTGAGCGCCGTCGACCCTGATCCAAACGACACGATCACTTGGACCACTAACGACCCAAGGTTTGTGATCCAAGGTGACGTGCTGTTCTTGGCACCAAAGACCAGCTTTGATTTCGAAGCTGCAAGCACTGTCAACGTCTTGATTCGCGCAACGGACAACGGATTCCCTTCGCTGTTCTTTGAAAGAAACGTCTCGATCCAAGTTGCTGATGTCAACGAGTTCTCCCCGACCCTATTCCCGATCTCCATGAGCATCGCTGAGAACAACGCAAGCGGAGCAAGCGTCGGAAGAGTTGTCGCTACCGATGGAGATACAGCCAACCGAGTTCGCTATCGGTTCTTTGGTGCTCCTCCAGCCGAGTTCCTCATCAATTCAGATACCGGGATCCTCAGCGTTAAACCCGGCGTGAACCTCGATTACGAGTCAACCCTATCCTACCGATTCTTCGTAGAAGCCTTCGATGATGGAGTCCCCTCGCTTTCGACCTGGACCTCGGCAGAAGTCCAAGTCCTCGATATCAACGAGTCGGCCCCGATCATCACGACGACCTCTTTGTCAGCCGCCGAAAGTGTCCCAGTTGGCCTGCCGTTTGGCCGTGTGATTGCAACCGATGCAGATCGAACACCGACCGATCTCCCAGCGATCCTTTTCTCGCTGCTTCCGACCGAGACTCGATTCAATATCAATCCAACAACCGGTGAACTGAGCGTCGCTCAATCCGGTGTTCTGGATTTTGAGAGAAGCCAAAGCGAGTCGGTCACCGTCATCGCTTCGGATACCGGAAACCCAAGCCTATCAAGCCAGCGCGTTGTGCGAATCCAAGTCCTCAATGTCAACGAACCACCAAGCTCAATCACCGTCGAAAAGAGCCTTGTACCCTCGAACATCACCGGATTGGATCTTGGTCGTATCTTGGTCGAAGACCCCGATGGCCCGACAAGCTATGCCTTCACTTCGCTCGACTCGCGATTTGAAGTCATCGGCGGCAAACTGGTCTTTAGACCCCAAGAATACTTCAAAGATACCGACCCGATTCTCACGAGCGTGCCACTCTTGGTCAACGACATCTCCGGCGGATCATTCCTTCGTTTGAGCGTGCTGGTTGAACGCATTCCCAACACTGCACCCTGGCAGAACCCGACTCTCCGTTGGGATGTGGATCGTAGCGGTCTGGTTACCCCGTTAGATGTCCTATTGCTCATCGATGCGATCAACGCCAACCCGATTGGCAACCTTCCGAGTCCCCGAAGCGGCCAGTCCCTGGGCTTGCCCGATGTCGATGTCGACGGAGATGGCAAACTAACGCCTCTGGATGTTCTCTCGACAATCAACCGACTCAATGGCACAGGAGCCCTTGGTGAAGGGGAATCCGAATCGATTAATCCCTTGATCGCTGACTCGGTGTTCGCCGAGATCGGTTCGATCAGCGATCCGCTACGGACCAGAAACCGCCGTCGTTAAGGGACCCTACGTTCCGTCTATTGAAATGATGCTAGCATTCTGACCCGGTAATCTGCGTGGACTCTGCAGGGCCGGTTGGAGCGATTGGATTTGTAGTGACGATCCAGTCGATTCTAAGAGATGCCAAGAGAAATCCAACTTGGTTGGATAGACGGAACAATACAAGGGTCACAAAATGAAACGCGGACTTTTTTCACTCGCACTCTTAGCCTTGTCCATCATCGGCTCGACCGGGTGCGTCGGTTTGCATCGGGGACATGGTTGGGGGCATCACAACGCGTGCAATACTTGCAACGGCCCGGTTGGATGCCGCCCATGCCGAATCGGATGGCAACGTGGTGGCACCGATTACGGAGCTCACCTCTCGCATGCCGGCTCCTACTGCTTGGACGGTACCCATAAGGGTCAATTGTTGCATGGTGGCGGACTGCATGGTGGCGGACTCCATGGCGGCGGGATGCTCGCTGGTTTGCACGGGGCAGGGGGTGGTCTCCATGGTGCCGGCAACGGTGGCATGAGCCACGCTCAGTACCGCGCCGACGACCAAGTCGGATCGGGAGTCACTGGCCCAACGGTCGCCTACCCATACTACACCACACGTGGTCCCAGAGACTTCTTGCTCGACAATCCGCCGAGCATCGGTCGCTAGTTGGATTACCGAACGACGAGCTTCTTGAATTCGCTCATCAGAAGTCGGGTGGTCTTACCAACTTCGCCGTCTCCAATGGGACGGCTATCGATACAGACCACCGGGATGACTTCGGCAGCGCTGCCGGTCAAGAAGCATTCTTCGGCGACGAGCAGATCATGGCGCGTGAGTGTCGATTCGCTAGATGGGATCTTTAGCTCGCCGGCCAATTCCAAAATCGCATTTCGGGTGATCCCTTCGAGGATTCCCGCGTCGGTCGGTGGAGTCAGCAATCGACCTTTCTTGACGATGAAGATGTTATCGCCAGTGCACTCAGCGACTTCTCCTTTGTGGTTGAGCATGATCGCTTCCATGCATCCGGCTTGCAAGCCTTCGATCTTGGCCATGATGTTATTGAGATAATTGAGCGACTTGATCCTAGGACTCAGAGCCGCCGGATGGTTCCGGATCGTCGAGGCCGTGATGATCTTGAGCCCTTCCTCGTAGTACTTGCGATCGTACAAGGCGATCAAATCGACGATGATGATCACTTGGGGATCCGAAGTGCGATTCGGATCCAATCCCAACGAACCTGCACCACGAGTGATGACCAAACGGATGTAGGAATCGGCCAGACCACTGAGCTTGACGGTGTTGTTGACGGCCTCGATCATCTCTTGCTTGGACATCGGTATGGTCAGCATGATAGCTCGGGCCGATTCATAGAGCCGATCGATGTGCTCGTCGAGCCGAAACACCTTGCCCGAATAAGTCCGCATCCCTTCAAAGACCCCATCGCCGTAGAGCAAGCCGTGGTCGTAGACGCTGATTTTGGCGTCTTCTTTGCTGTAGTATTTTCCGTTGATATAGATTTGAGGCGACATCTTTGGGAATCCTTCACAGAGCAGGTAAATGGGGTCAAGGACAGTAGACTAGCCGGAAACCCCCGGGTCGGAAAGGGTCAGGGACTCGTTGAATCCTGAATTTCCGGCTATGATAAATCCACTTCGGCGGGGTGGTTTTTCCAAACCCGATTTACCGACCCAATCACTTTGAAATTTGGCCAGATCTCCATGGGCGACAGCGATCCTTCCAGTTCAACCACACCCCATTACCGGCGTGTGATCCTCAAACTCTCAGGCGAGAGTCTTGCCCATACCGGCGAACGGGGCATCAGCATGGATGAGGTCACTGCGATCGCTCAGCAGATCAAGTCGGCTCATGCACTCGGATGCCAAATCGCCGTCGTCGTCGGCGGCGGAAACATCTTGCGAGGTGCTCAGTTCAAAGGCTCCAGCGGCGAGATGATCCAAGAGGCAACGGCCCACTACATGGGCATGCTCGCAACGGTCATCAACGCTCTGGCGCTTCAAGACGCACTCGAAGCAATCAACATCAACACCCGTGTCATGTCGGCCATCAAGATGGACGGAGTCGCCGAACCTTTCATCCGTCGACGTGCCATCCGTCATCTGGAAAAAGGTCGCATTGTTATCCTGGCCGCAGGAACCGGTGCACCTTTTGTCACAACCGACACCTGCGCTGCGAACCGAGGTCTTGAACTCGATGCCGATATCGTCTTGAAAGCCACGCGTGTCGATGGCGTCTACAGCGAAGACCCCGAAAAAAACCCGCACGCTATCCTCTATCGGGAACTAGACTACGATACGGTCATCGAGAAGAACCT
This sequence comes from Pirellula sp., assembly GCA_046086605.1. Lineage (GTDB taxonomy): Bacteria > Planctomycetota > Planctomycetia > Pirellulales > Pirellulaceae > JBKCUI01. The sequence continues at coordinate 4,423 of JBJSXX010000079.1, read as the reverse complement.
CAAAGTCATGGACTCGACGGCCATCGCTCAATGCCGTACCCACCAACTCCCTATCTTGATCTTCAATTTCAAGAAACAAGGGAACATTGTCAAAGCGATCAGTGGACAACGCGTCGGAACAAGGATCTCGCCCCGGATCAACCCCGGCGAAAGAATCCTTATCAACGCAACCTAACACGATTTCTTAACCTTTGGAGAATCTCAAATTATGTCCGTCGATGAAACACTAATGGATGCCGAAGAACGCATGGACAAGGCCCTTGCGCACCTGAAACAAAACCTCGCAGGGATCCGCACCGGGAGAGCCGCTCCGGGGCTTCTAGACTCCGTGAAAGTCAATGCCTACGGTTCGCTAACTCCGCTTAAACAACTGGCAAGCGTTGCGGCTCCAGAACCCCAGCAACTGGTGATCAAGCCCTTCGACACATCGCTGATCAAGGACATCGAAAAAGGGATCGTCGCAAGCGAACTGGGACTCAACCCACAAAGCGATGGCCGAATCATTCGTATCAATATTCCACCCCTGAGCACCGACACCCGCAAGAAACTCGTCGCCCGCATCAAAGAGCTCGCTGAGGAAGCCAAGGTTTCGATTCGCAACGTCCGCCGCGATGCCAACAAAGCCATCGAAACAGCCGAAAAAGATAAAACCATCTCGGAAGACGATCGAGACTCGGCAAAGGAAGACGTTCAAGAGATGACCAAAAAGTACGAAGACGAAGTCTCCGAGCTCGCAAAAGCCCGTGAATCTGACGTCCTGGAACAATAACCTACTAGGTGTTTTCACCAGTTTCGACGATCAGCCAAATCAACTAGGATTTTCAACAGGATTGAAAGAATAAAAAAACACAAAGGCAAAAAGGGCACAGAGCAAGTGGCAGACTCCACCAAAACTCTGTGCTCTGTGTGCATCTGTGTTTCAAAGAGATTTGGTTTCAAAGAGATTTGGTTTGAAATACGTTTAGTGCTCTACCCACAAGGCTCCCTTTGATGTCCGCCTCCATGATTCGATTCGTGTCGTTTTTTGTGGTCTGCTCGCTTCTCGCTTGCCTTTTTACCCAGGCCTCGTTTGCCCAACTCGTCGACCCAGCGGCCGAATCGTTAAAGTCCTGGAACGACTGCTCGACCAAACGTGCGCTGATCGCCTACGTTCAGCGAGTCTGCGACCCAAAGTCCAGTGAGTTTGTACCCGAGTCAGAGCGGCTGGCGGTGTTCGATAACGACGGAACCCTGTGGCCAGAGAACCCAGTCCCCTTTCAACTCGCTTATGCGTTTGATGTGGTGGGTAAGCGGGCTGCAAGCGATGCGGAATTCGCCAAACATCCGATGGTCCAAGCGGTGCTTAAGAAAGACATCCCCACACTCCTTGCAGGTGATCACCACGAAGGTCTCTTGCAAGTCGTCGCCATGACCCATGCGGGTATGAGCGTCGAGGAGTTTCAAAAAAGCGTTGCGGATTGGGTCTCCCAAGCGACCCACCCAAAATACAACAAACGCTATGATCAATTGACCTACACGCCCATGCAAGAAGTCCTCCGTTATCTGCGGGCCAACGGTTTTAAGACCTACATCGTTTCGGGGGGCGGAGCTGACTTCATGCGGGTATGGTCCGAGAGAGTCTACGGGATTCCACCCGAGCAAGTCATCGGTTCGTCGGCCAAGACCAAGTTTGAGATGCGTGATGGCAAGCCCGTGTTGGTCAAGACTCTCGATCAGTTGTTCGTCGACGACAAGGTGGGTAAGCCAGTGGGAATCCATCAAGCCATCGGACGTAGACCGATCGTATGCTTTGGCAATAGCGATGGAGACATGGCAATGCTCCAATACACGACCATCGGCAATCCGCGTGCAAGCTTCGGTGCAATCGTGCGTCATACCGACGAAGCACGCGAGTATCTCTACGACTCGGCGCCCAAAAGCTCTGGCAAACTTGTCGAAGCCTTGGCCGATGCACCCAAGCAAGGGTGGTATGTGATCGACATGAAGCAAGACTGGGCAAAGGTCTTCGACGAATAAAGCCTAGCGATTGGCCGGGATTCGAAATCGAAGTAGCGACCACGTAATCCAAACGGCAGTGACGGCCAAGAAGCAGGCCATCAGGATCCAAAACCCGAGCGGACTTAAGTTGCCTTCGGCTCGGTTGGCAAGATACGTTAGGTGGTTGACCCCTATGAAAAACAGGGATATCGCTAACGAAAACGCGGCTGTGGATTTGGCCATAAAGGCGATCGAGGCTTCTCGTCGCTCAGGGGCAAGCCAAAAATCTTTGTGCGGGATATTGATCAGCTGTGAGGGGATGAAGTAGATCATGCAAGCGATCCCAAGAAAGATCGCTGGCATGAGTGTTTCAAGGCCGACCATAAACAACGCAGCGTGGTCGCGATGCATCCAACCGTCAGCTTTCCCTGAGCCATTAAAGTGGGTGGCGACCCGATCGGGTAAGCGTTGCCAATAAAGAAACTGTTGCAACAAAGCGATCAGCCACAAGATCAGTTGAGCGATTGCAATATTGCGAAAATGAAACAACATCGCATCCCCTCAAACTTCTTAAATTCTCCTAACGAAAACCCCGCATGCTTGGCCTTGGGTCGAGTAAGCGACATGGGCGAAGGCATTGCCGGCAGGATCGGAGCTCTTGGCGACACGGATTGGGCAGCGTGGGTCGACCGATTTGGTGTTCAGTACAGGGAAGAGATGTTGGTGTTCAAGGGCCAGAAGGCTTGCGATGATCTCGACGGCACCTGAGCCTGCACCGAGGTTGCCGAAGTAGCTTTTGGCGGCAGTTACCGGGACATCGAGATTCCCGAGGGCATCTCGGATACCGCAAGCTTCGCTGGCATCACCTTGGACATCGCTTTTGCCACAGCCATGAAAGTGCCATTGGCCCGGGCTTAGGTCCACGCCGGCCTTGGCAGCTTGCTTAAGGAGTATTTTGCTGACGTTTTTGATAGCGGTTCGGATATGATCGCGATGAGCGTTTTTGCCTGTGACATCACCCACAGCCGAGCTAGCACCGCCGACGATTTCGCCCCAGATTTTTGCACCGCGTGCGGAAGCTCGTTCGAGGGATTCGAGGACCAGGGCTCCGGCACCTTCGCCAACGAGGTTTCCATCCCGATCGATATCGTAGGGTCGGGCCATTTCGGCGGGGTTGTCTCGATTCTTAGCCATCGGTTCGGTGGACATAAAGTTCAAGGCCCGCAGAGGTTCCATGCGAGAGCCGGTGGCACCGGCGATCATCACATCAGCGGCACCGCGTCGGATTGCCGAGACGGCTTCGACGATCGAAGCGGCGCTGGAGGCTTCGCGGATCGTCACCGAGTTGCTCGGGCCCCGCAAGTCGTTGTAGATTGCAACGTGGCTTGCGGGCATATTTGGCAAGTATTTCAGCAGCCACAGCGGGTTGACTTGGGGTCGCCCTGTTTGAGGCCAGCTTGGCATTTGGAATTCGTGCGATGCATTGCGGCAAGCGTTGATGCCATCGGCGTATTCTTCGGGCCGGGTGATGATGTAGTCGCTTCCAAAGACGATCCCAAAGCGTTCGGGGTTACGGAGTTCGGGGTTGGCTAGGCCCGAGTCAAAGAGGGCCAATTGGCAAGCGGCGACCCCCATTTCGATTTCGCGGCACATGACCTTTTGGTTCTTTTTGATCGACCGCTGAAGATTTTTATCCAGGGGTCCGAATTCGGAGATATCGCCGGTAAAGCAGGAGGCTTGGCCACCGAACTTGCAAGGGAGGATGTCCAGGGGCAAGCTCGATAGGGGGCCGATTCCGGAGGTTTGGTTGGCGAGGTTATTCCAGAAGGGGGCCAGTTCACGACCGAGTGGGGAAATGACGCCAAGTCCGGTGATAACGACGCGATGGTTGTTAGACATTGGGTAAGTTTGTCGAAAAACGCTGGAAACAAGGGACAAACAGGGGCCCGACGGCCCTTGTAGGTCAGGTCAAAGCATACACCTAGCGGGCCGATTGGGCAACCAAGTCGGAGGTTAGCCAACCGGCTTGGCCTTGACAATCCCAGAGCATGATTCACAATCACTTTGCCGAGAGAAACTCGGGCGGTTAGCTCAGTTGGTTAGAGCGCAACGTTGACATCGTTGAGGTCGTTGGTTCGAGTCCAATATCGCCCACTGGTTAGAAGTATCAGGAGTCCCTCGGGCTCCCTCATGAGGTCGCTTTTCCCCATGTTTTTCATGGGGATTCTTATCGTCGCGATGCTTGCTGCTTCGCTTTTGACGGATAGCAATAGGTCCCGATTCGGACCCCTTTTTGACGCTTAGTGGTCCCGATTTGGATCCCTCATTCCCGACGGTTGTTTCTTGCTTGGCTCGCTCCATAATGTCGCTCCGCGATTGTGCGTAATGCTTAGCGACGCTGGGCTTTCTTTGTCTTCTTGGCGTCTTGGCGTCTTGAGCGAAGCGG
>JBJSXX010000078.1:0-13657 GCA_046086605.1 Pirellula sp. | reverse complement strand
CAACCATCGGAGTGGCGATGCTAGTAGCGTCATCCCTTGCCACCTGCTTGTGTGTCCTTGGAGTCCTCGCGAGCTGGACATTGGCATCGAGTTTTGCTTGGATCGCCTTCATGCTCGGACTCAGTGGAATCCAGATGTGTGCCATCGGGCTACTAGGAGATTATGTCGGTCGGGTTTTCGAGGAGTCCAAGCGTCGACCTTTGTATGTCGTAAGCGAGGTTTGCAACGTGGATCAATCACCGGAACAAACGCGCGCCCTATGGCTCGATTCAACTGACACAGCCACGCAGATACGTATCGAACCGAGGGTGTATGGACCGATCGCTTTGCCATCGAGTCCTCGGAAAGCAGGCTAAGTCTTCTGCATGGCATCGACGAACACTATAGATCCCGATTCCCGATCTGTAACGCTTCGGGACTGCGCATGGCTTTTGGTTGCATGCATCGTTGTGCTGTGGCTAGGACTCGGAACAACCCGACTGTGGGATCAAGACGAAGGCTACTACGCGAGCGTCGCCCGAGAGATGTTCGACCGGCAGGATTGGGTGGTGCCCACATTCAATTCGGAACTCTTCGCGCATAAACCCCCGATGATGTTTTGGGGGATGCTTGTTGGATTTCATTTTTTTGGGGTTGGTGAATTTGCGGCTCGATGGGCTTCGGCGTTCTTTGGCACCGGAATGATCTTGCTGACCTACTTTCTTGGCCGATTGCTGATCGATCGAAAAGCGGGACTTATTGCTGCAGTGGTCTTGGTATCGAGCCTCATGTTTACGGTGGTCTCTCGCTCGGCAACGGCCGACGTTCACTTGGGCTTTTTCATTCTCCTAGCCATCACTCTGTGGGTTCATGATGCGAAGAAGAGCTTACAAGGCGAGCATCATCCACCGATTGATTTTCCAGTAACTCGCTTGCGAACTTGGATTGCGATCTATTTTTCGATCTCGTTGGCAGTTCTTTCGAAAGGACCGATAGGCTTTGCGTTTCCAATCGCAATCCTAGGAACGCTTACGTTAGCGTGGCCTTGGATAAGCGGCCAAAGCACTTCATGGATCCAATGCTTATCGCCAAAACGGTTTTTTCAGGCAACCTTGTCGATGCGACCATTCGCAGGAGCGGTCGTGCTGATGTTCGTGGCCGCTCCTTGGTTTTTGATGGTGAACACTCGAACCGAAGGCGCATTCTTTCAGGAGTTCTTCGGTGTTCAGCACATCGAAAGATTCTCTAAGCCGATGGACAACCATAGTGGCCCGGTTTACTACTATCTGCTTGCCACCTTGATCGGATTCTTTCCTTGGACTTCTTTTGCGATCCCCATCGCCTTGCATACTTGGAATCAAACCCGTCAGAGTTCCAATCGCCTGGCTTGGCCAGTAGTCCTCGTGTGGTTGTTTTTCTATTTTGTTGTATTTTCGTTGGCCAGCACCAAACTTCCCAACTACATCATTCCCGCTTACCCTGCGGTGGCCTTGGCAATCGCAAGTTACTTCTCTGGATGGTTTGGGATCCAGACCACGGAGAGTGTGCCGATGGGCTCACTGTGGCGACAAGCAGGTTGGGCATTTATGATTTTTTCAGGAGTGTTGGTCGGTGGCATCACCCTGACACTGGCAACACGATTCGGCCAACCTTGGCTCGATGAGCTTCATATTGATCCTAAGCTCACCCCTTGCTTAGTGAACTTTTCTTGGCTAGGAGCCTTACTGCTGACTTGCGGTGTCTTAGGTTTGGTGTTGCACAGACTCCATCGTAGCGAATCGGGCATCTATGTGATGGGAGGACTTGGGGTAGCTTGGGTGAGCCTTTTGTGGCAACTGATTATTCCGAGTATTGACCGCTTTCAAACCCCACAAAAAATCGCAAGCGAGTATATCGCACCCTCGGGAACAGCCGCCGTGGGTCGGGAACCTGCGATCGTTGGAATGTTTCGACCTAGCATGGTTTTTTATGCGAAACAGAGTTTGGACTTCTGCCAGGACGATCAAGGTTTAGAAAAGGTTTTGTCTGAAAAATCGCCGTCGTTAGTCGTAATCAACCAGTCGAGTAAACAGGCCCAGCGACTGCTCGATGAGCATGGTTATCGCTTGTCAGAATCGCTCGATAGCTTTCCCAAACGCGGATCGATCTCGGTTTATCGCAGGTAGCATCGGTCTTGGGTGTAGTGTTTCTTTGAGTCCCCCGATCGGTTAGACTTCTTCGCGTTGGCGGCTGCCAAGGGCGAAACAATCCTCTCACGGAGATACACCTGCGATGACTAAAAATAAGACCAGTCCAAGTCCAACGATCGATCGTCGCAAGCTCTTGCAAACAGCAACGATGCTTGCCGGGGTTGCTTGCACTCCCAAGCTCGTGAAAGCTTATGGCCCCAATGACACTCTGAACTTGGCATTCGTTGGAGTGGGAGGACGTGGTGGTGGAAATTTGCAAGAAATGATTTCGGCAGGTGGAGTCCGAGTTGGAGCGATTTGCGATGTCAATCGCAACACGCTCGATGGAGTTGGTCAGCGTCATACCGAGGCCAAGCGATTTGGTGATTTCAGAAGACTACTCGACGACCTCAATGGAATCGACGCAGTCGTCGTTTCGTCGACCGAACACACCCACGCTTTTGCGACGCTTCCGGCCTTGCAACAAAAGAAACCTGTCTACTGCGAGAAACCGCTTACCTACAACGTCCAAGAGGCACGCAGGATCATGGTCGAGTCGGCCAAGGCCAACGTGCCGACGCAAATGGGTACCCAAATCCATGCGGGAGCCAATTACCGCCGCGTGGTCGAATTGATTCAATCCGGTGCGATCGGACCTGTGACCGAAGCTCACGTCTGGACATCTCGGGCATGGGGACTCCAAAGCCAAGAGGATTCCAAAAAGCATGGCGATATTGTTTATGTGACGGATCGCCCTGCGGAAGCCAAGCCGGTTCCCAAAGAGATCGATTGGGATCTATGGGTCGGCCCTGCTCCGATGCGACCCTATCACGACGTGTATCTTCCAGGCCCGAAATGGTACCGATGGTGGGATTTTGCCAACGGAACGATGTCGGATCTTGGAAGCCACTTCAACGACTTGCCCTTTTGGGCGCTGAAGCTCGATAACCCACTGACGATCGAATCGTTTGGGCCTCCGGCGCATAAAGAGATTGCCCCCGCCTCGATGACGGCTGTGTATGAGTACGGCCCTCGGCAAGACATGCCAGCATGTACAGTATCGTGGTATCAAGGTGCCGACAAACCCAAGCTTTGGAAGGACAAGGCGATTCCGACTTGGGAAAGCGGCATTCTCTTTGTTGGCAAAGACGGCATGCTGCTGAGCGATTACGGCAAGCATGTGTTGTTACCTGAGGACAAGTTCAAGGGGTTCGAGGGACCGAAGCCATTCCTGCGAGAATCACCTGGGCAACAGCGTGAATGGCTCGAAGCGATCCGAAACGGAACGCCCACCGGCAGTCCCTTCGATTACGCAGGACTGCTCACGATTGCCAACCACTTGGGCAATGTCGCTTACCGCACCGGCAAAAAGCTCCAGTGGGATCCCGTCTCGCTTCGTGCAACGAACTGCCCGGAGGCGACCGAGTTCATCGAGCGCGAGCCACGCAATGGCTGGTCGTTGGCATAATCCTCTGAGGCTATAAAGACCATGGAAATCGCAGGAAAGACTGTGCTGGTCACCGGCAGTAGCTCTGGCTTAGGTGCCGCTTGCACACAGCGTCTCTTGGAACAAGGTGCCCGTGTCATCGGCTTGGATCGAACCGCCCAGCCGCCTTGGCAAAACACTTGGGCAGGCCCTGACCAGTGGCAGTTGCGTTACCTGCATGGACATGGAGATGTCACCGACGAGACATCGGTGCAATCGATTGTTCATCGAGGCGTCGATCGTTTCGGAGAGCTTTCAGGGGTTGTTTGCTGCGCGGGAATCCTGCACGGTGAACGCGTCCTGGGCAAAGAGTCGATCGCTTCGTTAGATGCGTTTCGCAGGGTCATCGAAGTGAACGTTGTCGGAACCTTCAATGTCGTCCGCTATGCCGCACAGGCGATGGCAAGTTCCAGGCCTCAGGAGCCCGACCAGGAACGCGGAGTGATTGTGATGACCTCTTCGATCGCTGCGATCGACGGTCAAATCGGTCAGTGTGCTTATTCGGCATCCAAGGGCGCCGTCGCTGCGATGACCTTACCCATGGCCCGGGAATTCGGGCGATTTGGAATCCGCGTCGTGAGCATCGCTCCGGGGGTTTTCGATACACCGATGATGCAAGCCGCTTCGGAGAAGGTGCGAGCACCGCTTCTTGAAGCGAGCGTCTTTCCAAAGAGATTTGGAACGCCCGAGGAGTTTGCAGCCATGGTGCAGACGGTTTTCGAAAACCCAATGCTCAATGGAACGCTAGTTCGTCTCGACGGTGCGCTACGCATGTAACGCTTGCCCCCCTTATTCGGAATCTGTTCGATAAACAGAAAACGCAAGGAGCGAGTACTCAGCGAATCGCTGCTTGCATTCAAGGGTAGTTGTAAGCTGGGTTATCGGGATCGAAATCTTGATCGTCTAGTTCCGTATTGATCTCGAGGTTCTCGTAGAGGAACTCCTCATCGAGTACCGGCTGGCCATCGGAATTCTCAGGCCACATGTAACTCGCGTATCGAATCGGAACCCCGTGCTGATTATCGATGTCGATAACTGCTTTATAGAACTCATGCTCGATCGTCTTGTCGCCGACGGTCACTGCTCGCTGCGGATGGCAAACCTCGATCCGTTTGCAGTTGCGACCAGCCACATCGACCGAGTCGATTAAATTCACTTGGCAATCCCCAAGTTGACGATCCCGATTCCCCTTGGCGAGCAGTTTGGTCAAGAGTCGTTCGATCCCGATGTCACTGACCGGATAACGATTCCCGAGCATGGCCAAACGGCTCGTGGGTGAAAGCTCGATCTTCGTAATGTTCAAAAACCCCGCTTCATGAACGACCATCAATCCATCATTGAAACCTTCCTTCCAAATCAACTCCCGTCCAGCCTGTGACTTGGGCTCAAGGAACTTCAGATAGACGTCCATTTGACGCAGGCCACTTTGAGAATCCTCTTGGCGATACCGTAGTTTTAGCTCCATCTTGGACTCGGGGCCTAAGTCCTTGCCGATGCGTTCCCGTTTGTGCACCGTTGCTCGGTAATTGCGGTGCGTACGCTTATGCGTCTCCATCGCATCTTTCGCAAGACGCAAAACCGCATCCAAGGGGTGTGAATCGACCAGGGTGCCCTCGGTCGGCAGACCCTCGCTGGGTACCCCTGGGCCAATCGAATCCTCAAGGTGGTTTGACGATGGGTTCGATACCGATGGATTCGATAGCCACTGGTTAGCAAGTTGTTTGGTAACAAGCACTCCGGCCAAAACCAAACAGACCAGCACAACGAGCAATCGAACTAGTCGTGCAGGCCAAATTCCGAACCTTTTTCCAGCCATGGCTGCACCTCCTGCTTTGAAATCGTTCTTGCCACTTCAAATCCCAACGCGGTCAAAGAGAAGTCTCGATGCAGATGATGCATCACTAACCCTAATTCGCAAAGTTGGCGAAATCCTTCCAAAAATAAAACGGTCGTTTCCGGTCGCTCTGGATCTCGGAACGCGATGGTTTGCGATTCATCCAACTCGACATAAACGGCTAGCAATCTGGCTGCTGGGTCAAATGCGGTGTTGACTCCGCGCACTTCGACGACCCCGCGATCGCGTGCCGCGACGAGGATCGCTTTGGCTTCGGGTAGCAATCCCTCCGCAGTCATCGGTTTAGGGGATGCTCTTTCTACCATTGCTTGGCTGCACAGTTGTGCCAAAGCTACCAAAACAGGCGCCCCTGCTCCGAGAGCTTCCCAGCTGCCGCTTAAAAAATTGTCAACCGGGTTTAGTCCGGTCACCGATTTTTTGACCGGTTGATACTCATCCATCCGAATCCCTTTTCTCAAAACGATCCGTCTTGTTGCTTATTGATGAAACTCCGCCAAATCAACATAATCCTATCCGATCTGGTACGATAGTCCCAGAATCGCTAGGTTGATACGTCAGTCGTTTTGATTTTTCTTTTTGAACATCGATTTCCTTTCCTCGGGAGCCCCCATATGGCTTTGGTACCCCTCCGTAAAGTCCTCGACCACGCTGCTGAAAACAACTATGGCGTTGCCGCCTTCAACGTCAACAACATGGAGCAGATCCAAGCCATCATGGAGGCGGCCAAGGAGACGAATTCTCCGGTGATCATCCAAGCATCCCGAGGTGCTAGGGCTTATTCCCAAGACGCCTATCTCCGTCATTTGATGCTCGCAGCGGTTGAACTGTATCCAAGCATCCCGATCGTGATGCATCAAGATCACGGCAACTCGCCGGATACTTGTTTGTCCGCGATTCAAAACGGATTTACCTCGGTCATGATGGACGGCTCGCTCAAGGAGGACGGTAAAACTCCCGCTTCGTACGAATACAACGTCGATGTCACTCGGCGTGTCGTACAATTGGCGCATGCCAAAGGCGTTTCGGTCGAAGGCGAATTGGGTTGCTTAGGTTCCCTCGAGTCTGGTCACGGAGAAGCCGAGGATGGCCATGGCGCCGAAGGCCAACTCAGTCATGATCAACTCCTGACCGACCCCGAAGAAGCAAAACGCTTCGTCGAAGAAACCGGCGTGGATGCCTTGGCCGTTGCGATCGGTACAAGCCACGGTGCTTATAAGTTCACTCGCAAACCTGATGGCGAAGTCCTAGCCATGACGCGGATCGAAGAGATTCACAAAAAGATTCCAAACACCCACCTAGTCATGCACGGCAGTTCGTCGGTTCCACAGGAACTCCAAGACATCATCAACAAGTATGGTGGCAAGATCAAGCAGACCTGGGGTGTTCCGGTCGAAGAGATCCAGCGAGGCATCAAGAGCGGTGTTCGCAAGATCAACGTCGATACCGATTGCCGATTGGCGATCACCGGTGCGATTCGAAAGGTTCTTGCAGAGGGCCCGGAAAAATTCGACCCGCGTGATTACCTCAAACCAGCCCGCACGGCCATGAAAGAGGTTTGTGTAGCCCGCATGGTGTCGTTTGGCCAAGCTGGCCATGGCGACAAGATCCGGTAGTCTAACCTTCGAGTTCGTAGAGCTCCGGATCGATGTTCGGAGCTTGAAGAATCCGCCGAAGGCTTGAGCGTTTGGAAGTCGATGACGCTGGCGAAAAGGGATCGGGTTGTTCGTCGATCGCGGAACCAAGATCCTCATCGATCGCGTCGGGATCTTCGCCAGCCTCCATCCGCTTCATCGCTTCGAGCATCGCTCCGGTCGGCTCGCTTCCTGAAAGCTCGAACATACGCTTCATCAAACGAGCCATTTGTTTGGGATCCTCTTGCGAGGAGTCGTCCTGCATGCTCGGAGCCATTTCGCTCATGAGTTCTTCGAGTTTCGATTCGTCAAGGTTGGCAAAGGGATCCGCTTCGCCCGAAGCAGAGCCTTCCACCAAACCTTTGGAAATAGCGAACCTGGATACTTTTTTCTCGAGTTTCTTGCAGCCGCACTTTGGGCAAGCCGCCTTGTCGGGAACTTGCATGCGTCGAGAAAGAAAACTGTACACAGTATGACACGGCGGACAGTAGAATTCGTAGATTGGCATTGCACTGCACCAAGGATGCTAGGATTGTTGGGAGTCGCAGCAAGGATTCTTGACCAAGAGCCCCCAGCGGCTATCATGCCTACCAGTTTTACTATGAAATTCCTCAATGGGCGAGCCGTATTGACGACCTCGCATCGAGTGCCTTAGGCATGGACAGCAAGGACGAACAAAAACTGCCGACCCCCGAATTGCTCGCCGAGCTCGAACAATTCAGCAACTCGTTCGAGCAATCCGAACCCGAGGCAATTTTGGCATGGGCTCTGGAAAAGTACCAGGACAAGTTCACCATGGCGACAGCCTTTGGTCCTGAAGGGATGGTCATCCTCGAGATGCTTTCGAGGATCGATCCGAAATGCCATGTTTTCAATTTGGATACTGGCTATCAGTTCCCCGAAACGCTCCGGTTACGCGATCAAGTTGCCGAGCTCTATGGAATCGAAGTCGAGTTGATGCGACCGACCCTCTCGGTTGTGGATTACGAAGCCCTGCATGGCGGGCCCGTCTACAAGACTGACCCTGGGAAATGTTGCGGGGATCGCAAGCTCGATGTCCTCAAGCGGGTTGCACATGGCAAGCTCGCTTGGGCTAGCGCCATCCGTCGCGATCAATCCCCCGATCGAGCAAAAGCTTCGATTGTCGGCTGGGATAAAAAATTTCAGTTGGTCAAAGTTAGCCCGCTTGCAAATTGGACCAAAAAACAAGTCTGGGATCGAATCCTTTCGAAAAAGATCCCTTACAATCCCCTCCACGATCAAGGCTACACCAGCATCGGTTGCTGGCCATGTACCCGCGCGGTGACTTTCGGTGAAGACGAAAGAGCAGGGCGTTGGAGTGGGACGGGCAAGACCGAATGCGGATTGCACACCCAAGACTGATCACACCCATTTATCGATTTGTTACTTAGATCCCAAAGACTCTCCGAAAGGTATCACGATGAGCAACGCAACCAAAGTCGTTATGAAGACAAGCAAGGGCAGCATCACGATTGAACTCGATGCACAGGCCGCCCCAAAGACCGTTGAGAATTTCTTAAGCTATGCACGCTCAGGCCATTACAACGGTACGATCTTCCATCGCGTTATCTCGAACTTCATGATCCAAGGTGGTGGATTCACACCCGACATGAAACAAAAGAGTACCAATCCTCCGATCGTCAACGAGTCGTCGAATGGTCTGAGCAATCAAAAGTATACGCTTGCAATGGCTCGCACATCCGTTCCCGATAGCGCCACGAGCCAATTCTTCATCAATGTCACCGATAATGATTTTCTAGATAAAGCCAACTCACGTGATCGTGTCGGCTACTGCGTTTTTGGCAAGGTGACTTCGGGCAGCGAAGTGGTCGAAGCGATCAAGACTGTAGCCACCACGACCAAGCAAGGGCATGAAAATGTTCCTGTCGAGGCCGTTGTGATCGAATCGGTCGAGATCGCTCCTTAGTTGGAGTCGGCTTGTCCAAACCGAGATGAAATTTGCCTAAAGGCCCACAGGCCAGCAAGCACGATGATCACGGGATAATACAAGAACATCGCTCCGATCATCAATGCAAAGACAACTGCAGCGGCCAAGTTCCCATTGGCCGCGCACCAAGGCAGTATGAAAAGGTAGTGGACGGCAAAGAGCAATCCCGGTAACAATAGCAATGCGAGCCACCGCCAAGAATCTTTGGGTATTGCAAGCGCTAACAGGATGGAAAAAGGAATACCCAATAAGGGCCAGACGGTTCCTACGAGAATAAGCATCGGATCTACTCCGCTTAAGTTTCTACGCTAGCGAGTTTTCGGAGCCCATCAAGAAAGCTCCCGGGAATGGTACGCAACCTGATTCGAACCGGCAAGCGACGGGATTAGCCTCGGCCTTGGCGAAACTCCCACCAAGCGGCTACGGCTTGGGCATGCGAAGCGCCAGGATGATCGAGTTTGAATTGCCTCATGTGCCGGTTGTATTGGAACTGAGACCCGATCGGCTTGGCCTCGGTTTTCAAACTTTCTCGGTAGACTTCAAGGGCTTGTCCAAGCGTCTTTCCTTGGCCGGTCGCTATGAATTTGCGAATGGCTTCGTTGAAGCGAAAGCCACTGCCAAAGTGGGCTACAAAAAACGCCCGCAGTTGGTGCGAACAACGCCAGCCTGCACCAATCTTGGTTCGAACCGTCAAAGTATCCGGCAGAGGATCTTTCCTGGAAGATTTTCTTGGGATTGCCGACATTGGGCGACCAGCCAAATGATCTGCGACGCGATTGGTCAGTTGCTCTTTGGATCCGCTCGAAGGCAACCCGAAACTTCGGCAAAACTCGACCAACTCTCGCTTAAGCCAATAGTGTTGCAAGAAGCGATCTTCAGTGAGCCTTCGGCTTAGTTTCGGACGCATTCTAGAAACCTTGAACCGGGATCGCATTGACCGAGTCTTTTTCGTCGGCGATGAACATCACGTGGCATTGTCCGGTCGTGAGCAAATTCCTGTCTGAATCGACGTACATTAATAATCTAACCTAAGACAGAAAACAATCTTCTCCCGTATAGGAATTGCGCCAGAGCGTTTTGCTAAACGTTGTGTTGCGCGATTTCCAGATGTGCAGGAAAAGTGTGTGAGTACAGAATTTCTTGCAACACCCCAGTCGATTTCTTCTGCCAGTAGAACGACACTAGCCCAGCCGAACTGCGCTGAAGCTCTGTAGGATGGATCGAGCACCTCCGATTCGACAGTCGAGACTCCGTTTACAGTTCGAGCTAGAACCAACCCTACGACTTTCTGGTCGAGCATCAAGACGCAATGATGGCAATACCCGTCGTTTGCAAGTTGTTCATTAAGCATCCGAGTAATGCTCTGAGGCGTACCGGCTAAGTATTCTGCATGGAGTTTTGCAACCTGCATTATCGGTGCGTCTCGCAGATCTATCAATCGCGCCTCTAGGGGAACCCGATTCGACTTAAGAAGTCGATCCCGCAGTCCTCGGATATGCGAAGACAGTCGCTCTGTCGATGCTTCGAAGGTCGTCAGCACCTCTGTGCGTTGGAAACCTTTCGCGTCGAGGAATGAAACGCCCTCTAACTCCGATTGCGAGTCGCATTGCACGATCACCGAGTGAGCATTGTTGCGACGTGCTGCATCCACTGCCGTTTGGAGCAATTGCGAACCGATACCGCATCGCCGCCATGCGGGCAAAACATGGGCGTGCATGAGAATCGCTCCTTCACCTTGCGGATCGCGAAGTGGCGTTAGCGACAAAGCTCCGAGCACCTGCGGCGAGGTGCCTGTGGTCCTGGCGATATGGAGCCCTTCGTCATAGCAGAAGCGATCTTGCGTATTCAGTAGCATTCGACATGCTTTGCGCTCAACTCCTATGGCCGCACGAATCAGAATCGAACTCAAATCGATCCTTTCTCTCATTGCTTTTCCTCATTTTGCCGCTTTTTCAATCCGCATCCGAGCGTTTCAGCGGCTTGTTGATGTTCTTCTGCAGCAGCTGTATCTCCAAGGACTTTCTCAAATATTCTGGCGAGAGTAGCGTGTGCAAGAACCGACGGACGCTGGCCTACGGATCGTTCAAGGGCTGTGATAGATTCTGGAAATCGTCCAAGCCGAGCTAACGCCACTCCAAGTACAGCATGTGCCTCAGGGAAATAGAAACTCCTACCCGTAGCTTGTAATGCTGAATCAGCAGCAGCCTGATTTTTGTGCTGCTCAAGCAGAGAAACAGCACGCAGGTACAGAGCGACTGCAGAGTTTGGATTTTCACGAAGGGCCAGCGCAACAAATCGATCAGACTCCGAGTAACGCCCGAGCATCAGATTCACATGAGCGATCTTTTCGGACAATCCATGCTCACCTGTTTTTTCGGCCTGCTTGAGATGCTCGATGGCAGCTTCACGGCGTGAGTCCAACATCGCCAGTGTAGCTAATAAAAGTTGACCATGGCCGACACTCCCCTCCAAGAGCAACGCTCGTTGCGCGAGACTATTACAGCGGTCTGCATCACCGCAATTCAAATAGCACCAAGCAAGTAGCACATGCACAGAGCCGTCGAGCGGACGAGCTGCGAGGACTCTTTCAAGTAAAGGAACCGCCTGCTCCCATTCCATGGCTCTCATGTGGGTGATGGCAAGCGTATGATCTTCCTTAAGTCTTTGGTTCGACTCGGTCATCAACGCATGGGGGTCATGTGCCGAGTAGCCTAAGCTCATCAGTTGTCCCAATAGGTCGCTTGCGTCATCCTGTAAACCGATATTCTGTTGGGGATCAAGGCGGCCGAATGTTCCATCGAGTGATTCCCAGGATGGAATCGTCGTGAACGACGGACTGGATGTAAATGCCTCGGAAAGAACTCGTCCCGGGAAGTCAGCTCCCAGAGGTAGTCCCATCCTTGCGAGGATCGTTGGAACAACATCGACGAGGGCCGCTCCATGAACAAGCCCATCAGCAACGACCCCGCTTCCAGAGATAACGATGCAACCATGCTCATGCCGCAAAACTCCTGGTGCGGATGATCTCTCCTGGGATGCCTGATTCACAGGGCCATCGATACTCTGAATTCCAAAAGGTGAGCAAATCAGTACGTCTGCATCACTCGACATACTCAGGAGATAGGAAACCATGTTGTCGACAAGCCGGAGGGAGGAATCCATCACCTGGCCGTAGATCGAAGCTTCCTCGTGATCAACTCCGTCAAGCAAAGGATTTCGAAACTTTAGAAACGTATCTGCAAGACGATCGAGAATCGGATAGCGAATCAGAGCCAGCGACCAGGGAATCGATCCTAGCAGATGTGTTGCAACCGCGTGGTAAGAGACCGTTTCTGCAACGCTTGACGCGATAAGACCAAGTCGCCCGTCACGCTTTTGATCAATCGCCTCAAATTTTGGTACAAAAGGGGCAATGTCTTCTCCAGAGAGTTCACCGACATGGAGCCTAAGTTCTGCCAAGGACTCTTCGAGATAGGGTGGGTATACCGATCGCTCAGACACCGGCCATTGCTCCTGAAGTTGGAGAGGTTGATCGAAGAATCGATCAGAAACGAACCCACCCTCGATGGGATCAGCTGGATGGCTGGCAGGCCAACCGACAACCACGCTTTTGCGCTCTTCGCGGGTAGCAAGATTCCATATCGCATGAGATTTGCGAACGAAACCGTCGACCGGCCGCAGTCCGCCGGACAATGGGTCGAACACCATCCCATCGAGGATCCGATGTCTGTCGGGCCGACAACCAGTAGCAAGTGTTGTCCAACAAACTGCAGAGTCAGTGGAAACACCTGCTACTAGTCGGCCCGAAGCGCCTTGGCATACAAGCGAATCGATTGCTGGCATCAAGCCAGCATCGATCGCTGAATGCAGCAAGTCAAGTCCAAGCCCATCGATACCGATTAATAGAACTTTGCGATGCAAAGTCATGCTGGCTGAGACTGCCCTGCTCGTTTCCGAGCTCGCCAAAGTCCAAGTCCTGCGGCACCGATGGACCACAACGCCATCGTCCCCGGTTCAGGTACAGGGCTTGGCGAGGACCCCATGTTTCCGGTTAAGATTGGAGTATTGAGGTCAGTCTCGTATGCCCAGTCAACAATCTTAACCACTCCGCTGAGATTGCTTGGGATATCGACCTGTACCCAACCATAGCGGAAATCGGAGAAGTTGGAGGTTTCTCTGACGCCCAAATATTGCACACCTGGTGAAGATGGGGTTGTCAGAGTTGAAGTTGTAGAACTGTAGCGCGCAAAAATCTTCGGAATCGAACTCACCGAGTAGCCACCCCAATCTGCTGAGGCATTTACCGAAGAACTCTGGCTATAGAGCCGTGCGTTTGTTGAAAATGGACCGACGTACGATATCTGAGAAACGGTATTATGGGTATAGATGCGGAAAACCGGGTCATTACCGGGTGAAGTACCGTCAAAACCGTAGTCAAAACTATATAGGTTACCGTTTCCAAAAATATTCACATCAACTGGACTCCCATTCTGCGGAACGGTTAGATTCTGAATCCCGCTGTAGGTCACTCCTGCAGATGCACTCGATAAGGATGCGTTTCCCGCTACG
>JBJSXX010000077.1:0-16468 GCA_046086605.1 Pirellula sp. | reverse complement strand
CTGAGCGAATCACCATCGCTGGGAGCCGAAACGACGTTTGCAGCGGTCTGAGCGGCGGCGAAGAATGGAAGATCAGGAACCGAGAACTTATAGGTTCCAGGTCCAACGTCAGGCACTTTGACCAACGAGCCCGATTGCTGGGGTGTCAAATCAATAGGGGTACCATTGACTCCCGCACCTTCGATCTGCTGAGCATCGATCCGAACCCCTTGGACTGACGTATTGGTCGTAACTCCGACTGCTCTCGGGGTGAAATTCACCACGTTGAGCTTAACGTTTGCAGTCGATGATAAACCATTCCCATCGCTGATCGTGTAGGTGAAATTGACTTCACCTGTGAAACTCGCTGAAGGTGCCGAATAAAGCAAGGATTTCATGTCGGTAGCAATCGACACGGTTCCCTTACCGGCTTCGGGCTGAGTAACAGCCGATATAGTCAATGTTTCATTGGCATCCACATTGGTGTCGTTGGCCAATACATTGAGGCTTTGGTTGGCTGATGTATTTACCGTAAGTTGGTCAGCAACAGCATTGGGTGCGTCATTGACGGAGGTCACTGTGATGGTCGCTGTGGCTTGGGCAGTCCCACCATTGCTACTCCTTACCGTGTAAACGACTCTATCGGTGCCGACAAAGTTCGCGTTTGGCTTATACAGCAGACGAGTCTTTGCTGCGTTGGTGTTGACAGTTCCATTGGTTGCTTGGGCCGAAGCGATCGAGAGCGTGTCGCCTGTGACTGCGGGCAAGTCATTGGCAAGCACATCGAACTCAGTCTCGGCGCTGTCTTCCACAACGGTAAACGACTCGCCGGTAACTATCGGTGTTGGAACTGCAACTTGAACGTTGACCGTGACATTGCCTGTCGCCGAGCCACCCTTGCCATCGCTGATCGTGTAAGTAAAGGTATCAGCACCCACAAAGTTAGCTTTCGGCGTAAAGAGAACTCCATTACCACCAGTAGCGATCTTCACGGTGCCTCCTTGGCTTGGAGTTCCAACGGACGTGACGGTGAGTGTCTCACTGGTATCAGGACCGCTGGTATCGTTGCCCAGCACGTTCAAGAACACGTCGGTTTGATTGGACTTGACCGTGTCGAATACATCGTTGACCGCTACAGGATTATCATTGACGGATTGGACATTCATTGTCACGGTTGCTGTGCCGGTAACTCCCGATTGATCTCGGACGACATACGTGAATTTTTCAGCACCGTTGAAGTTGGGAGCAGGAGTATAGACAAGCGTCTTTTCACCGCTGGCGATTGAAACAGTCCCACCTTTGTCAGGCGTTGAGACCGAGACGAGACTCAGCACCGAATTCGAACCACTCGCTAGTGTGTCGTTGGCAAGCACGTCGATCGAATTGTTTGTGGTGTCTTCGTTGACGCTAAAAGTATCGTCGACTGCGGTGAAGCTCGAAGTGACACTCAAGGTCTTCGAATCGAAAAGAACCCGGTTGGCTGGAACGCCAGAGTTCACCGAATCTAAGAAAAGCCCGAATGCTTTATTGCCTTCGTCTGCTTCATCCATCGTGAACTTGGCATTTCCGCCCGCCTTGGCACGCATGCGCACGGTGACGAAGTTCTGTGGATCGCGACCTGGTCCGGCGGTCAGGGATGAGAATGCACCGAGTTCGTTGATCAATCCTGGGACCGACAAGTCTCCAGATTTACCATTTTGGAAGAGCTGATCGTAGGTGATCGGGTTTGTCGCCACAGGCTCGACCTTGGTCGAATCGTAATTCAGGTCAACATAAGCTGTAAAGACACCTTCACCTGTACCCGATCCGCTTGTGCGAAGGTCCTGCACAACGAGTTTCACGAGGAATTCTTGGCCCGCTGCGATCGTTGTTAAAGGCTGACCGCTAGTTGTTTGCAGGAACATGTCCACGGCGATCTTTGCGGTGTCGGCAACGGAGATTGCCAAGGTTTGGGAGGAGATGTTTCCTGCCTTATCCTGAAGTTTGAGAATCGCCGTCTGTGGGCCGAGTTGATTTGAAGTAGGTGTCCAGGAGATCAAACCGGTTTGTTGATCGATGCTCATGCCTGCCGGAGCGTTGTCCAAGACGTAGCGCAGACCTTGGCCCTCTTCGGGGTGATTCAGGTCAAAGTTCAGTGGGGTACCGACATTCGCGCGAGTTGGTAGAGCATTGTTCGCGATGGCCGCTGGAGCGATATTGTCGTAGACGATCGATAAAGCTGGAGAGGCTGCAGAGGTCGTACCACTGACGGTTTGGACAGCGACGATGGAATAGGTACCACTACCAAGCGGTGCGATCTGATTGGTCGTGATGGTGGTCGTGTCACTTGAGGCAACTGCAGAACCGATGACTTGATCGCCGATTTTCAACTGCACGTTTGCCCCGGAAGTCGTTCCGGAGACCAGAAATTGTAGATTGCCTGCACTGGTGACGTTGTCCGTGTCGCTACTTCCGGTATCGCTCGATGCCACAAGATCCACGGAGGTAGGAGCCGAAACGGCTACCGGGACATTGAAAGTCAAGACCTGTGCATCGTCCGAGCTACTGGCTGAAGCAGTCGAGGCGGGGCGCACACTGACTCGGACTTGGAATTGCCCGCTGAAGTTCGTCGGAGCCGTCACCGACAAAAGTCCGGTTTGGCTGTTCATGTTGAACTGATAAGGGACGGATCCTTGTCGGGTTGCATCGTAGGCAACCGCATCCCCTTCTTTGTCTTGGCTACCGAGTTGAACCGTTACGGTTTGGCCAGCGGCGATAGGAGGTACGGTGATATCGTTGAGGAACGGTGCACCGTTTGAGGTATCCGCAGCAGCAGTTGCGGTGAATGTACGAGAGAACGATTGACCCGTGCTGTTGGTAATAGTCACGGTGATGTTTGAAGTCCCACTGGTAGCCAACGATTTCAATCGCACCAATCCGTTCTTGGTATCATTGAAAATCTCCATCGACTTAATCACCACTTCGTTTACGGGGCGACTAACTTCGCCGGAGGATTGACTGGTAACCTTGGTTCTAGAAATCCCCTCGCGAACCGCTTCACCTTCGATCAACTGACCAAAGATCGAGTGCTTGAAGTCCAGATGCCGTGTGGCCACTTCGGTGATGAAGAACTGAGAATCGTTGGTATCAGGTCCTGCTTTGGCATAAGACAACACTCCAGAGCGATTGTGCTGTAAATTCAAATTGAATTGATCATCAAAATCGCTCAGGGTTGATCCACCGCTACCGGTTCCAGTCGGATCTCCGGCTTGGATCATGAAGCCATCGACGACTCGGTGAAAGATGATGTCGCTATTGGCGGTTTGATTGTAGAAGCCGGAGTTAACGAGTTGCTCGAACTGATTGACAGGTCGTGAAGCTTCATCCGGAAACAATCGAAAGACCATTTCGCCATAGCCATTGACGACCATGCGCACCGATTTTGGGTTGTTGACCATCTCGGCGGTGATCACGTTTGGATTGCTGCTTGTGACCGTTACCGTTAAAGGACCACCGTTTGGATCGTAGGTGTCGATCGGTACATGGACAGGAGATCGAAACCTAACGGTCTGATTGGGAACCTCGACGAATGTCGGATTTATACCCGTTGGAATAGCCACGCCGGAGATCGTAGAAAGTTGTTCGATGGTTTGAAGGCCCGGGGCAATTTGGCCGTTGGCGAACTTCCAGGTTGGGAAGGTGGTAATATTCTCCGCGGTTCCTGTCGCGTTCGTTGTGCGATCAGGGTTGGTGACCTCTATAAACGGCAGATAGTTCTTGCCTTCTTGGAAAAGCTTTTTCTGGTCCGTGCATATCGTGCACCAGTCCGCACCGTAAAATTTCGCACCGGCTGCCGTAAGGGCTTTGGCAAATGCAACCAAGTCAACCGCTGCGGTCGCTTCACCTTCGGCGACCAAGCCTGAGCGAGTCGAAACGATGGTTGGTTTGGAAACCTCGTTTGCAGAGGCCGCGTAGAATTGGGTCAAAATGGATTGAGACTGTACGGAAGCAGCCTCGTAGAAGTCATTTGCCATGAGTTCTCGGCGTTCGAGTGGTTCGAAGCGGATTTGCCGAGTTTGCTGATGGTTGGTTTGGAAATTTTCCCCAAGAATTCTTCGAACGAGTAGTTTTCCACGAGTTTCGTGGGAAACCCAAGAGCGAAAACTTTGGACTCGGCTTTGTAGAGAAGTTTTTTGATTCATCTTCGTAATCTCATTTCCTATCGACGATTCCTGCCAGGGGGTCTGGATCCTTAGACGTTTTTTCGGTCTTTGGGTTCCGAAACCCGTTCAAAACCCAGATTTTCCCGAGTTGAGCTAGCCAAGTGGGCAATCGATTTGCATAATACGCAATCCCCATACCTTCGGGCGAGATATTTCGAAACAAGTCTGGAAAAGCCATGGCTAAGAGCAAGAAAAAGAAAGAAACCACCTACTTGGTATGCCAAGAGACCGGTGACATTAACTACGTGCTTCTTCGCAAGCCCGGGGCTGAGAAATTGCAGCTCAAAAAATATTCGCCTAGGCTCCGTAAAGTGACTCTCCACACTGAGAAGCGCAAGTAGTCGTCTTGGGTCTACACCTGGGTGTCTCCAATTGAGACACCTGACGAGGGTATGATCAGCGGTTGGCTTACGACTTTGCTACGGCAAAGTTTGTGAGCATTTAACCCGACATCTATGTGCGGCTGATCCCTGGTAAACTAGCGGCTCCCTGCTCGTGTCTGTCCCCGCTCTACGTGGATTTGCTAGCATTTCCTCAGCGGCCCGCCGCGCGTGTCTGTCCCCCGCTGAGCCCTGCGATATGCTAGCAATTGTGGGACGTGAACTCGTGAACTGGGGACAGACAACCGTCGACCTGCGGCGGTTTGCTAGCATTTCCTGACGATCGCTGCGAGTGTCTGTCCCCCGCTGAGCCCTGATATTTGCTAGCAATTGTGCGGTCCAAACTGGGGACAGACCAGCAAGTGTAAGCAGAGATTCAGCATCCCAGATATTGCCCAACCACTGGCCCGCAGTGGAAACCATTCCCTTTTTTGGCTACAGTGGAGCAAAGCGACCCGCCGCGCCCCCCCCCCCGCCTTGAATGAACAGGAAACTCCTCGGATGCTTAGCGACAGCTCAAAGAGCTTCAAGCCCAATGCTAGGGTTACAGTCTCCCCGCTTGCCCTGACCTATCTTCTCGGACTGCTCTTGTTGGGCTTCGTCGGTATAGCCAAGGCCAATGCCCAAGACCTTTTTCCCGATAAAGCACTTGAAGCCGCCGTCCGTAAGGAAGTCTTCGAAAAACGCTACAACGCCGAACCGCTTACCCTCGATGATGTGAAAAACATCTCCCAAGTGGTCGGAAAAGGTAAAGGAATCAAAAGCCTCGAAGGTCTGCAGCACTGCAAAGCCCTTATGAAAATCGATCTTGAAAAAAACGAGATCGCCGATCTTGCCCCCATCCGAGAACTCAAATTGCTCCAATCGGTCGATTTGGCTTCGAACAAGATCCAGTCCCTCGAACCTCTTACGGGTTTGACGGCCATCCAATACCTCCACATCGCTAACAACGGCCTCGAAGATATCGGGGCTCTTCGAGGTTTGGTCAAACTCCAATCGCTCTACGCAGCCGGAAACAAAATCAAGAAACTTGAACCTCTATTTGGCCTCAAAAAACTTTGGGCTCTGGACGTTTCTGGAAGCCCCGTTGAAGACCTCAACGGTATCGCTGAACTACGGGGACTTCAAACGATCAATTTAAAAGGGTGTAACGTCAAAGGAGTTGATTTCACCAAGTCCATGCGTGAAGTCAGCTTGCTGATACTTCAGGAAAACCCCGAACTCGACCTTACTGCCTTGGCCGAAGCCTGCGAAGCGGACTCCAAAGAGAATCGACGCTTCGCCCCTTTCCTCAGGCTCTATGTCGATGAAAGCTTAGTTCAAAACGCTTCGAAGGCTTCTTGGTTTGAACGCCTCAAAGCAGTAGGTGTCCGAATCAACCCACCTGTAAAGTGATCCAACAATGAACCCGCAGATCTGCTCATGGAAACCTCGATGTTTGAGTGATTCCTACTTGGCGAAATTCTTCGCTGGGTCTTGCTGCATCGCGTCGCTTTATTTCGAGCCTATCTGCGCTCAAGATGGATCTGGGATCGAGCCCCCAAGGTTTCGTCTTAGAACGGATCCAAACGCATCTAGCGATGCCCAATCCCTTCGCGAACAGCTTCGATATTTGGTTGACTCGCAAGGTCCAATCAACCCCTTGAGCGATTACGGTAAACGCACTGCTGTTGCATCCTCTGACACAGCTCGTAAACCAAGCACTAGACTATCGGGAAACGATGATCCAGATGCATCGATTGCACCAAGCCTGGATAAAGAATCTGCTAAACGTCTTCAAGCCTCAGGGCTAACTCTACCTTCGAGCACTCTAGGTGTCATTGCTTTGTTGCCCCCACCCACCATTCGCGGAGCCCTCTCAAACTCTGCAACGAACGATGATGGCTTTCGACCCGTTGCAACATCCGTGTTACATACTGGTGCTGTGATGCCAGCAAGTGCTATTAGCCCAACAGGGATCCCTGAGAGTTTCGTTCGAGTAGCGAATTTCTATCAAGACGACCCGTATGCAAACCTCCCCCCGACGCTCAACTCGCCCCCTGTAATCAGCGGTGGCACCTTGCCCGGAGGCGGTGCTTTACCCGGCTCGATCCCAGGCTTACCACAAGGTGGCCAGCAATTACCTCCATCATCCATTCCCTTGGGTTCTCCAACACCTGGACCAGCGATGACGCCCGGCTATTCGCAACCTGGGATAACTCAGCCCACGATTCCCCCCCCTACGATGCCCAGCAACGCTGCACCGACAACCATTATTCCCGCTCCACCTGCGTACTATGTTCCAGCACCGATGCCACAAACTGGACCTGCAGGCACCTTTGTTCAACCGGGTGTTCCTTATGCCACTACCCCTATGCCTACCTACAATCGAGCCGGCACCTTTGTTAACTCAGCACCCTTTGTTTCCCCACCACCTGCTTCCGTCGATGCTCGCTTCATGGTGTCACCTGCTGTTTGGCAACAAGGCTCAGTCGCTTCAAACCCTTCATGCAATCCGAGTCTTGCAAGCACCGCTTCTGGGACGACTCCAAGACCGACTGCAGTAGGAGTCGCACCCCAACCTGTGCCCATGGGCATCAACGGAGTCGCACCAACAAACGGATTAGTTCCACCAGCAAGTGCCTCCCCCTTTGCCTATGCTCCCCCTGCTGCAATGCCACCTGCAGCGCTCTACGCACCAGCCAACGCCGGGTATGTCCCTCTAGTGGGTTTTGGCCAAGGTGCCAACGCCCAGCTCGGACGAGGCCTCTATGGCCAACCTACGGCTTATGTTGACGGTCAACCTGTCCGCAATTTTCTGCGATATATATTCCCATAACTTGTCGTGACCCAACGCAAAATCTACTTGGATCACGCTGCGACGAGTTGGCCGAAACCTCCAGGCGTCCTTGAGGCCTGCATCGAATTCCAAACTCAACTCGGTGTCGCAGCATCCCGTGGAGCGTATTATCGCTCCGAGCGAACAGACCGAACCATCGCCGATGTTCGAGAAAGTCTCGCCAGCTTTCTTGGCATCCCAGACCCCATGCAAATCGCTTGGACGAGCAACGGCACGATGGCAATCCACGCGGCCATCCATAGCGTCTTGTGGCAAACCGACTTGCATGATCACCACGTGGTAACTACCGCCACTGAACACAATAGCGTCCTTCGGACTCTTGCCGACCTTGAGCATCGAAGAGGCTTGCGATGGACGATGGTTCCGTGCGATGGCCGAGGCTGGGTTGATCCACAAGCGATTCACTCGGCAATCGAACCCAAGACTCGCTTGGTGATTGTCAACCATGCTTCGAACGTCACGGGAATCGTCCAAGATCTTACGTCGATCGGTCGACTTGTCAGTGAGTCTGAGGCTTGGCTGATGGTCGATGCAGCCCAAAGCATCGGATTTGTCGACTTGAATCCAGAGAGACTCGGAATCGATTTGCTCGTAGCACCAACGCACAAAGGGCTATGCGGGTTGCTCGGAACGGCTTTCATTGCAGCGAGCACTCGGGTGATTCCTGATTTGAAGTCTCCATGGATTGGAGGTACAGGTCGAAGTAGTACCGATTGGAACGGCCCGTTTGGCTGGCGAGAGTCGATCGAATCGGGAAATCTCAACGGCCTCTCAATCGCCTCGCTTGGTGCAGGATTAAGCTTCCTAAAATCCAGTTCCAAAGCTGAGTTCACAGAAAAATCGGACGTTTGGCTTCGCCGAATCCGCAACGAGATTCGTGATTGCAAGAATCTTGCACTCGTAGGCTTTCGAGACTCCTCGGGTAATGTCGATGACACCCAAAGAGTCCCGTTGGTGAGTTTTTCGAGCCAATCGCTCACAAGCCACGAAATGGCGATGCTACTGGACTCCACTTTAGGAGTAGAATGTCGCTCTGGGTTGCACTGTGCAGGAGCTATCCACCACTACTTGGGTAGCGATCCAAAAAATGGAACTTTGCGTATGAGCTTCGGACACACCAC
Organism: Pirellula sp.; assembly: GCA_046086605.1. Lineage (GTDB taxonomy): Bacteria > Planctomycetota > Planctomycetia > Pirellulales > Pirellulaceae > JBKCUI01. The sequence continues at coordinate 7,947 of JBJSXX010000077.1, read as the reverse complement.
CGCAGAGTCAGACATCGACCTAGCGATCGAGGGAATAAGGCTGTTGGATCAGGTGGCATTGTGAGCGGAATTAACAGTAAAATTTTCTCTTGCCAAACTACTCGACTCGGTCTGACTGTTTGCTTATCGATTTTTCTATCAATTCCATTTGGCTGCGGCAAGCCTCGCGAGTCATCAGCACTTGAAGGGAATTGGAAGACCGGACCGAGCGATTCGATCCCTTACCAACCTCGGAAAGTGCTTGACGGCTCCGGCTACGGTTGGGTCATGAGCGCTGTCAAACCCTGGCCTCAAGATTCCACCCTCGAGCAAATCGGCGAGCAATTTAGAATCGCAGTACGATCGAGCATCGCTTCTTTGGATCAGATTCTAAGCGATCCAAATCTATCCTCCGACGAGATCGCCTCATCGCGTTACTCGCGTTCGACATTTCATAATTATGATGGCGATCCGCTCAAGGCCTACGAGGATCTTTGCAAGGCTCGAGAGTACATGGAAAAGAACCCTCGCGTTGCCAAGGACTTCTTATACACGATCATCTATAACCAAGGGATCACCGCCATGCGACGCGGTGAAAACGAGAACTGCATCGCCTGCCGTGGCGAGAGCTCCTGCATTCTGCCTATCTCGAAGGCGGCAGTGCACCAAAACCCAGAGGGCTCGCGGATCGCGATTAAGCATTTCATGGAGTACCTCGAGAAGTTTCCCGACGACGGGGAAGTTCGCTGGCTCCTGAACGTAGCTTACATGACTCTCGATGAGCACCCCCAGAACGTCCCTTCTAAATACCTGATCGATATCGACCGATATGCTCACGAGGAACATGGGATCGGCCGATTCCGAGACATCGGTCAGACCGTTGGACTCAATCGTTTCAATCAAGCCGGCGGTGCGATCATGGATGATTTCGATGGCGATGGCAGACTCGATGTGGTCATCTCCTCGTTCGATCCAACGCAAATCATGGGTGTCTACCGCAATGAGAATCTGCAAAAATTTGTCGACGTAACGGTTCCCGCTGGAGTCTCGAATCAACTCGGTGGACTCAACTGTGTCCAAACCGATTACAACAACGACGGTTGGCTCGACGTGTTCATCGTTCGAGGCGCCTGGTTGACCCCGACCTTGGCAATGCGCCCAAGCTTGCTTCGCAATAACGGCGATATGACATTTACCGACGTTACACAGCAAGCTGGACTGGGCGATGCACTCAACTCCATCTCGGCGATGTGGGCAGATTTCGATCGCGATGGATGGCTCGATGTCTTTGTATGTAGCGAACAGCAATCGAATCGACTCTATCGCAACAAGCACGATGGAACCTTCGAAAATGTGGCGGTTCAAGCGGGCGTGGCTGGTGGCGAAGGGATGGTTTGCAAAGGAGCCGCTTGGATCGATATCGAAAACGACGGATGGCCCGATCTTTTTATCAACCACCTGTCGCGAGTCGGTGCTCAGCTTTGGAAAAACCGAAGGGATGGCACGTTCGAAAACGTCACAAGGGCCTTTGGTATCGATGGCCCTCAAATGGGCTTCTCCTGCTGGGCCTGGGATTTTAATAACGATGGATGGCAAGACATTTTCGCAACCAACTATTCACGATCCGTAGGGGCTTGTGTCCAAGGCATGATCGGAAAAGAGCACACCGAAGCCAAAAGCTGTTTGTATTTGAATCAAGAGGGCAAGAGGTTCGTCAACGTCACCAAGGACGCTGGCCTCGAAGGTGTCTTCATCACCATGGGCTCGAACTTCGCCGACTTTGACAACGATGGATGGCTCGATTTCTACCTCGGAACCGGCGATCCAAATCTCGGAACCCTCGTCCCGAATCGCATGTTTCGGAATCTCGGTGGCAAACGATTTGTCGATATCACCGCCTCGTCAGGTACAGGCAACCTGCAAAAAGGCCACGGCGTGGCGTGCGGAGACTGGGATCGAAATGGATCGATCGACCTGTTTATCGAGATGGGCGGAGCCGTCAATGGTGATAAATACCACAACATCCTCTTTCAAAACCCAGGCAACCAAAATAGCTGGACTTCACTCAAGCTCATCGGCAAGTCGTCAAACGCGGTTGCCATCGGCGCAAAGATCAAAATTCATACCGACGATCCAAACTTGCCCTACGTCTTTCGACACGTGACGTCCGGAAGTAGCTTCGGTGCAAATCCTCTCGAACAGACGATCGGTCTTGGGAAAGCGACTAAGATTCTTGACATCGAAATCCAATGGCCTGCACCTGCCAATGCTCAAGACACCCCTAAGACAGAAAAGATCGATGGCCCAATACCTCTAGGAAAAACTCACCGCATCGAAGAAGGCCAAGGTTTGTTAACCCAATAGATCTACCGCTCATGAACGATCAACCTTATGGAGTCCCTGAAAAACACTGGCCCGCTAAGCTTACCTATTGGTGGTTTCGAGCCGCGAGGCCACTTCGACTCAAAGCCCTCAAGAAGCAACAGATTGTCGACATCCAGATCGAGCAGATCGAGCATCTTCAAGGTGCACTCGATGCAAATCAAGGCGTGATGATCGCCCCGAATCATTCCTTTCATTGGGACTCCTACTGCCTACTTACTGTTGCAGATCGATTGCGAACCCCTTTCTACGTGATGACCGCTTGGCAAGTATTCTCGCAAAGCAGTCGGTTTGAATGCGAATCCATGCAACGTTGCGGTTGCTTTAGCGTCGATCGGGAAAACACGGACATCCAATCGATGAAAACCGCCATGGATATCCTCCAGAACCGAAAAGAACCCTTAGTAGTATTCCCAGAAGGGGACATCTACCACACCAACGACAGGCTCACCGCGATCCGAGACGGGGCCGCCGCCATCGCACTGATGGCCGCCCGCAAGTCCGAGCGCCCGATCGTCATCGTACCTGTTGCAATCAAACGCTGGTATAACGAAGACCCAACTCCAAGCTTGACTCGCCTTGCTGACAAAATCGAAGAACGACTGTTTTGGAAACCGCAGTCCAACATGCCCCTAGTCGATCGTATTCTAAGCATCGCAAACGGGCTATTATCGCTCAAAGAAATCGAACAACTTGGTCATGCCCGCCAAGGCACTCTCCCCGAGCGGATCTGGTTTTTGGCGAACTCCATTCTGACGTCTGCTGAATCCAAGTACCAAATCCCGACAGTCAAACCGTTGATACCCGAGCGCATTAAAGAAGTCCGGAAGAAAATCATTCAGCAGCAGGTCGACGCAGGAAGTCACGCCTCCGAGCAACAGCGCACCGAGTGGAATGCGGACATGCAAGACATGTTTCTAGTTACCCAGCTCTATAGCTATCCCGGAGATTATCTGCAGGAAAACCCTTCATGGGAACGCCAAGCTGAAACACTCGATAAACTACAAGAGGATGTCCTGGGAGCAAGCTATCCGAGTTCTCATGGTCGCAAGACTGTTTCCATACGGTTTGGAGAACCTATTGCTATGCCCATCGGTAAAGAGAAAAAAGTCAGTTCCGAAGGGATCACTCTCGAACTCCAAGAGCGAATCCAAGCGATGCTCGATGCGATGAACCTCAACCATTCTACGAACCTACAAGGTTAAAATACAGCGAGTCCAAGATCGTGTTTAAACTTGAATCTGTATCCAAATCCTTCGGCGATCAAACGGTGTTGCAACCCACCTCGATCGATTTCGAAGCTGGCAAGTCGACGGTATTGATCGGGCCAAGTGGATGTGGAAAAAGCACACTGCTGCGATTGCTCGCCGGCTTGCTCACCCCCGATTCCGGCCGAGTTCTTTTCGAAGGGATCGAAATGAACTCAAAGAACATGATGCAAATGCGCCATCGCATGGGTTATGTCATCCAAGATGGTGGTTTATTTCCTCACCTTACCTGCTCTCAGAACGTCGGACTCATGGCCAAGCACTTGGGCTGGGATTCCGATCGAATCCGTCAACGTATCGAGGAACTTTCCGACTTAACCCGCCTGCCCCGCCCTGCCCTTGACCGTTACCCGGCTCAAATCTCCGGAGGCCAACGCCAGCGTGTCGGCATCATGCGAGCCCTGATGCTCGATCCTCCCGTAATGCTCCTGGATGAACCCATGGGAGCCTTGGATCCTTTGGTTCGATACGACTTGCAAGAAGACCTTCTAAAAATTTTTCGCACCCTTAAAAAAACGGCGATTACCGTGACGCACGACATGGGCGAAGCAGGCTTCTTCGGTGATCATGTGATCATGCTAGGTGAAGGAAGAATCGTCCAGCAAGGCAAGCTCGAAGAGATGATCTTGCATCCAGCAAACGATTTTGTGACGCGGTTTGTCAACGCCCAACGATTACCAACCCTGGCATCAACCAAGGAGTCCACGTGAGCACTCGATTGTTCATAAATGTCCTGATAGCAACGTGGGTCTATGCTTTTGTTGGAATCCAGGCGCCTGCAACAGCACAACCCCCGAAGGTCGCAGTCGGTTCGAAATCCTTCACCGAATCGGTTATCCTCGGAGAAGTGCTATCGCATCTGGCAAACGATGCCGGAGCCGATGTGCAGCATCGAGCCGAACTCGGTGGGACTCAAATCCTATGGCAAGCACTCGTCACCGGTGAAATCGATGCCTATGTCGATTACACCGGGACGATTCGCGAAGAGATCCTCGCCGATGTCGCCCGTCAAGGAATCAAAATCGAGTCCGAAAGCGACATGCGAACGTTGCTAGGGCAAAAGAAAGTACTCATGTCCGAGCGTGTCGGATTTAACAACACCTACGCACTCGGCATGCGCCGCTCGGTCGCCCAGAAAATGGGGATCACCAAAATCAGCGATCTACAGAAACATCCTCAGCTCGAGCTAGGGTTTTCCGATGAATTCGTCGAACGCAAAGATGGTTGGCGACCACTCAAAGAAAAATATGGACTCACCCACACCCAGATCAAGGTCATGGATCACAACCTTGCCTACCGTGGCCTCGAGAAAGACTCGATCCAAGTTGCCGATTTGTACACAACGGATCCAGAGATCAAGTACTACGATTTGGTCGCCTTAGAAGATGATCTTGGATTCTTCCCGGTCTATTATGCAGTGGTCTTAATGCGAGACGACTTGCCGAGCCGGGCGCCTAAAGTCGCTGAAGCTCTGATGAAAATGCAAGGCCTGATCACACCCGAGGAAATGTCCTCGATGTCGGCCCAAGTTCGCTTGGATCGCCGGCAGGAGAAAATCGTTGCAGGAGAGTTTCTAAATAGCAAACTTCAAATGAATTTGACGCTTCCCCAAGAAGGCCGATGGGCGGAATTTAAAAAGATCATCGAGCGCGTTCTAGGGACCACCGGGGAGCACTTGTTCCTGGTGCTTATTTCCCTGGGGCTTGCCATCCTTATCGCCATACCGCTAGGGATCCTTGCCTCTCGCAACGAAGCGATCGGTCAAACAGTACTTGGTATCGTCGGAGTGATCCAAACCCTCCCTTCGATGGCGCTGCTGGTGTTTGTCATGCCCTTATTTGCGCTGATTGAAATGGGGATCGGACCTGCTCCTGCGATCTTCGCTTTATTCCTTTATAGTCTTTTGCCGATCGTGCGAGGCACCTATGCGGGGCTTAAGCAGATTCCCGCAGCGATTCGCGAATCGGCTGAAGTTCTGGGGCTCGATCCCAAAGCTCGCTTGCGTTTGGTCGAATTGCCGCTGGCTTTACCGTCGATTCTTTCGGGGATCAAAACCGCTGCGGTGATCAATGTTGGAACAGCAACCATCGGTGCACTGATCGGAGCCGGAGGATATGGATCTCCAATCCTCACGGGCATCCGGCTCAATGATTTGTCGTTGATACTTCAAGGTGCGGTACCCGCGGCGGTACTGGCCTTGGCTGTGCAATATGGGTTCGGTCTTTTGGAAAAACGGATCGTCTCCCCAGGCCTGCGTGGTTCCTAAGGACTCGGGCTTGTAGCTAGCCCTTGGATCCATTGCCGCACAAGCCCTACGGCCCGCTGGTCGACCTCGTTGGATGCTACCGGAGGCATCTGATCCTTGCCACGTATCGATATGCGTCGCAGCAAAAGACTCTTGTCTGGATCACCTGGGTAAACAAGCTTGGCTCCAGCGATCCCCAAATCATGATGCTTGGGGGTCGCATCAAGGATCCCCATCTTTGACCACTCCGTCGGATGACTCAGTTCCATCGCCGCATTTCCACCCCCAGCAGGTACGTGGCAAGACGCACAGTTCGAGTGCAAATAAGCTTGAACTCTCGCATCGAGCGGCTCGGTGTCATCGTAAGGATTAACAAGCTTGGGCAAAGCAGACGGCAACGCCGGAAGTAGCGATGAATCGCTAGGCGTTGGCCGCTGCGGCAACTTAGCTGCCTGAATCATAATGGACTCATCAGGACTCGGACTATTTGAAGGCGTCGTCTTTGGCTTCGGCGAATGCACAAATTGCTGAGGATTGACTTTCAAGAGCCCCATGTTTTCGAACACCGTTAATTGGTTCTGACTGCTCGTATCGGATTCATAAGTTCGATTCAGTTGCGATGTTTGGAGTCCGAGGGTGTAGTTCGCCGCGCGGCTATGGCAGACCATGCACTCGGCCCGGCTCGGATAATGCCATTTTTGAATGCGTGTCCCTCCACTTACCGACTCATCAAGGATCTGATAATCAACATCCTGGCCCGATGCATCGACCAGTTCTGCGTCTGTACCTTGCTGATTCCAACGGTAAGAGTATCCGACCCACTCGTTTTGCTCTCTGAGCATCAGTCGGGTCTCGATCCATCGATGCGACTTCGGATCGCCAGCTTGCTCTTGAATCGCAAAACTCTTGATCAACACCGTACTGTTGGGAAACGTCCAACCGAATTGGTTTTGGAATTCGATACGTTGATCCTGTGAGTCGTTTTGCGGGATAGCAAACGCTCGCTCTTTGTGAGCTCCATCGCTCCACAACGGTGAGTTGACCGAATAGGGAACGATGCCCTTAGCGTAACGATGCTTGGCGACATCCTCGAAGAGTCCCGTCTGACTTAAAAGCCTCGGGAAACGCTTTGAATTATCTTCAGCCTGATTGGCTACGAGTCGGACAATCGACTTGCCCAAGTGATCGGCGATCCAGATCTGTCCATCATTCATGGAAGCAAAGCCAGAGATCGCATGTGGGGTGTCTGCTATCTCAATCGCGTCGGATGGTTTATCCCCATCATGCCAGATCGCCCAGATCTTACCGGTCGAGTAATCGCCATAGATGTAGGCCCCTTTGAGTTTCTCGTACTGTGCCTCGGATCCTTGATAAACGATTCCACCTGTAAGCGAACGGGCTTGGCTGTGATGATGGTCTTTGACAGGTGGCACAATCGGATCCTCACCTCGCTGGCGATTGGCGTAGAAGACCGAGGCACCTTCCATGACGCTCCACCCATAGTTTGCGCCCTTCTTTACCAAGTACACTTGCTCCCAGATATCTTGGCCGTTTTGCCCAAGCCAGATGCGACCCGAGACACTATCGGTCGTGATTCTCCAAGGGTTGCGAAGTCCGTAAGCCCACGTCTCGGCACGAACATTCGCTCGATCTAAAAACGGGTTGTCTTGAGGGACTCGATAAGGTTGCTCGGTTGTCGATTGGCTTACATCGATCCGGAGAACTTTCGCCGTAAGGTGCGTAAGGTCTTGGCCTCGCAGGTTCGTATCCGAATCGGTGGTGCCATCGCCGCTAGTGACATAGAGCATGCCGTCGAGTCCGAAGGTTATGGCCGCACCATTGTGACCATCGCTTGGCCATTGAAGGATAGTGCGGCGGCCCACGAGTTTGATCTCGCTGGAAGCGATCGAATCAGGATCGAATTCAAGTCGCTCGATGCGGGATTGCTTGATGCCGTCGACACTTTGATTCAGGCCAATGAACAAGTACGGATTCTTCGGAAATTCCGGATCAAAACACAGGTCGTAATGGACTCGGTCCGACTCGGCCGGGACGATCGTTTGCTTCGTTGCC
>JBJSXX010000076.1:0-7016 GCA_046086605.1 Pirellula sp. | reverse complement strand
CAACGAAAGCGCTGGTGTTGGAGGTACCGTCGGTGATGTTCCCTTGCTTGATCTTCGAGTTGTTGAAGAACAAACCTCGAAGAGCGTTTCGGCTGGTGTTGTTCGCCCAGGCTTGCGCGTTCTCGTATAGGGCAACAGTTGCTGGAGCGGTTCCCAATTGACCCGCACAACCCAGGTAGTTGGTTCGACCAACTTGAGTTGGTTCGAGCCAACCGTACATGGTGCATCCAGTTGAGGTGTTGATCAACTCAGTACCAATGGCGTAGGTGTTCGAATACGCATCATCGCTTGGGCAAAGCAAGTTCGAAACGCGATATTGATGCTGATCCCAGAGTGACTCTTGAGGATATGTACCATCAACCCATCGGATATACCGAGGACGCTCAGCAGTGGAGTAGGTCGAAGCATTCTTGGCATCGACGTCCATGTTTCTCTTGTTTTCCCACATCATGTAAAGCTGGTTGGCTTCCATGTACGGAAACATGTGAACCAAGTGACCGACGTAGCTACGGTTTCCAGCATCCATCGGGGTCGTGAAGGTTCGGCTTCCGATGTATCCCGGAGGAAAACGCTTCAAAGCCGACTCAAAGTTCTGTGCGGCCAATCCCAACTGCTTGAGGTTGTTGCCACATTGCATCCGACGTGCTGCCTCACGTGCCGCTTGAACGGCTGGCAACAAAAGTCCAACGAGGATGCCAATGATCGCAATCACGACCAGAAGCTCCACAAGTGTGAAACCCTTTCGGCGATTCATCCTGCTCATAGTAAAACCCTCATACGAAAAAACAAAAAAACAACACAAAATTAGTAAACCCGCGAATCCTCGGGGAATAAACAGCATGATTGTAGCCCTAGACCCTTGCGCGGTAAAGCTTTAGCTGTCGTAAAATCGGAAATTCGTAGAAGAAATCCTGTAAAAAACAAATTGAATCAGATTAAATAATCCAAAAGACGTGCGTTGGTGAGGTTTGGGGCGGGTCGGGAAGCGCCAAGACGCCTCCCTGCGGTCGGCACAGCACGGTTGAGGACAACCGTGCAACAGAGGGCACAGCACGGTTGAGGACAACCGTGCTACAAAGGGCCCTGCACGGTTGAGGACAACCGTGCAACATATGACAACCGTGCAACATAAAGGCGTTAATTCAGGGAATCGCCGAGTCGGATCGCTTGCCTAATCAGACGAGCCACCAAGTCGCGACTCCCGACAATGACCAACACACGAAAACTCGCCTTTCGATTGCTGAGCCCAGGCAACTCTCGATGCCTGAAGACAACATTCCACTTCACAACACGCTCTGCCTCAAATCGAAATCGTCCATACCCAAGCTTGGACACTATCCACTCCGAATGGCCCACAGCAATTGCCCCCATCGCAAACTCGCCATCAGGAGTCGCAAGGATCACAGGGTCGGGCTGCTCGCCTGGCCCATCATCGAGCCTTAATAGCCGCCCATCCTGAGAGGACACCTTCCAAAAATCGGAAAATTCGCTGGGCATGTACCCGGTTAGAACCTCGAACTGCGCAAAGCGATGCTTTTGACGTTGCGGCCACTCGAAGGTGTTGTCCACCCGAATGATATGCGGATCGCCGTAGGCTCCTAACTCGATGCGTTTGTGCAGAATATGGTCGGAGCAGGCAGTCTCATTGAGCGCCAATCGACCCTCGGATCGCTCACCTGGATTCAACCAATAAGCCATCTGCGTCGAAGTCCGCAGAAGCTTGTCGTCCGCCTCGATGCCGAGCAAACGGCTCGTGCTCCGATCCCCTGCCCCATCGCGCCTCGAACCGGCTTCGGTCGGATTGTATCGCTCGGCCCAAAACGGTTCGTCAGACATCGCATCGAAACTGCAAGCCGACTGCAATTGCCTGCCATGATCCGCACTGTCGATGAACTCTTTGCCCTTCCATCGAATCGAATGCACTGCACCCGCCAATCTGGACGTGGTGGTGATCGTCAATGGAACCCCTTCGACCTGGATCGAAATCGACTTGTTGCCATCGACACTAGAACCTGAATCGAGCAATTCTTGCCCATGAGCCATCGTCACGAACCAAGCCAAGTACAGTGACATACTCTTTAGACAAGATCGTGCGTAATCGCTCAAGTTACTCGTGCTCCTGTTTGTTCTCGAAAAGACGCATTGGGACACAGGGGCATCGGGTACGAGTAGCTGCTAGTGCCTCGACATTGGCATGACCACATAGGTGTAGCCATCCTCGGTGGTGTACAAAGCTGGCTCGGTGTTGGACTTTACGTGCAAGGTAAAAGTGCTCTCGGGTGGCAAAACCTTGAAAAAATCCAAGACAAATCGGTAGTCCATGGTCAACGTCAACGGCGCCTCGTGGAAATCGATGGGGATCTCGATCCGAGACTGTCCGACATCGGCCGTCTTGGCCCCGACAATCATCGTCCCATTGCCGAATTGGAATTCGATCCCACGACTCTCGGGATCAGCCACGATCGAAGCTTGCCGAACCGACGCAAAAAACGGGCCGACCAACCCCGAAATCCGCGTGCGTCCTTCTTGCGAGGGTATCACCGATTTCCAGTTTGGATAACGGCCTTCGACCAACCGCGAAAACAATGTGCATCGATCTGTTTTGAGCAAAATATCGCTAGTCCGGGCAGCGATCTTGACACTCGAATCGCTATCGGCAATCGATCGCTCGATGGTCTGAAGCGTTTTTGTCGGAACGATCGTCGAAGCCCCCACGTTCTTAAATCCGTTGACCGAATTCCCCTTGCCCCTCATACAAGCCAACCGACGCCCATCGGTTGCGACGGTCGTGATATCCTCTCCTTCCATCTCAAAGAGAACCCCGCCGAGTTGATAACGCGTGCTCTCGGTATCGGTCGCAAAGATAGTTCGACGTACCATCTCACGAAACGCAATCGCAGGCATTTCAAAGTACGTGTCTTCGATGAATTTACCAACCGATGGATACTCGTCTGGGTTCATCAGTTGCAAATGAAACTCGGAATTCACACCGTGAATGTCGAGTGCATTGGAACTGGTTTCGAATGTCAGTGTCTCATCGCTGGCCTCACGAAGGATATTTCCAATTCGCTGCACATTTAAAAGGGCCTTGCCTGGAGTAAGGATCTCAACATCCTCGATCTCGAGTCGGATTCCAGCTTCCTGATCGGTTGCCATCAGCACAACCTTGCCATCGATCGCCTCAAGCTTGATATGGCTCAGTACATCCTTTGGGCTCCGGGTGGGAACCAATCCTGCCACAATCAGAAAACCGCTCAAGAACTTTTCACGTTTGCATACAATCTTCATAACGTCGATTTTCGCTTCCACAGGTTCAAAACAGTCGTTTTACTCCCCTATGTTGTAGCGGTTTTACCGGCCTTTTGAAGTATGCTTCAAGCCTTGCCAATAGGGTTGCTGGGAAAATACGGCTACTCGTGCCCAAACCCCACTCGGATTCAGCCCAGATGCAAGCCGGCCGTGTGCCCGGTGCTCCAGGCAGCTTGGAAGTTATAGCCACCGATGGGACCATCCAAGTCGAGGATCTCCCCTGCCAAAAACAACCCCGGTTGCAATCGGCTCTGCATGTCTTGAAAATTCACTTCGCCTAAATCGACCCCACCTGCAGTGACCTCGGCCTTGGGATACCCAAGGCTGCCTGAGATCCTAACCCGATGGTGCTTGAGACTCTCGATCATCTTGGTCCGTATCGACTTGGGCAACTCCGCAAGATGCGGATCATAGGCGGCTCCAATGCTCTCTAAAATGGACACGGCTAGTCGCTTTGGAACACGATTTGAAAGCACCGTCGATATAGCTCGATTGCTCTGGCGTGTCTCTTGGGCAATCCACTCTTCGAGCCCCTGCAAACTCAAGTCCGGTAGCAAGTCGATCACCAGTTCCAATCGATCCCCCTCGATGCGATCCGAGAAGCATCTTGAAACATTCATGCAAGTCGGGCCGCTAAAGCCTTTGTGAGTCCAGAGCAATCCCCCTCGCGATTCTCTTCGCTCGAGCTTCATCGCCTTGTCCTGGCCCCCTTGATAAACATCGGCGCGAACCATGACATCCTCAAGGGTCAGACCACTGAGCTCGTGCACTTTTGCATCGGGCGAGGTCAGTGGCGTTAAGGCTGGCCTCAGGGGCGTGATCGTGTGCCCCATTTCTTTCACCCAAGCGTATCCGTCGCCGGTCGTACCGCACCCACTGTAGCTAAGCCCACCAGTAGTGATCAGCACTGTCTTGCTAGTCAGCTCGATCGATTGATCCTGAAGCTTGGCTCTGACGGTGAATCCTTGGCCTCCGACCGCTGGCCGCACGGACTCGACAGCACATCCGCACAGAAGCTCGGCACCGTATCGAGCCAACCTTCGAACCACCGCATCTCGCACATCGATGGCACGATCGCTCACCGGAAAAACCTTGCCGGTCTGCTCGACCTTGGTCGCCACACCCTCGCTCTGAAACTCCCGAACGACATCCTCCGGCGAGAGTCGCTTGAGCACCGAAAGCAAAACTCGACCTTGTTTGCCAAAGGCTTCTGCGATTTTCCGACTATCGCAATGATGGGTAATATTGCAGCGAGTGCCACCGGACATGAGGATTTTCACACCGGCTTTGTTGTTCTTCTCTAAAACGAGAACTTTCTTACCCCGCTGAGCCGCCGTCCCGCTGGCCCATAACCCAGCCGCACCACCTCCAACAACGATCGCATCCCAAGTCTTATCCATCGGTCTTTGGTTTCTCGAGCTGATCCCATTTTTCAAGCAAACGATGCAATCCTGGCCAAGTATCGGTTATACTCTGGGTCGTTGATCCAACAAGCTGAACTCGAACCAGCAAGGTTTCTTTCCCGATGAATTCTCCGATCGCACGAAGACAAATTCTCTCCGCAGGTCTGGCAGCCACCAGCAGCCTGCTTGTTCCCTACCGCGAGACGATCGCCGCCCTCCAAGATTCTCCGGTGAAACGAGTCGGGCTCATCGGAACCGGATGGTATGGCAAAGCGGATCTATTCCGCTTGATTCAAGTCGCTCCAGTAGAAGTGGTTTCGCTTTGCGATGTCGACAGCACGATGCTCAGCGACGCGGCTGATATGGTCAAGCAGCGACAAAAATCCGGAAACCGACCCCGCACCTATTCCGACTATCGCAAACTCTTGGCCGAAAAGGATCTCGATATCGTCCTGATCGCTACCCCAGATCACTGGCACGCGCTGCCGATGATCGAAGCGGTCAAAAATGGAGCCGATGTCTATGTCCAAAAGCCCATCAGCGTCGATGTGGTCGAAGGCCAAGCGATGCTCGCAGCCGCAAGGAAATACAACCGCGTGGTACAGGTCGGCACGCAGCGTCGCAGCACCCCTCACTTGATGGAAGCCAAACAACAAATCGTCGACCCAGGCATGTTGGGTAAGATCTCCCATGCGGAGATCTATTGCTATTACCACATGCGTGCTCGCGAAAACCCACCTGATTCTGCTCCACCTGCGAATCTCGATTACGAGATGTGGACCGGCCCTGCCCCCATGTTGCCCTACAACAAACTCGTGCATCCACGATCTTGGCGTGCTTTCAACGAATACGGCAATGGTATTCTTGGCGATATGTGTATCCACATGCTCGATACAGTTCGATGGATGCTAGGACTCGGATGGCCCACGCGAGTATCAAGTCAAGGTGGGATCTATGTCGACAAAGCCTCGAGGGCCAATATCACCGACACTCAAACGGCGGTGTTTGAATTCCCTGAACTCAATGTGCAGTGGACCCATCGCAGCTGGGGCGATCCCCCCGATCCTGCTTATCCATGGGGAGCAACCCTCTATGGCGAGAAAGGAACTTTGAAACTAAGCGTCAATAGCTTCGATTTCATACCGCGTGGATCCGATGCAAAGCCAATCCATCGCGATGTCAAAATGGAACTCGAAGAATACCCTGAAGACAAAACCGAAAAGGATCTCGAACGCCACGTCGCTCCGGCGATCCGTGTGCACATGCTCGACTTCCTCAAGGCCATTGCTCAGAGGGGTAAACCTGTTGCGGACATCGAACAAGGACACATCTCAACGGCTTCATGCATCCTTGCGAATCTATCGATGAAACTCGGTCGTACCCTTACGTTTGATCCCGGCAAGCATGTGGTTGTCGGAGACGACCAAGCCACCGCGATGCTGCGGCGTCCTTACCGGGCCCCTTGGATTCACCCTGAACCCAACCAGGTTTAATGCGTGCCCTACCGACTGCCCCCTGATTCGATCGCGAGGGTTTTGGAAACCATTCCAGACCCATCAGTACTATGGAGCCCAGATGCCAACTGGGCGATATTGGCGTCACGCGATCCGCTTCCGGACATTGCAGAACTCGCTCGACCTATGCTCGCACTGGCTGGGATGCGGATCGATCCAAATGCCAACTCGGGATTTCAAATCGACTTTTACAGTGGCCTGACACTCCGAGATCGTTCGGGCAAGAACTTCACCTCCATCTCGTTGCCGAACCCAGAAGGCAAAAAAACCAGTCGCATCGGTTTTGTCTCATGGTCCCATCGAAGCGATGCGTTTGTTTTCTCTCGCAACACCGGATCATCGACCGAGCTGTGGTATGTTCGTTGCGATGATCCTTATCGCCCCGTCCTTCTTACCGATCGACTCCACACGGTTCTCATGGGAATCGATTGGATGCCCGACGGCTTGGGTATCCTCTGTGGCAGTGTTCCGAGCGAGCGGAGTGAGCCCCCAAAAGTATCGTCGGTACCCACTGAGCCGAATGTTCAGTATGCCGATGGGCGCAAGTCCCCCGCAAGGACTTATCAAGATCTCCTGAAGAATGCCGACGACGAAGCACTCTTCGAATACCACGCAACGTCTAGGATCACGATCGTCAAACCAGGTTGTCCGCCAGAGTATCTTGGAGATCCCGACCTCTTTACCCACGTATCGGTCTCTCCAGACGGCGGACATCTCCTGACGGTTCGTCTGAAACGACCTTTTTCACTCGCGCTACCCTGGGAGTTCTTTCCCAAATCGATCGAGGTTC
>JBJSXX010000075.1:0-11490 GCA_046086605.1 Pirellula sp. | reverse complement strand
GATGACGATTCGATATTCACTAGCGTTGCGGCTCATGAGGCGGGAACCTGAGAGGAAGGAGGAACCATAGGCTGATAGTCGATGTGATGGTGATAGGCTGCAGCGATGGCAAGAAGATTTGCTTCGCCAAGCGGGGGAGCTTGAAGCTGCATTCCGATGGGTAATCCATCGGGGCTCTTTGCGACGGGGATCGAAATCGCAGGAACACCCGCCAGATTGGCACCGACGGTAAAGAGATCCTGCAAGTACAGTTGGATTGGATCGTTGATTTTCTCACCGAGCTTGAACGCGGTGTTCGGAGTGGTCGGTCCTAGCAGCACATCGACCTTGGTGAACGCTTCGTCATAGTCTTGTCGAATCAGCCGCCGAACACGGAGAGCTTGCAAGTAGTAAGCGTCGTAATAACCAGCGCTCAGCGCGTAGGTGCCAAGGAGGATACGGCGGCGAACCTCGGGTCCAAACCCTTCGCTTCGGGTCTGCTCGATCATCCGATCGAGGGTGGAGGCTTCGGGTCGCTTCGAGCGGAACCCGTAATGGACACCATCGTAGCGGGCGAGGTTGCTACTGGCTTCGCAAGGAGCGATGATGTAGTAGGTCGCGATGCAGTATCTCGAATGGGGCATATCGATATCGATGATCTTTGCACCGAGCTTTTTGTAAGCCTCAATGGCATCGAGGATCGATTTGCGAATGTTCTCATCGAGTCCAGGCGATTCGATTTGCTCTCGGATTACACCGATACGTGTCGATCGTATTTGATCGAGGTTGCGAACACCAGGGGCGTAATCGGGAACTTCGTGGGGTAAGCAGGTCGAATCGCGTGGGTCGTGCCCGGCGACCGATTGCAAAACCATCGCGATGTCTTCGATACGATGAGCAAACACACCGGCCACATCGAGACTGCTGGCATAGGAGACCAGTCCCCATCGGCTCAGCCGACCGTAGGTAGGTTTCAGGCCGCACACGCCACAAAAAGCTGCGGGTTGTCGGATCGAACCACCGGTGTCGGTACCTAAGCTCGCAGGCACCAAGCCTGCGGCAACAGCAGCCGCCGATCCACCACTGGAACCACCACAAGTTCGATCGATATCCCATGGGTTGTGCGAGGCTCCGAAGATGCTCGTTTCGGTCGAGCCACCCATGGCGAACTCATCGAGGTTGGTTTTCCCAAGAACGATTGCATCGTGCTCGTAAAGCTTTTCAACCACATGGGCATCGTAGGGAGATCGGAATTCCTTGAGCATCCGCGAGCCGCAGGATGTGATTCCCGATCGAGTGCATAGGTTGTCTTTGACTCCGATTGGGATCCCTGCCAAAGCACCCAATGGCTGACGGTCCTTGAGTTTGCGATCGAGTGCATCGGCCTTGGCCAATGCACCTTGAGCATCGATCGAAACAAAAGCGTTGATCGCTCGATTGGAACGTTCGATGGAGGCTAACTGGGATTCGATGAGTTCACGGCAAGTGATCTGACCGGATCGCAACCGCTGCCCAAGAGCGGTCAAGGAAAGGATCTCTGAAGTTTTATTCATGCCCGAGTGGGTCTATTGCAAGTGTGACGACAGGGTGTGACGATTAGAAGAGCTCTCGGATTTCGCGGAAGCCGATGTCGACCAATGGGAATGGGCGACCTGCGGGACCCGGAAGATGTTGATCTAACGAGAGTCCTAGAGCATGGAAGATTGTCGCGATGACTTCGGGAGGTTCGGTCGGTCGATCGGCTGGCACAGCCCCGATCGGATCGCTGGCCCCAACGACACGTCCACCTTGAACTCCACCGCCGGCAAATCCGCAAGTGAAGCAACCTGGCCAGTGATCGCGTCCCCCGGCAGGATTCACCTTGGGGGTGCGCCCAAACTCGGCCACGTTGCACACGAGGGTATCGTCGAGCATCCCTTGTTGGAACAGATCTTCAATCAGTGCCGAGTAACCTTGATCGTACATCGGTGCGACGATGTTCTTCATCCCTTCGATGGATGTGAAGGGTTTGCTGCCGTGAATGTCCCAAGTGATCTCGTCAAAGACAGTTAAAAACGTGTTGATGGTGACAAACCGCACTCCGGCTTGAATGAGTCGACGCGCAAGCAGGCAGCATTGTCCAAAGCGATTCAATCCATAGCGTTCGCGGACCTCTTGGGGTTCGGCCGCAAGATTGAATGCTTCGCGAGCTTGGGTGCTGGTCATGAGCCGATACGCCGAGGCAAAGTGCTCGTCCATCATCTTGGCCGACTCGCTGGCTTCGAATCGCGAGACCGACGCATCGACGATATCACGCAGACGCTGCCTGCGATCGATGCGGGCAGTACCCATGCTTTCGGGTGGAAGTAGATCGGGGACTTTGAAGTTCGGTTGGCTCGGGTCGGCCATCAACGCGAATGGGTCGTGGGCTTTGCCGAGGAATCCGCCAGCTTGACCGTTGGGAAGATTCCCACCGCCACGTCCCATGGTTTCGGGAAGAACCACGTGGGCAGGCAGATCCGAACGTCTTCCGAGCATGTAGCCTGCGACGCTTCCGGCATGGGGAGTGTTGACTCCACCTTGGAATTGCCGACCGGTTTGCATGATTTGCCAACCGGCATCGTGGACCGCCGCACCGCGATGGAAACAGGATCGCACCAGCGAGAACTTGTCGGCGATCTGCGCATGCTTAGGGAGGATCTCTGAAAGAAGCATTCCGGGGGCTTTGGTCGGGATCGGTTTGAATGGACCTCGAACTTCGGCAGGTGCATCGGGTTTGACATCGAAGGTATCGATGTGGCTCGGTGCACCGAGGTTAAAGATCATGATCGCCGAGCGTTTGGATTTGGAGGGATCGACTCCATGGGAATCGGCAGCCGCCAAGTATTGAGGCAAACCTAGACCGATGGCCCCGAGGGTTCCGACTTGGAGGAAATCCCGTCGTAGTGTACCGTTGCAAGTTTGAGCGGATCCGTCACCGATGAAGGTCAACATAAAAAACACCCCTGGAGGGATTAGAGGCCATTTGCATCCTTTGAGTATACCTCGAAATCACTTTGAGAGCACCTTTGGAAGGATCCACATAACGGCGGGTGGGATCGCGAGAATCGCAAGGAGATTAACGCCAAAGCCTGCAAGAAGCATATCTTTTACTGGGAATTTTTTCTGGGCAAAGACCAGTGTATTCGGGGGTGTGGCCACCGGCATCATGAATCCGCAACTGCTGGCAAGCACCGTAGCGCTGAGCAAAACGATCGGCTCGATTTGCATCGCGCCAGCGGCGCCCATGAGGATCGGGATCATGGTTGTGGCTGTTGCGACATTGCTGGCCATTTCACTGATGGCAACGACCAACAGCACCACTGCGGTCAGCAAGAGCCACTGAGGGACTCCTTGCAAACCTGCCGCCGCGATTCCGATCTGTTTGTCGAGCTCCGATTTGGTGATCGCATGCGATAGACTCAGCCCCCCTCCAAACAGAAGCAGAACTCCCCAAGGGATCTTATCGACATCCTTCCACTCTAGCACTGGCTTGCCCAACGGAAACACCAGCAGCGATGCAAGTGCCGTCATCGCGATCCAAGCATCGTTGGCCGGTGCGAGCCGATCATGCCAAATCGTTTCTTTGAGAGCATCGAGAATAGGAGTTCGGAGAATCCAGCAAGCGGCCGCGAGTGCAAAGACGATGAGCGTCGTGCGCTGTTGCCAATTGAAACTGCGCGTCGAATTCCATTCCTCGACCCATTCGCTAGGAACCGAGATACTCAGCTTGTTCATCGGCCAAAGAATGAGCACCATCCAGACCCAACAACCAACCAGTAGCACGGCCACGATCGGCATGGCCACGAGCATCCAATTCCAAAAACCGATTTCCATTCCTCGATCTCGCAGGAAGCCGGTAAAGTAGATGTTCGGAGCAGTACCGACCAAGGTTCCCATGCCACCGATGCTTGCGGCATACGCTACGCCGATAAGGATCGACTTCGAAAAGTTCGGGTGATTGGTGGTCGCAATGACGCTGATGGCAAGCGGCAGCATGAGCATGGTCGTTGCCGTGTTGTTGATCCACATGCTCAGCAGAGCCGAGCAGAGCATGAATGCAGCCACGACGCGACTGGCGTTGGATCCTGCCCAGCGCAGGAGGAACAAGGCCCCGATGCGATGGAGCATCGTTTTTTCGATCGCCAGTCCAAGCCCAAAGCCACCTAGAAAAAAGTAAACGCTTTCGTTGGCATACGGAGCGCAAGCCTCGGACATTGCCGATTTGACTGGATAGAGCCCGATCAGTGGCAAGACGATCATCGGCAAAAGAGCCGTCAGCTCGAGGGGCACCGGTTCGGTCATCCACCAGATGGCCATCCACAGGCTCAAGGCAGCAACCGCCGCAGCCAAGGGTGGGAAGGCATCGATTTGCAAAAGCAGCCAGTAGGTTCCCAGGGCAAGCGATGGTCCGAGCAGAAAAGTGATCTTGTTCATGCCACTGAGTATAAACTCTTTTTCATCGCTTCTTGGTCGAGTCGTTGGGTAAGGCTCTGGGAGTTTGAGTGTTTGAGAATTCGTCGGGGGCGTTGAGTTCCGCCACGCGCACTAGCAGGACAACGTTTTGGAACTCGCCTTCGCTCGATCGGGTGCGAAAGAAATGCTCTCCGATTCCGCGAGGCTCGGTGCTACCGGTGAGCATCAAACAGTCCCCTTGCTGCATGTTGACGACCAGAGCCAGTGAATCCCAGCGAACCGCTTCGCGGCGTTCCTCGGTTCGGATCGCCGAATCCTTGGCAACCACGCTCCGTTTGCTTTGCCCGTATTCAAGTTCGGGTCTCAATAGGACTTGCGCCGTTTGCGGGCCAACAGGTTTCGCGTAGAGCGAAAAGAGGAAATGGGGTGCTGGGTATTGTCCACCGCGAAACCCATCCTCGTTGTAGAACAAGGTGACGGTTTCCTTGGAGAGATTGCGAACCGTCAGAACTTTGCGTTGATCGCTACGGCATCGCCAAAGTTGCGAAAAGCTAGAGACCTCGGCCACCACTCCTGCTTGTTCCATCGGATCATTTTCGATCCTGGCGGCATTTTGAGAGATCCAGGCCTGGGTGATGGCGGGTATTTGTCCTGCGAATTTTCCGGCTCGCAATCCGTTGCGATCCAGCAGCAGGCGTTGCTCAGGTGTAATGATTTGTTCGTCGGCATAAGTCCATAGATCCTGCAGTTGCTGGGATTCTACGGCGCTGAGTCGAAGAAGGATCGTTTCGATCCCGACGGTGTCCTTGGCGATTTCCTTGGTGAGGATCGTCGGTGGAACGGGTTCGGGTTCTTTGCGAGTCGGTAGCCAACTCGCGCAACCGCATATCGGAACGGCTAGAATGCTCGCAAGGAAACCTCGCCTCGAACGATTCTGCATGGTTTACTTTGGCAAAGAGCCACCCGGGACATTCGGTGCGTTTTGATTTGCAGTCCTGGGGATTTGAGGCTGGACAGGCAGATAGGGGATCTCGTTGGTTTTCCATCCTGCCCCTGGATCGATGGGGATAAAATCGGTTTGGAAAACGCGTTCGCTGAGCTTTTGGAAAATGTTTGCATTGATTTGGCGATTGGCAAACTGATAAACCATCCGCTTGTCTCTAGGTTCGATCACCACACCGTTGGCATTGACCGCTTGATCGCTCCATTCGGGCATGTACAGAACCATCAGTTCAGGCAAAAACATATCGCGATCCAAGACGATTTGAACGTGATGGTAATTGACCGCATCGACCGGGTACTTCGGATAAGCTTCGATGGCATACTTGTTTTCAACCGGACGACCGTTCTCGGTTCCCGGCGAAATCGCGCGAACCCAATACCGAGCCTTGATCTCTTCTGCCTTCACACCAAAGAGAAATGGCAGTGGGGAATTCATGATTCCCAAGCCTTGCATTTCGGGAGGAAGTTCTAACTTTGTGCGAATCTTTTCTTTGCGGTCATAGTCCCATACGAATTTGCCATCGCATACGACCCATTCGCCCGAGTTGTTCGGATCGACCTTGAGTTCGACTTGGCGATCTTTCGATAGCGCACCGGTCATCTTTGTGTAGACTTCGGTCTTAAAAAGTCCACGATCGGGCTTTTGGAAACGAACCACACCGCGGCTTGCAGCCACGGTGACATCGCCGCGTCCGAGTTGCCTCGCGAGCTCTTGAACACCGGGTGCTTGGGAGTCAAATTCCCATCGGCTGAATTCACAGCTAAATCGCTCGATCTTGGCCGTCTCTTGTTCCCAGTAGGCCAGGATCTGGTCGATCGTTTGTTGTTCGACAGGGGTCAGTTCAGGGAAGGGTCGTTGCTGGATGACTTGGCCACCATTGTTGGGGCCTTGCATCTGGAACTCCTGGCCTTCTCGCACCGCTTGCTGAAGTTGGTTTTGGACGCGGTTGGCGTTTTGTGGATTGAGCTGTGGGTTGAGTTGTGGGTTTTGAGCCGCGGGTGCCCCCGGATTGCTGGGGTTCGCAGGTGGATTAGCGGCACCATAACCGGGGGATCGCGGTTGAACGATCGGAGCTTGGCCCAAACTGCTTGGTGCCCACAATACCAAGGCAGAGTCGGCCGCGAGGCATCCAAGCAATAACGTTCTTAAAAAGCGGTGACAGAGTTGATTCGTTGCGGATCGACGCATTGGGTCACTCATCCTTGAGCGGTGGACACGAAAATGGCCAAGCAGTTGCGGACTGCTGAGCCGTTAGGACGATTCGCCCAGAGACTAGCAATTTTTCCTAGCCGATCCTAGATCGTTTTCGACAGGAAAAAACCTAACCTAAGGTGAGGCGGAAATACCCCGGCCGGTGCGGTGAGGCGGACACCACAACCAGGCCGATGGGGTACCTCAGCGTGCGGCTGCCCGACGCGTAAGGCCGTTATGAGCGAGAAGAAAAAGATCGAAAGCGCGGAAGCAAGGCGACTTTGCAGCCCCCAAACTTCCGCCGACGCTTTCGACTTCTGGGTAGAATGGACGGCTTGCCCAAGGATCGAGCAAACCAACCGATTCTTAATGAAAGCAATCTGCGTACCAACTTGAATCGCCGGAGCCTTGGCCTGGATCCAAGTTCAACCGCACAACCAAGGATTTCAACGGTTTCAGGAAAAATTATTTCCGGTACGATGGAGATTGATCGAACCGACAGTGCCTGATTCCTCGGCATTGCGACGGGATTTGAGCAACCAGCCCACTGCGGCTAACCCCTGATTTTTATGCAAACTCTATGAGCGACTTAGCACCACGGGCCATACGGATTTTCGACACCACCCTACGCGATGGGGAGCAATCCCCAGGGGCCAGCATGAATTTGGCCGAAAAGCTCGAGGTCGCCCAAGCCCTTTCGGATTTGGGTGTCGACGTCATGGAAGCCGGATTTCCAATCGCCAGCCCAGGGGACTTTGAGGCCGTTCGCGAGATCGCAACAACGATCCGTGGTCCAGTCATTTGCGGTTTGGCTCGTTGCAACGATGGTGACATCGATCGAGCCTGGGAAGCCCTACAAAAAGCCGAGCGAGCCCGGATCCACGTCTTCTTGGCAACCAGCGCCATTCATCGCGAGTTCAAACTGCGTATGACTCAAGAGGAGATCGTTGCAAGAGCGGTCAACGGGGTGAAGCGGGCATTATCCTACTGCGACGATGTCGAGTTCTCGGCCGAGGATGCTGCCCGAACAGAGATCGATTTTCTATGCCATGTCGTCGAGGCTGCGATCGCCGCCGGAGCCACCACGATCAATGTCCCTGACACCGTTGGCTATACCACTCCGAGCGAGATGTATGCACGGATCGAGGCACTCCTGAACCGAGTTCCAAACATCGACCGTGCGATCCTGTCTTGCCACTGTCACGACGATTTGGGACTGGCCGTTGCCAACTCACTGGCAGCTGTCGCCGCCGGGGCCGGTCAAATCGAATGCACCATCAACGGTATCGGAGAGAGAGCCGGCAACTGTTCGCTCGAAGAGGTTGTTATGGCGATGCGAACACGCAGCGACCTATACCACACCAGCACCGGGATCAATACTCAGCGGCTCGTGCCGACGAGTCGTCTGGTCTCGAAGATCACAGGCCTGGACGTCCAGCGCAATAAAGCGATCGTCGGACGCAATGCATTTGCACACGAATCGGGCATCCACCAAGATGGAATGCTCAAAGAACGAAGCACTTACGAAATCATGCGTCCTGAGGATGTCGGATTTTCTAAGACCGACTTGGTACTCGGTAAGCATTCGGGGCGAGCCGCCCTTGCCGATCGCGCAAGAGAACTGGGCTACCGATTGACCGGTGAGCAACTGCAGGTTCTCTTCGAGCAATTCAAAATCCTTGCGGACAAAAAGAAGAACATCTTCGATGGAGATGTTGTGGCGCTGATCCAACAACAAATCAGCGGTACGGCCATCCCCGGCTGGTCACTGGTGACTTATGTACTCACCAGCGGCTCAGGCAAAACACCGACCGTCCAGTTGACGCTAGAGATCGATGGCAGAAAGCAAACCGAAGAAGCCCAGCAGGGTGATGGTCCGATCGATGCGGCCTTTTGGGCCGTCGAGAAAATTACCGGTATCAAACTCTCATGCAAAGAATTTCGAGTCAGCAGCGCAAGCCTCGGACGCGATGCGATCGGCGAAGTGACCATCGAAGTCGAGCATGAAGGCCAATCCTATCGCGGCATGGGTGCATCGACCGATTCGGTGGAAGCGACCATCTTGGCGATCCTCAATTCGGTCAATCGAATCATCACCGAGAAATCCCTCCGGACCGCCAACAAAGTCTCCCCTCAGGATGCTTAATCATGAATCCAAACACACCTAATTCCTGGATCGCTAACCGAACGCTCGCTTTTGACTCCAGCGGCATACGCAAAGTTTTCGCGCTGGCCGCGACGATGAAAAATCCGATCAACCTATCGATCGGACAGCCTGATTACGATGTCCCCAATCCGATCAAAGAGGCAGCCTGCCAAGCGATACACTCTGGCAAGAACATGTACTCGCCGACCCAGGGCATCGCTCCATTGATCGATAAGCTTCAAAAGGACATCACGCAGCGGTACAAGCATGAGGATCGCAGCGTCTTTGTCTCGTCGGGAACCAGCGGTGGACTGGTTCTGGCCATGCTCAGCTTGGTCAATCCAGGCGATGAAGTGATCGTCTTTGACCCCTACTTTGTGATGTACGTACCCTTGATCCAGCTCGTCGGCGGCGTTCCCGTGCTGATCGATACGTATCCCGATTTTCGGATCGATGTCGACAAGGTCGCTAGCGCGATCACATCAAAGACCAAGCTAGTGCTCTTCAATAGCCCGTCGAATCCCACGGGCGTGACGGCCTCGACCCAAGAGGTTCAAGGAATCGCCGAGCTGTGTTTAAAAAAGGGGATCGCATTGATCTCCGATGAGATCTATAGCGCATTTCATTTTGGCAACCCAACGCCTTCGCCCGCCGAATTCAATCCGCATACGATCGTCATCGATGGTTTCTCGAAAACCTATGCCATGACAGGCTGGAGACTCGGCTATGTCCATGGCCCCAATGCGATCATTCAGACAATGATCAAGCTGCAGCAGTACACGTTCGTGTGCGCCCCGACCCCATTTCAACACGCCTCGCTGGCGGCGTTGGACTATGACATGACAAGTTATTACGCAAACTACCGGACCAAGCGTGATCGGATCGTCGAGGGTTTGCGAGGCTACTACGAGTTTGTCGAGCCTGGCGGTGCGTTTTATATCTTCCCCAAGGTGCCTGCGGGCAATGCCACCGATTTTGTGACCAAGGCGATCGCAAATGAACTGCTTGTGATCCCTGGAAACATCTTCTCAAAGCGCGATACGCACTTCCGCATCTCATTTGCGGCCAGCGATGAAATGCTCGATCGAGGGATCCAGGTACTTCGTAAGTTGGCACGCTAGGTCTGCTTGAACCCGAGGCCTTACAGTCCCTTTAATCGTCACAGACTAACTCGTTTGATTGAGTTGGAGGGGAGTGAGGATTATGCATAGGAAAATCGCGGAATTTTTTTGACAAACCAGGATTTGTTAAAGTTCCCGTTTGGGGTTCGCTTTGACCCGGTATAAATTGAGTCAGCCCGAATTCAAGAAGTATTTTTTCTTCCTTGCGAGACAATCCCGGTCCATGTCGAACCTACCCTCCTCACACGATCAACAAGTCGATCTGCTTCTGAAGAATGCTCAATTACGCGATGAACTGGAACCATTTTTGGACGAGTCGGTCGATGTGCTCAGCGGTCGGAATATGAGTCTTGAAGACGAAAATGATTTTCTCGAATCGATTCTCGAATGGGAACGAGCCCCTTCGCTTCCGATCTCCAAGTGGTTCGAACCTGAACTGCAACTGCCAGCTCCAGACACCCTGGATGATTCGTCGCTATCGAAGCTCCTATGGAAGACGATTCAAATGCTCTACAGCCAAAAGATCGCGTTGGATTTCACGGATCATTTGAGCGATCGCCAGTTGTATTGCTTGCTGATGCGAGACATTCTGCCAGTCTATCAAAAGAAGGTTTCACGACCTCGCAACTTTTTGCATTGGCATTGCTTGGATGACAACGATGTCGATTGCTGGCTGACTTATTATGCCACCGAGGAAGAGCGTCAGGATTGGGAGCAAGAAACAGGTTTGATCGCACCCGATCAAAAGCATCCCCCTTATCCACGGCAGATGCCACGCCGTCCAGGCAATTTTAATTAGCCAGGCGGGTAAGCTATTCGTGCCTTAGGGCTTCTATTGGATTCATCGCAGCAGCCCTGCGGGCCGGATACAAGCCAAAGAGCAAGCCGACCAGTAGCGAGATACCGACCGACAGGATCACCGACCAAAGAGCGATCCTGGGTTCGAGGGTTAAGATCGTCGGCGGCAACAACTCTGGCGAGATCTTCACAAGCGTCCAGCGGATCAAATGGAAGATCGGTCCACACATAAGACCAACGATCACACCGAGCAAGCCACCGCTTCCGGTCAGTACCAGAGTTTCGACCAAGAATTGCTGGATGATGTTCGATCGTTTGGCACCCAGCGCTCGTCGGATCCCGATCTCACGGGTCCTTTCGGTGACCGTCGCGAGCATGATGTTCATGATCCCGATACCACCGACGAGCAGCGAGATGCCTGCAATGATCACCAGCATCGCATTGAACATCGAGCGCGTTCTTTCGGCTTGACGAAGCAACTCCTTGGGAACCACGATCGCGTAGTCTTCTTGATCATGGTATTTCTTCAGCAGTCGTTCGAGGATCGCGGCCGTCTCATCGACCATAGCGATATCCGAAAGGGTCAAAGTGATTTGGGTCAGTTCAACGATCTCACCGCGAAAATTGAAACCTTCGCCGGTGCGGGTCATGATTTGATCGCCGACGCGCTGACGGAAGGTGTCCAGGGGAATATAGGCATCAAAGCTATACTCGCGAGCTTCTAGACTTCCACCGATGGCAGCCGAAGCACCTCGTTGTTTGGTTTGACCGATGACCGTGTAAACATCGCTCTCGACGCGGACTTTTTGGCCGATCGG
>JBJSXX010000074.1:0-5415 GCA_046086605.1 Pirellula sp. | reverse complement strand
TTCAACGCCACGCAAGTCAAATAGTGGCCAAGCTCGTGGATCGATTTGATTGCTACGAGCATGCAACCTAAAGCGAGCCAACGATCTCCTTGGATCTTGCTGATGTCATACAGGATCTCGTGGGGATGACTCAGGAGTTTCGAAACGACCAAATAGCTGACGATCATCAGTCCGAGCAATACCCAGGTGATAGCTCTTTGCGAAAAAACCAATCTAGCGATTAATTTCGCCCAAGGGTAATCGATTTGCGGGCGAAACAGCGGAATGCGAATCGAAAGAGGGTTCGATACAATCGATTTTAGGAATGCTCCTTGAGCCGACGCGGTCGGGAGTTGTGTAAGACGAATGCCTGCAGGAGTGTCGATCAGTTGGGCCCGAAGTAGCTTTTGAATGAATGTCTCAATCCAAGTTGCCGGGAGGTTCGCTTTGAGACAGCCACGCGTGATCGATTCGAGGACATCCTTGACCGAACGGCTACCATCGAAGAGCAAGGCAGCTTGGCGTTCCAACTGACTAAAGTAATAGTAGGCGTTCGATACCGGGTCGAGTGCAACCCAGCGCCCGGTGTCTTGGTAAGCGATCCACTGAATATCGGTTCGGAGTCTTAGCCTTGCCGACTCGATCCCAGAGGTTGAATGCGACTCGTTTCCCGCCTGGTTCATGGGTTGCTAGGTATCCAAACCTTGGGGCGTAGTCCTGGTCGTAGTTTTCCGTCACGGTTGTCGACATCCAGATGGACACGAACCTGCGCGTTGATCGGATTGACCTCCGGACTGATGAAGACGAGTTTGGCGGTGGTACGGATCGGTTTGCCCGATAGCAGCAATTCGACTTGTGCCTCGCAATCGAGCCATTTCGGGTCCGCTTGTTCGGCTTGCATGAACCCTTCAATTCTCAATCGATCGATTTCGACGAGTCGCAGTACAACCGTGCCGGCTTCGACCCACTCGCCGATTCGTTTTTCTACTGCGACAACCATGCCCGACACCGGGGCTCGGACTTGGTGCTTATCGAGCAGATCGGCTAGTTGCTGATGTTCGATTTGGATTTTGGACATCTCTAGTTTGGCAATGTCCTTCGCGTGAACAGTTCGATCGATTTCAAGTTTGGCTCGGTCGCGAACCAACCTGAGTCGATCGACTTCCATTGGGGGATACACGTCCTGAACCCGTTTGTTGGCCTCGATTGCTTGTACGAACTCATTTTCAGCGACAGCGAAGTTCTTTTGAGCAAGATCGGTGTCGATGGTGCTTTCGAAGTTCTTCTGAGCGACATCCATTGCGACCTTGGCTCGTTGAAGTTGGAGTTCGGTGGTAGTCGATTGGATGGCCGCTAATGGTGCACTGACTTTGACGCGGTCTCCTTCGCGAACCGATACCGAGTTGAGCAACCCTGGAACCTGTGCCGCGATGGAGGTGACTTCGACGGTCTTAAGGATTGCCCCGTCGATGATGATCTGATTATTTGCTTTTACGGCTGTGGGACTTTCGCTCACAGTGGGCTGCTGTGCCTGCGTCAGGCCGCATAGCATCCAAAGGGCAACGCACCCTTTGAAGCAAATCGTTTTAGGTATGAAGAAGGATCGGCTCATGGCTGGGGACTTATCGATGATGGGGCAGGAATGGGTTTTGGGGTCGAGGTCAACCAAAAGCGTTTTTGCAGGAATTCGACCAGAGGTCGACTCCAGATGTACCACAGGGGTCTCGTTCCGCATGGGATCCGAGCGTAGGCCACTGCTCCGATGACAGGTTGATCGATTTGTTGATGATCGATTGAAGCTTTCGCGATTCTGCAGGGGCCTTCAGCGGGGCGTTGCTCAACATCCTTGGACATCGACTCTAAGGATGCTCGCAGTCCTTTCTGAGTCGAATTTTCTAGTCCCCAATCGAATTCAACCGGGCCTTGTTCCATCGCTTTTTGAACATAGCCACCGTCTCGGTCGGACACCAGGAGTATCAACTGCCATGGGCCTTGCAAATCGGCGATACGGAAAAGCGCCTCGCCGCGCTGTAGCGGTCGGTCGCTGAGTTCGCGTTTTAGATCGCCTCCGACGACTATCCCTTCGATAGGGGATCGAACCAGGAGTTCCTCCTTTTGTTTAAGAAGGAACTCCTGCTTTTTGCGCGATTGAACTTCTTGCACCTCGACGATTTTTAAATCTGCAGATAGGCGTGTTTGATTCGCAAGATCGGTTACGTTTGAGGAAAGCTGATTGACGGCCACACGCAACCCATTCTTTTTTTCTTCCAAGGCGCGTTGCTGGCCGGCGACTTCCTCGATTTGAAGTTCGAGGCTAGGTGACCGGAGTTGCACAAGGGGTTCCTGACCTTTTACCAGTTGGCCTTCACGGACCAGGATGTTTTGGATGAAACTATCGGCTGAAGCATGGACAATGCGTTGATCGACAGGTTCGAGGTAGGCTTGGGCCTCGATGGTAAATGGGTAGGGGATCATGGCCAGAGCCGCAGTGGCTGCAATACCACAGAGGACCAAGGCTCCCTTGGGTAACGTTCGGGTGTGTTTCAAAGCATTTGATTTTTCCTGGGCGTTGGTCCGCACCTGGGTTGGCAAATAGAGCCAGCGGTTTTGGCTTTGCCATGTTTGGTTAAGCATCGGAAAAAGATTCGAGGCTTTCTGAACGCGATCGATGATCGCTTGAGGGTTTGACCATTCGATGAATAAACTGTGCGACTGGCTATTGCCACCGGTCTCCCAGGGCATGAATAAACTGTATCGATGTGTCTGAGACTGCGATGCTAGGTCGTCAGAGAGCTTAGGTTGATTTTCTGAATGCAGTTCGAAGACCTTCTTTTCCAGGCTCTGCACAAGCGTCGAGTTCGGATCGATCGACGCGCTGCCGCTGCATGCGATCATCCTGGAGTGCTTATTGTCGGATTCAAACAAAGAAACGCGATCCGCATCGAGGGATTCCCGGAGGGATTCGACCAGTCCGCGGTTGAGTTGCAAGTGGTTCGATGCGTTGGCAAGCTCTTGGCACCGCAAAGAAGCTTTCCTCCATAAGCCAACCGAGCGTGCGTTCTCGACGTAAACCTCGCGTAGTTCCGCGATTTCCGCGAATGCCTCAAGCAGATTTTTGGCAACTGCGATTTGATGCCGGCTGGACTGTTGGTCAAACCGAGCTACCAAAGCCAAGGGTAGCGACGGATTGTTTTTTGGAAATCTTGTGATTATCCAAGGGGATCGCTGGCAGACTCTTTGAGCTTGGAGTTCGTGCTCGATGGGTTCTGAGAATGCGATGGTCAAACCCTCTTCGAGCAAGGGAGCTTCGAGTGTATTTCCTGCGAAGTACAGGCTCAGGGGTTTACCCTCGATTTGCGTAGCTAGCAAAACGCATTCGGATTGGAGTATAGGGGCAAGGGCCTCGATAAGTCTGCGATAGAACAGGTTTTGAGGGTCGGCGTTACGGGCGATGGCTTCGAGTTGTCCAAGCACCCGGTCGGTACTCTCGATCGTCGAGTCAGGCATGGTCGATGGAGGCTTGGGTAAGATGGGTTAGATACAGTATCCAGGTAGTTGGCAACGGCCCAGGTCTTTGGAGCCGAAGAGTGGGTAGTTTACTTTTCTGCGATTCTTTCGGCGTTTGAAGCATAATGCATGAAGGATGCCGACTTTTCCGGTCGAAACAATCGATGGTGGGATGTCGATTGTAATATTTAATCCGGCTATTATGACACCAAAGACGCTCCAAGACAATCAATTAGCGAAGCAAGGATCGACGCGACACGCACGACGAATCGCTCGTCGATCATTTGCGATGTTGCTTCACAGTGGCTTGGCCTGCTTGGCACTTATGGCTGGATGTTCGCACTCGAAGAAGTTTCAGGCTGGACAGGGTGCGGGTCATCAGACCGCCTCGGAGTTTCTCTCGCAGATTTCGCGCAGTGATCCATTGAAGACCGAATGCATGCCTGACTATCAGGAATCGTTCGGGCCGATGGACATTGACGTGCAAACACTCACGCCCGAGCAGTTCCATGGGATGAGTCTCCAGGACTGCATCTCATTCGGCGTAGCGAATTCCAAGTTGATGCGGGATTTGGGGGTGACAGTACTGCGAACTCCCCAGGTCTTGGCTTCGACGGTCGATCCAGCGGTTGTTTATAGCGACCCAAGAATTGGTGAAGAGGCTGCGCTAAGTGCTTTCGATGCGAATCTTTTTGCATCGAGTATCTACGAACATAATCACCGGGGCTACAACAACAATTTCTTCGGTGTCAATGGATTGTTCCGTCAGGATCTGAGCACCTCACAATTTGGGGTCAGCAAGCGCAGTGCAAACGGTGGTTTGTACACCTTGCGGGACGTGAAGATTTTCGACCGAAACAATCAGCAATCAAACCGCTTTGGGCCTTACACCTGGGATACGTTCCTCGAAGCACAGGTTCGCCAACCGTTGCTTTTAGGTGCGGGGACGGAGTTCAATCGGATAGCTGGTCCGGGTGCCTTGCCAGGGCAACTCAACGGTGTCCTTCTGGCGAGAGTTCGAACGGACATCAGCCTTGTTGATTTCGAACGTTCGGTTCGCGATTTCGTTGCTGAGATAGAGAACGCCTATTGGGATCTTTACTTTGCTTATCGCGATTTGGATTCCAAAATCCAAGCCAGAGATCAGGCGATAGTCACTGTTGAAAGGTTCAAGGCAAAGGATAGAGAAGTAGGGGCTGTAGACAAGGAACAAGCTCTCGAACAGTTATGGCGTTTTGAGTCCGATGTGGTTGATTCGCTCAATGGTCGAGTTCTAGACGGTACACGTTCGAACAACGGATCAACCGGTGGCACGTTCCGTGGAACAGGTGGCGTGCGAATCTCGGAACGAAGGCTTCGATTGATCCTTGGGATGCCCATCAATGATCGTCGACTACTGTATCCCTCGGATCAGCCAAGCTTGGCCCAATTAGACTTCGACTGGGAAAACTCGATTTCTGATGCGATGGTTAATCGAGAGGAGCTTAGGCGACAGCGTTGGGTGATCAAACAGCGGGAATTGGAATTGATCGCTAATCGAAACTTTTTGAAACCTCAACTCGATGCGATTGCTGCGTACCGATTGAGGGGATTTGACAAGCAGTTCAACACTCCCTTCGACAACGACTTTCAAGAGTGGTCATTGGGATTGGACTATCTAATGCCGGTCGGATACCGACGTGGTCATGCCGCCGTACGAAATACGCAACTTGCCCTTTTTCAACCCGGGCTCGCAAGGCTTTAATCTGATTTTCTGCAGACTCGTATCGATTCTTTTGGATCACGAGGTTCTCAAATGCTCTCTTGGATTCATTGATCGCATTGCTCAGTCCAAAGTGTACTGCCCGCTCTTGCTCGACCAGCACTTGAGCTTCTCTCGCAAGGGCAAGTTGTGTATTTCGAACAGCGGCATGTCCACGTCGGTATCCG
>JBJSXX010000073.1:0-9097 GCA_046086605.1 Pirellula sp. | reverse complement strand
GAGTTTCTTTTCGTTGCAACTGAGTCGGGCTGGGAAACTTCTCGATCAGGCTTGGATGCAAGTCAGTGGGGTCGAGCCTAGCGATCAGGCACAGAGGCTCCAACGCACTGGTTGGAAGCTTGAATTTCAGCGGACGCTTTTGGATATCAACGATCCGGTAACCGAGCTTCGTGCGGAGATGTTTTACGTCTCCCAGGCCGAGTCGCAAAGCCCGTCGCAGATCGTGCTCAAGGTGTGGCCTTGGAACGATTCACCTGCAAAGGTCATGGAGTCGAGTTTGGGCAAAGAGCCTCTGATGAGCAAGACACTGCAGGTCTCGACTCACGAGGGACAGCAGATCGATTTCCGAGGTCTTGCCCCTGGGGATTATGTGCTTACGGCCCATGGGGTAGGTTCGCAACCGGGAAGCTTTGATTGGATGTGTCCATCGATTTCTTTGGTTGATCGTTTGGAGGAGCGATTCGCTAAACTGGAAGCTTGGAGTGAAGCGAATCGTAAAGAGCGTCAGTCGGCAAGCAGCACAGGAAGGTTTTTGGCTAGAGAGCTCGTTCGAGGTCGCAAAGGGACACCCTTCGAGATCGATCTGCCTTGGAACAAACTCATGAGTGACTTTGAACAAATCTCGCAGGTGACTTCTGCGGGTCAGCCGGTGGAAGGAGCTTTTGATGATTGGGTACGCCAAGCGGGGTGGAAGTGGATGCAGCTGAGCCTAGGTCGATCGACGCAGGTAGTTCGGATGGAGGTGCCTGAGTATGACACGAAGGATACGAGCAAGAAGCTTCCGGTTCTGGTCGCTTTGCATGGAGCGGGTGGCAGTGAGAACATGTTTTTTCAAACCTATGGTGCTGGTCGATTGATCGAGCTGGCTAAGGAACGTCAGTGGATCGTCGTGTCACCCCGTCAAACGATGACCGGCTTAGGTTTGGACATTGCAGAGATGATCCAAGCTCTATCGGAGCACTTACCGATTGATAAGGATCGGGTGATGTTGGTGGGGCATTCTATGGGCGCTGTGCAGGCGATGTCGCACGTTAGCAAGCATCCTGAATCGGTTCGAATGGTAGCAGCCTTGGGCGGAGGTGGGGGTGTCAAGGATACTGAGGCGATTCGCAAGGTTCCGTTTCTTGTTGGCGCTGGCGATCGGGATTTTGGAAAACCTCGAGCAAAGAGTCTTGCTCAAGAGCTCAAACGGGTTGGATGCTCTGTGGAGTATCGCGAGTACACGGATGTCGAGCATATGGTGATTGTCCAAGCCGCCTTGGATGATGTGTTTGGGTTCTTTGATCGAGGGATCAAGTAGCGATGGTTCAGAGTCGGAATCTTGGTTGGAACCTCATCCGCTGGATCTTGGCGGCCGTTTCTTTCTACGCGGTGTTTGTGCAAGCCAATCATTTGATTGCCAAGGGTGGGTTTGAGCTGGGGCCTTTTTTGAGTTTCTTTACGATCCAAGCCAATCTCTATGCGGTGGTGGTGTTGGTGATCGAGGCATCAGGAGGGTTGGGGATAAGCGAGTCTCGCAGGGGGGCTTTTCGAGGTGCAGCGGTTTTGTACTTAGGGATTACAGGAGCGGTCTATGCGGTCTTGCTGAGTCGCTTACCGATGGTCAAAGAGATCGTTCATCCGTTTGCTGATGGGGTGCATCATTTGCTGATGCCTTTATGGATGTTGTTTGATTGGGTAGCAATGCCACCTGCGAGTCGACCGACCTATCGCCGATCGCTGTGGTGGCTGGCTTATCCGTTGGCGTTTCTTTTCTTTTCGCTACTTCGGGGTGCGATCAGCGGCTGGTATCCTTATCCGTTTCTGAATCCGAGTCAGCCTGGTGGTTGGTTGGCTGTTGGGATCGTAAGTGGGATCATATTGATCTTTGGGTGCGGAATGATTTGGGTAATATTGAAGATGGTGCCCAAGGGGTTAGGCAGAGGGCTCTAGCAAATCATTAAGTGCGAGTACCGCGATTTGGACTGGATGTTAAACAAAGTCGTCGTCTAGGGTTACTTTAGCCAAATATGTAATCGAAATCAAATATTTGGCTGAGCACCTTAGCCAAATATGGCTTAGTTAGTGCATATTTGGCTAGTCGCAGAGGAGTGGACGCAAGGCCTTTGGGAGCAAGCAGGCAGATGGCGCGCGAGGTCTTGAGCGGCTTTTTCGGGCAATACGGTGTTGATGTAGCAATCCGAACTCCATTCAAAGCCGGCGACTTTGATGAGTCGCGGAAGGATCTTTAGGCGCCAGTGGAAGGCTGCAGGATCGTGATCATCCAAGGGTGCTGTTTGCAGGACGTAATTGTACGCAGCACCGGGGTGTTCGAGTTCGATAGTCAAGAGGGTTTGCTGCACGAGAGTGGAGAGTTCTCGTAGTTGATCGACCGAGCAGGCTTCGAAGGCGCTTTGATGGTGCTTGGGAAGGATCGAAACGCTATAGGGGAGTCTTGAAGCAAAAGGGCAAAGAGCGACAAAGGATTCGCTTTGTGTGACGATGCGTTGGTTAGCAATTAGTTCCTCTTTGAGTACATCGCAGGCGTAACAGCGTCCGTGAGTCTTTTGGTACTCGATTGTTCGCTTTTGGGTCTTGAGCACATCGCTTGGTAGGAAGTCGGTGCAGATCAATTGGCTATGAGCATGTACGAGCGAGGCCCCGGCATCAGCACCGTTGTTTTTGAAGACCACGGCATACCGCATCGACTGGACGTTTCTCCAGTACTTGAGTCTCTGCTGGTAGGCTTCGAAGATCAAGGCGGCATGGTCGTTGGGAAGTTGCGTGATGCTTTGGACATGGAAAGGGGCCTCGATGATGACTTCGTGTCCTCCGCGGGTTTGTTTGCGCATGAACAAATCGCTCGCGGGTGTCGATCGATCGGCTTGGTCACTGCGCAAGCAGAATTCTTCGGGGGCATCGATGGCTGGGAATTTATTCGGGACAACTCGAACCGACCAATCGAGTGTGCTTTGGCGATCGGTTCGAAGCGTGAGTGTTGCTGGTGGCGTTTGGTCTTCGGCTCCTAAACAAAACGGGCACAATTGGCCGTTGCTCGTATGACCATCGCCCGGTGAGGTGGTTGTTTGGCAAGAGCGTCGATGAGCACGATCATGATAGTTGTCGGGTCGCAAGAGACGGTTAGGGGCGAAGATTACCCAACGATCCCCGAGCCAATCGTAACGCATTTCGTTCATGGAATCGACCTTCTGATTTCTCCGGATCGCGCCGGTCAGAGGCGATGGTCATCCTTGGCAAATTGCCTTGCTTGCTCATAGATATCGAGCATGGCTTTGGCGCTTCTTGACCATGACCAATCTTGCCCCATCCCGGTCGAGACGATTTTACTCCATACCTCTGGGGATTGGGAGTAGATTTCTAGGGCTCGGATCGTCGCATGAGCGAGGGCTTCAGGGGTGTAATCTGCGAAGGTAAATCCGGTAGCGGTTCCTTGGTCGATGTTCTCTTGCGTTGCATCGCAGACCGTATCGGTAAGACCACCTGTAGAGCGAACGACGGGAACGGCGCCGTAGCGGAGGCTGTAAAGTTGGTTTAAACCGCATGGCTCGTAGAGGCTTGGCATCAAGAAGACATCTGCAGCGGCTTCGATTCGGTGGGCAAGAGGATCCGAGAAAGTTGTCTGGAGTGAGATCCGGTCTGGTCGTTTCATGGCCAGTTGAAACAGGGCATCTGCGTACCGCTGATCGCCACTACCAAGGATTGCCCATTGGACATCCCGATGCTCGATCCACCATTGCATCAATTGGATGATCAAATCCCAACCTTTTTGCTCGGCCAGTCTGCTAACAATACCGATAAGCGGTACGTCGGGGCGAACAGGTAGACCTAGGGATTCTTGAAGGGCACGTTTGCAAGTTGCCTTGCCCTGCTTCCAATTATCCTTGTTGTAATTCATCGCCAGCAACGGATCGCTTTGAGGGTTCCAGAGCGTCTCGTCGATCCCGTTGACGATTCCAAAGAGTCGATCTGCTCGCGAGCTGAGCAAACCTTCAAGCCCACAACCTTGGGGGTGTGATTGGATTTCTCGAGCATACGTCGGGCTGACGGTCGTGAGTGCATCGCAAAAGGCGATGCCGGTCTTAAGCAGATTCAAATCGCCATAGTATTCCATCCACTCCCAATGGAAGTATCCGTGATCCAAACCCGTCAAAGCCATGTCGGGGCCCCAGAAGCGACCTTGGTAGGCCATGTTGTGAATGGTCATGACCGAAGCGCTTCGGCGATACCAAGAGTGCTGGTCGGTTTGCGTGCGATGGTAAGCGGGGATAAGCCCAGTTTGCCAATCGTGGCAATGGATGATATCGATAGGGAGATCAAGTCGCTCGATGGCCTGAACCACCGCTCGGGAAAAGAAACAGTAGCGAGCGCAGTTGTCACCAAAAGAGCCGTGTGAGTCGCCATAAAGACCATGTCGATCATAGAACATGGGTTGGTCGACTAAATAGAAATCAACTGCAACGCTCGGGATGTTCACACGATGGATCCAGGCATGGACAGGGAACCCGGCAAGATCGACGACCAAGGATGCGACCGATTCGTGAATCTGAATCCCTGGCTGTTCGTAGATATACTGCTTAGCGGTTTGATAGGCTGGAAGAAAGACCGAGCATGGATGTCCAAGCTTGCTCAGTTCGATCGGTAGTGTGCCAGCAACATCGGCAAGTCCCCCGGTTTTGGCAAAGGGGATCGCCTCTGAGGATGCCATGACGATGTGCATTTTGAGCCAAGTATGTAGCGGTATACCATGACCCAACGCGCAGGGTCGTCCGAAGCTAGAGTGTGTCAGGATTGTTGTTTGTCAACACCGGGGCTGATGATTTTCAACAATTATGAAAGAGTTTCCGATCTGGTAAACTTGAGCTAGTTTGCTAGACGGTGCAACCGCTATAATCCGAACCTGGTCTTGGTCATGCCCATCAACTCCTCAATCAAAAACTCCACCCGTGTTTTCAATTCGTCCTACGGTTGCTGAACATGTCGTGAACGTCTTTGGCAGGTCGGTTCATCCGGAACTGTTTTCGACTCACAAGACGCGAACGATCGAAAGATCCAAGTACCGGGCCAGGATAGACATAACATCCGATGGCCATTTGGTAAGCTTCACCGGATCTCGGGGGGCGACGCTTTCCGAAGTCGTCGGATCGCTCCAGCAAACGCTTCCGGTGCAACGCAAGCTCATGTCGATGCCGCTGAGGGGTCGCAACGCTGAAGAAATCCACGGCAAGCGAGGATTGCGTTATCGATCGGAATTCGAGCTTGAGCAAATCTCAGCCGAGATGTTTTGGATGGTACAAAACCAACTGAAAACCTGCTCGTCGCAAGACTACTTGGTCCATACATTCGACTCAAGTGGCAGGATGCCCTTTGGTGCTGTCAGCTTCGTGCATCTGGAGGCTCGCGACAAGCAACTACTCGTTCAGGCCTTCCACACGTTTCCCGACGATTACACGATCGTCAAGTCAGTGTCGGTCTTCAGCGTCGAATGGATCTAGGTTGTCGGACCGATTTGTTCGTTCGTGCCAACTTAAGTTCTAAGGGCGGGCGCCTTCGAGTTGATCCAATCGAGCCTGCATGCGTTCAAGCTGCGTTTGGAGTCGTCGGATTTCTCCTCGGAGAGATTCCACGTACTCAGGCGTGATGGGTTCGGCGCCCAACGGGGATCGATCCTGGGGTTTGGCTTGACCGGAAATCATACCTTCACTTAGCAGCGGAACCTCGACCAACTGTTTTTGTTTGCCGCGATAATATCCAATGGTCAAAGCTTCACCTACTGGGACTTGTTGCACAGCCATGACGACATCCTCTGCTCTGAGGATCATGTTGCCGTTGATCTCAGAGATGCAGTCGCCAGGTTGCAGGCCTGCAAGTTCGGCAGTCGACCCAGGAGTAACATTCGAGACGGCAGCTCCTCGATAGAGCGGAATACCAAACTGTTTACGAAAAGTCTCAGACAAGTCGCTTACTGATACTCCAAGCATCACGCCGCCGGATTGGCCGGCTCTGGGTGGATTGACCGGATTGACTCGATCGGAGTCAGCAAGACTTGGCAAAATGGGCTGGTAAGGTGTCTTCGGTGGTTGAAGTGGCAAAGCTGTGCCTGGTTGCATACCTTGGAGCTGTCCTGCCAAGGTACGGTCTTGCAAGACCGCCGTTAGATTTGTGCTACGACCTCTTCTTTGGACTAGGAACTTGACCGGAGAACCAGGTGCATAGTGTTCGAGTTGCTCTCCGAACTGATCGAGTGTCGTTACGGCTTGTCCACCGACTCCAACGATCCGGTCACCGACGCGAAACCCAGCTTTCCACGCCGGCGATTGGCTCGTCACATCGACAACCGACAAGCCAAAGCCACCACCTTGAACCGGTTCGACGACTAAACCGAGGTATCCACCTCCTGGTGCGCTTTGGGCGACTTCTCCATCACCGATAAGGCTGTCGTTTAAGACTTCCCCAGATGGCTTTGTCGCTGGCTTGGTTTGAAGTCCCGGGATGCGCGGGGTGATAATGATGGGAGGCTTGGATCGGCTGGGAGCCACCTTCGGTTGCTCTTCTGGAATTGGCAATTCTTCGGCGGGCTCGACCACGACCGGAGCCTCAGGCGCTTGCTTGGCACTGGGATCCTGTGCTGGGTCTTGTGCGCGAGCGTTCAACGACATCGCAAAGAGACTAACTGCCCAGATGCATTTTTTGAGAGGAACAACCAAACCAATTTTTTTGCCCTCTATCTTTTTGCCGTTGGATCTTTTGCTCATTTTCGCAACCCTCTTTGTTTTAGGCGTTCAGCACTTGCTAGCGTTTGGTCTCTCTAGAGCGTACTGATTGTATTGTTGCGACTGAAGTTCCCTAACCCAACAGCGGAATGGGCACACGAGGGCTAAAACAGAAAAAATTTTGTTCGGTAGGTTACTTGAGCCTGGCCGGAGGAGGAGGAATTTCGACTCCAAGTTGCTCGGCTGAGATCTTTTCAGTGCTGCTGGATTTCGAGCTTGTGCGACCACGCGTGTTAAGAGACTCCCAAGGCTTGGGATAGCAGTAGACTGGCACATAGGCGCCGGCATTGTTTTGATAATTACCGTTGCAATGGTTGGTTTGCCAAGCCATGGCTTCTTGGCTGGAGGGTTCGATTTTGTAGGCGATCCAACCGGTGAGATTCCGAGGTCTGTTATAGACTTGGCGATACTCTGGGATGCTTCGCGAGAGGGTGTGAGGAAAAAAGTCCGCTCTTTGGATGGCTGGATCGAGGTAGGTGCCTGCGAACCATTGGTGGGGTTCGCCAGCGGTGGCTTGCGAGCAGTAGCATGAGATTCCAAGGAGCATTACTACGCGAAGATAGCTAGCAAATTTCGGAAGATTGGTTGCCGTTGGCATGTTGGAGGTTCCTTGTGGGACGCGTCGTGATCCGCAGAGTCGTTAAAGTCCAATGATGCAATCGGCCAAATTACGGTTTTTCCTGTAGGGTAATTTCTTAGGGCAGGGGACAACGGAGGAAAAAAGAAAACACCCTGCTTTGTGGGCAGGGTGTTTTGCTTCTGGGTCTTGGTCTGATCTTGGGCGGATGTAGTTTAGAACGTGAAAACTACGTCGCCACCGATGGCAGCTTGGCTACCTGCGTTGTTTTCGTTGAAACCGTAGCGGGTCTTGTCCCAAACCCAGCGAACCTCTGGTCTAAACAGAAGGTTTGCATGAGCTCGGTAGTTCACACCGGTGGTGAAGTTATACAGGTCATCGTTTTGAGCACCACCGAAGCCTGAACCGCTGAAGTTGAACCATTCGAAGCGGTTACCAAGGGCCCATCGATCGTTGAGTTGGTAGATCAGGTAGTTGATATTACCGAACGAATTTCGAGCCGTGATCCCAGAGGCGTTCTGGGTGTAGAGGTAATCGGTTTGGCTGATATAAGTCAGCTTGTCGGTCAAGCTACCGATGAGCATGACGTTCTGAATGCCACCGCGTTCGCCGGCATTGAACGACTTGGTTTCACCGAAGCGGCCTAGAACGGAGTTCCAGAGGAACGTCCAGCGATCAGAGACCTTGGTCTTGATACCACCGATGTAGGCATCACCGTTGTCTTCGAAACCGGAGTCCCAACCCATCACATAGCCGTTGAACAACTGGGTGTCGTCACTGACTTTGTAGGTCGACAGAGCTCCAGTATGGGTGAACGGTTCAGCGTTGTAGAAGGTGAACTGTCGGCTGTAGAAGAAGTTACCGGTTGCAGCGACAACTTCGTTACCGACGATGGTAAAGAAGTGTCCAACTTTGACGCTCATATCACCATAGGCAGCTTCGACGTAGGCTTGGGGTAGGGCATGGCCGTACTGTGCGCCATTATCCCAACCGTTATCCCAGTGGTTGTTTGCAATACCAAAAGACTGGGTGTCGGGAGCATCGGTACCGTAGAGATAGTCGACGCGACCACCTAGGCCAAGTCCGTTGCTACCATCAGCAACCTTTTCGGCGTAGAACCATAGTTATGAGCCGTTTTGTCAGTATTAAATAGTTGTTTCTCTATTTCAGGGTTCATATGAAATGACATTTTGTCAGGGTCGTATGGAGAAAAGAAATAAACTATTCCCAAATTTCCAAACAATCCTCTAAAAAATTCTGAAATATCACCAAAATCTTCACTACTAACAAAATGAAATATTGCAGATTCAGGTCCGTAATAATAAGTTACATCACTCATATTTGAAACACAAGATATATCTTCAGCGATAATCTTAATAAATTTATCTTGGTCAGTTTCGTGTTTTCCGAATACAAATAACAAATATTTCATATTTTTCAAGTTTAGATTACAAAGATACAAACTTTTTTGGAATCTACAAATTATTGTGACACATAACTTATATTATCCTCTTTTTTAATCTTTATTATATTATCTGACCAATTGGAAACCAATGGGTTATGGGTTATAACAAATATTTTCTCAAAATATTCCTTAATTTTTGTGAAAAATTCAGAAACCATATCTAAGTTATCATTTGATATTTTACCAAAAACTTCGTCGAACACAACAATATTTGGTTTTGGGAGAGAACATATTTTACTAAGAACTGACCTTAAAGCTAAAGACGCGATGGTTCTTTCATAACCT
>JBJSXX010000072.1:0-18011 GCA_046086605.1 Pirellula sp. | reverse complement strand
GCCTTGTGGTTGCTGCCCCTGTGGTTGCTGGCCCTGTGGTTGCTGACCCTGTGGTTGCTGACCCTGGGGTTGCTGACCCTGGGGTTGCTGACCCTGGGGTTGCTGACCCTGGGGTTGCTGACCCTGTGGTTGTTGACCTTGTGGTTGTTGGCCCTGGGGTTGCTTTACTCCTTCGTTCCCCCATCCCCATTTACTTGAGGCCATATCGTCGCGACTCGACAGCTTGAAAGGGAGTTCCCAATTACTGGTGCCGAGCATGGGCAAAGGGAGAATGGCCATTAACACCACGAGACCCAAGACAGACCCGATGCCGCTTGCAAGCCAACTCCAGGACATCCCCGTTTGCATTTCGACGTCTCGTTGCCTGACATACTGTCGAAGAGACAAAAGGGAGATCATCACGAGCAGAGCCAACGCTGCTGAGAGATAGATCACTAAGCACCCGAGTGCAACTCTCTGGGCTTGGCCGCTTGGTAAAAAGAATTGACCAAGACCAAAAACCGGGAGTGCCAAGAGTGCAAAATAGAGGATCCAGACACCAGGGTTATGGTTTCGTCCTTTATTGTCGGGACTTGTTGGAGTCGCACCGACCGAATCGTCTCTTTTGAGGAGCCCTAAGGATTGGAGTAGACCGTAGCCGTGGCTATCTTGAGCGTCATCGACACTAGTGCAGTCCATGGTGATGCGATCGGCAAGAAACACGATCAGAGCCAGGAATCCGATGAGGATTGGAATGCTCAGGGGAGCAAGCATGCCTTCGAGAACGAAGAACCTTGGGGCTACAAACAACGTTGCAGCGCTCAGAAGCCCTAGATAGGTCAGCGACTGTGCTCGAGATTGCTCGATGGCGATGCGAGTAATCAGGACAGAGGCCATGGTAAAGAGCCCCAGAATCCACATCAATCGAGCGTGGAAGTCACCTTGGTAGAGGGTTGTGATCAGGAAATAGACCAGCGATCCGATCATTAGAATGATCAGCACAGGTGCCAGCGCGGCTAAAGCATAGTCGAACGAAGTTGGTCGGAGCTTGCGGTTTTCCATAGAGGATTATGGTATCGGCTTTTGAGCGTTCCGCAAAAAAAATCAGCCGACTTGCATCTGTTGCTAGTCGGCTGATCGTTGGTTCTGATCGTTTCAAAGAGCTCGGTCGCTTAGACCATGTCCTTGAGTTTCTTCAGAGGGCGGACCTTGACGGAGGTCGAAGCTGGCTTGGGGTCAGCCCACTTCATTTCGCCGGTTTGAGGGTTGCGAACTTGTCGCTTTGGAAGAGCCTTCTTTTGAACCCGAACGATCTTTGCAAGATCTGGGACCACGAAGGTACCAACGCCTTTCTTACCGATTGCATTGGAGATTTCGACCTTGAGTGCGTCGAAGACTTCAGCGACTTGTTTCTTGGACAAGCCGGTGGTTTCTGCGATGTTTGAGAAGATTTGAACCTTGGTAAGAGGCTTTTCTGCCTTGCCAGCTGCTTTCGCCATGTAGAGGACCCTTGTACTTGATTCGGTGATGGACTCGAAACCGATTGGTTGTTCGACAAAGAACAATTCCGATCAGGCTGAATTAAAGGTTGAGATAAACAAAATGCAACCGGGAGAAGGCGAAATCAGGGGTATTTCCCAACGAATTTCGATAAAATCGCCAAAAAACCCAATAAAAGCATGAGGTTTTTTGAGTAAAACCCCAGAAAAACAAGCGAAAAACCACTTGATTGATTCTGGTTTAGTCTTCTTTGAAGCGATACCCTACGCCGCGAACCGTTTCGATGGCGTCGGCATTCGAGCCGATTTTCTTTCGCAACGCACGGATATGAACATCGATGGTTCTTTCGAGCACCAAGGTGTCTTCACCCAGCGCCGAGTCGATCAATTCGGTTCGATCAAAAGCGCGTCCGGGTTGCCGAATCAATGTATCGAGCAATCGAAATTCGCTCTTGGTCAATTCAACAGGCTGTCCATCAACGCTTACGCGGTAGCGCCTGCGATCGAGAGTAATCCCGGCTCGAGTGACGACATCGTCTTCGTCATCTGCCTTGGCGACCTTGCGTCTTTGAAGAGCCTTGATGCGTTCCATCAGAACTCGAACGCTAAAGGGCTTGGTCACATAATCATCGGCTCCTACAGAGAATCCGATCAACTGGTCGGCTTCCTCGGTTTTGGCCGTGAGCATGATGATGATTGCCGAAGCGGTTTCGGGTTTGCTCCGCAGCCGTCGGCAGACTTCGACACCATCGATAATCGGGAGCATTACGTCCAGAAGGATGACATCGGGTAGTTTCAACTGAGCTTGATTGATTCCATCGCGACCATCGATGGCCAATGAAACCTCGTATCCAGCTTTGTCCAAATTGTAGACGAGAATTTCGGAGATAGCCCGATCGTCCTCGATCACCAAGATTTTACTTTTAGGCATAGTCTTTCCATCGTCCAAGGTGCTCGCGACATCCTGTCGGCCAC
This sequence comes from Pirellula sp., assembly GCA_046086605.1. Classification (GTDB taxonomy): domain Bacteria; phylum Planctomycetota; class Planctomycetia; order Pirellulales; family Pirellulaceae; genus JBKCUI01. The sequence continues at coordinate 15,558 of JBJSXX010000072.1, read as the reverse complement.
TAGCTTGCTTGTCGATGCCGAATGATCACCCCTTCGACCATGTAGATCACATCCTCGGCGATACTGACTGCAAGATCCCCGATTTGCTCGAGGTGTCTCGATGCGGAAAACGCATGCAGTGCGGCTTCGACTTGGAACGGATCTTTCTGGATCGACTCTGCCAGAACACCGATGACCTGGACGTTTTTAGCATCCAACGGATCGTCCATGACAATCACGCTACGGGCCATGGCTGAGTCGTTGCTCACGAAAGCATCGAGACTAGCTCGGACCATCCGCGTGACCATCGTGGCCATTTCGTTGATGCCATTTGGGATCGGAAATTCTGGGTGGGTGCAAAGGCTATCGGCCCTCTGAGCAATATTGCAAGCTAGATCGGCCATGCGTTCGAGGTCATTGTTGACTTTCATCATGGTGGTGACCCGCCTGAGATCGGCTGCAACCGGTTGGTGCAACGCGAGCATTTTCAGGCAGTCCTCTTCGATTCGAACCTCGGCGCTGTCGACATCGGAGTCTCGGCGCACGACATCGCTCGCCAAAATCCCTTGCCGGAGCATCAATGACTTAACCGCCAAGGCGATCATGTCTTCGACCATTCCGGAAAGTTTCAGCAGCGAAACTCGGGCTTCGTCCAAATCCTGTTTTAAGTGCAATGACATCTTCCTTTACCAACCCTGGACATGCTAACACGTGTATGTGAAGACCGTGTTAATATAGCATGAAGAAGCCAAGGAGGTCAGGCAATAGTTTCAGGCGAGCACTTCTTTGACCACGCGCTGCGGTTCAACCCCCGTGAGGCGCTGATCGAGGCCTTGGAATGGAAAGGTGAATCTTTCGTGATCGATCCCCATGCACTGGAGAATCGTTGCGTTGATATCGTTAATATGGACGGGATTCTCGGCGATGTTGTAACTGTAATCATCGGTCATGCCATATTCGACCCCACCTTTGATCCCACCGCCAGCCATCCACATGCTGAAGCACTTCGGATGGTGGTCTCGTCCGTAGTTGGTCTTTGTCAGCCCACCTTGGCAGTAAACGGTACGACCAAATTCCCCTCCCCAAACGACCAACGTGGAGTCCAAAAGTCCTCGTTGCTTTAGGTCTTTAACCAGCGCCGCGCAAGCCTGATCGACATCCCTGCACTGGGCCGGCAGGTCTCCTGCAATGTTTCCATGTTGATCCCAGCCTCGATGGAGAACTTGAACGACTCGTACTCCGCGCTCAACCATCCTTCTTGCAAGCAATGCACTTGCAGCAAAACTCCCCGGCTTGGAAACCTCAGGCCCATACATCTCCAAAATACTTGCAGGCTCCTCGTTGAACTCGACCAACTCCGGAACGCTCGATTGCATGCGGTATGCCATTTCGTACTGGGCGATTCGAGTTTGGATCTCCGGATCGTGCAGTTGTTCGAATCGGTGCTGATTGAGGTTCGAAAGTGCATCGAGCATCGCTCGGCGATCTTGTGCAAGCACTCCTTCGGGGTTCCGCAGGTAGAGCACCGGATCAGCACCGCTTCGCAGGGCTACGCCGGTGTACTTGGTCGGCAAAAATCCGCTCGACCACATCCGTGTAAAGAGGGCCTGTGCCATTGCGTTGGCTGACCATGTCGGGGTGAGAACCACAAATGCAGGAAGGTCATCGCTTTCACTACCCAAACCATAGGATAACCACGACCCTAAACTCGCCTTGCCGGGGACTTCGCTACCGGTCATGACGAATGTGCAAGCAGGATCGTGGTTGATGGCATTGGTATGAACGGTCTTGAGAACCGCAATCTCATCGACGATCTGAGCGGTGTGTGGCAAAAGTTCGCTGACCCAACGACCGCACTGACCGTGTTGCTGGAATTTGAATTTGCTAGGAGCCACTGGCAAGCGTGCTTGCCCACTTGTCATCGTCGTGATCCGCTGACCTTTTCGAATCGAGTCGGGCAGATCCTTGTCGTACTGATCGGCAAGCGTTGGTTTGTAATCCCACAAATCGATCTGCGAAGGTCCTCCGTTCATGTGCAAGTAGATGATCGATTTGGCTTTAGGAGAAAAATGCGGAAGCCCTTCGAGAGGTGGGTGTACCGTGCCTCGATTCCCGCAAGCAGCATGGGCCGTTCTTGAATCGAATGTCGCACCCATAGCCGCAAGGGCGACAGGCCCCATACTCAAAGAAGCACGGCTAAAGAAACAACGTCGGTTTGAGTTCGAAGTCCACATCATGTTTCTAAGCCATTAGTTTCTAGTGACAGCTTCATCGAGGTTCAGCACCAGGTTGCACACGAGCGTCCAGGCAGCTACTTGATCGATCGCAAGAGAAGTATCGCGCCAACGTTCGCCTGCACAAGCGATCTTTTGGGCATCCTCAGGATTAGCAACGATCCGATCGCGAGACTTCTGAAGAAAACCTAGGACCTGATTCCGTTCGTATTCGTCGGGAGATCGAGCTAAGACCAACCGGAAAAGCTGATCGATCAGCGAACCATCGTCCTGAGGAGATTGCTTGAGCAATCGTTCTGCCAAACATCGAGCTGCCTCGAACTGCTGAATGTCGTTCATCAACTGCAAGGCTTGGAGAGGCGTGTTGCTGCGTTCGCGACGTGCGCAAAAGGATTCGCGATTAGGTGCATCAAAGTTGGACATGAAAGGAACCGGTGCGGTTCGTTTGACATAAGCGTAGAGACTTCGGCGATAAACATCCAAGCCGTGTTGCTGAATGTAGAAACGCGTATTGGAGTCCCCGTAACCGACAGGCTCCCAAATATTGGGCGGTTGGTAACCACGAAAACCAGGACCACCTAGTTTTCGATGAAGGATACCACTGATGGCTAAGGCATTATCGCGAATCTGTTCGGCATCGAGCCGTATGCGGGGCCCCCGAGCCAAGTACCGGTTCTCAGGGTCGCGAGCCAAGGCTTGCTCGCTAATGCTCGAATCCCTTTGAAACGCCTTGGTCATAACAAGCTCTTTCATCAATGCTTTGACATTCCATCCGCTAGCTTGAAAGGAGTAAGCCAAATCGTCAAGAAGCTGCGGATGAACCGGTGGGGTGCCTTGGGTTCCAAAATCATCCGATGACTTGACGATCCCAACTCCAAAGACCTGTTGCCAAAAACGATTGACGCTGACCCTAGAGGTTAGCGGATTGTCCTTGCCAACAATCCAGCGAGCTAGATCCAGGCGGTTCAGTGGTCTTGCATCGTTTTTATCCCATCGGCTTATCGGAGGTAATGCTGCAAGCGTTCCAGGTTCGACCGCTTCGCCCTTGGCATCGTATTGCCCGCGCAGCATGACGTGCGCTTGACGTGGTTTCCCGAGGTCTCGGTAGATCATCGTTCCTGGAATACGATCCTCAAGCATCTGAATTTGAGTTTGCAACGATGCCCAAGAGGTTCGGGCCCGGAGAATCTCTTTAGGCACATTCGAATCGATCCACGCAACAAAGTACGCCTTGACCTGGGATGCTAACTGCTTACCGCTTTCTGCTGCGGGTCCCTCTTGGATTGCCTGCAGCACATTTTTCCCTTGGAAAAGCTCCGAATCCAAGTTAGGTACGGGCTTCTTGCCATGATGCTTCCACCAAGTTTCATAGTCACTTCGAAGCGTGTCCTCAGGACGCACCTTGCCTGTAATCGACAAGCCGTCCCAGTAGCAGATACCTCCGTAGAGCCCCAGTTTGATTTCGCTGACAATCGCACCAGCGGGAAGTCCGTCCGAGGGAAAACTCAGGAGTTGCCATGCGCCTGGCACCGGCAACTTGCCTACAATTCGATCTGGCTTGGCATCCACTAAATCGACATCCTGTGGATCGTTTGTCCAAACCCAGCGTCTGGCACCTTTATCGGTTTTGACCTCGACAAAAATCGCTTTGGGTGGAGCCTGGAGATCGACCTGAGCCCAAACGCTCAGCTGCGCATCTTCGAGGATCCACATCGGCACGATTCCACCTTGGATCGTCTGTTCGAATTTATGTCCGAACTCGGTCACCAAAGCTCGTTTACCCATCTGCGGTGTAACTTCATCGAGACTCCAGCGGTCCGCATTTCGACTCGTGTTGCGCTGCGTTGCCCCCAGAGGCAAATCATCGTCAATCCAAACATGCGTCGCGCTCTGCGGTTGATCCAATCGGGCTGGATTTACCGATGGAACCTGCGAACTCCAATTGTTTGCTAAAGCATAAAGTTCGCTCAATGCTTTGAATCGCTGGTCGCGTAGTGAATCGAGTTGGGATTGCTGCTCAGGGGTGGCAAGCTTCAAAAACGGAGAAGTCGTCTGAACATTTCCATCCATAGCAGGATCTGCGTTACTATAAAAGAACGCGTACATCGAATAGAACTCGCGTGCGCTTACCGGATCGTACTTATGGTCGTGGCAAACGGCACATCCACCGGTGAGCCCCAAAAAAGCTTGGATCGTTGTACTGGTTCGATCAACTGCATATCGAAAAAGGAACTCATCGTTGATCGCACCACCTTCCGAAGTCGTCACATTGCAACGATTAAATCCGGTGGCCACCAGTTGCGACTGAGTCGGATTTTCTAAAAGGTCGCCTGCCAATTGCTCGATGGTGAATTGATCTAGCGGCATATTCGCATTGAATGCATCGGTGACCCAATCGCGATAAGGCCATATCTGACGATCGTTGTCCAGGTGAAGCCCATGGGTATCCCCATACCTAGCCACATCAAGCCAATGCCTTGCCATCTCCTCTCCGTAATGTGGGGATGCCAGATACTGATCTACAAGCTTCTCGTAGGCTTGCAACGATGGGTCTTGAGCAAAGCGATCCACATCCTCGATGTCGGGGGGCAGTCCCGTGAGGGTAAAGGCCAAGCGCCGAACGAGGGTTCTCGGATCAGCGACCCCAAGCGGCTCAAGCCCAACTCGGGAAACCTGCTCCTCAAGCGACCGGTCGATCCAGGTTCGCATGGGCAGTCCCTTCCCAGACGCATTGTTGTCCGAAACATCGAGTGCATCGGAAGGACGGATCGGTTCAAAGGACCAGTGTTTCTCGTAAGGAGCTCCTTGTGCGATCCACTTTTGAAGCACCTCCTTTTCCTGCTGCGTAAGCTGCCGAGGCGCATTGGGAGGAGGCATGACCAAGTCCGGATCGCTCGATGAAATTCGCTGCGTTAAGAGACTCTCCTCAGGTCGGTTCGCAACGATCGCACTACCGGATTTCCTATCGGCAAATGCGTCTTGAGCAACGTCCAAACGCAGGTCGGCTTGCCGAGCAGCAGCATCTTGTCCATGACAGCGAAAACAAGCAGCAGCCAAGATAGGACGCACGTCACGATTGTAAGTCAGAGGATCTGCAGATCCAGGCGTTGAGGGTTCCTGCGCCTGCAAACCTGTCGTGACTAGGATCGCTACCAACCCGAAGGTTGACGCTATGTATCCGATGAAGCGCATATTGATCGCCAAGAGTGTGTTGGGATGGATTGGGTAGGTGCTGAAACGAATATGATTGTAGCGTAATTCAACGCGGTTAGCGGACGGATCGGACGGATCGGACGGATCGGACGGATCGGACAGATCTTTATTCGGTTTCCTCGAAGCCCGGTAGCAGTGGCTGGTCAGGATTGTTTTTGCTGACTCGACGCCGTGTTGGAATAGGATCGCGGCGTTTACGGCTAGCATGCTTCTTGGCTACCTGAATGGCTAATTGCTGCGCCTCGTGAGATCCTCGCACGGCGTACAACTTTTCCTTGGCCTGACGAACCGCCAACTGATGATCCACAAGCGGTCGAGGATAGTCCTTGCCTAACTGACATCCATAGCGAACCTGATCATCAAGACTCATCTTCCAAGGCGTCCATAGCAGATGGATCGGTACTCGTGCGAGTTCCGGGAGATGCTCGCGAACGAACATCCCTTGCGGATCTTGATCCTTGCCCTGCTTCTCAGGTGAGTAAATCCGAATCGTGTTGATCCCAGTGACCCCCGACTGCATCTGAACCTGGGGGTAATGAATCCCCGGTTCAAAGTCCAAAAAGTTTCTCGCTAAGAACTCCGCCGGCTTGCGCCAATGCAACCACAAATCGTAGGCTGCAAACGACACAAGCATCGCTCTCATACGAAAATTGATCCAACGTGACTTGTGCAAGTACCTCATGCAAGCATCGATCATCGGAAAGCCCGTCTGACCGCGACACCAAGCCTCGAAACGTTCTTCGGAAAAATGCTCCTCGCGAAGTCCATCGTAAGCACGGCACAAATTGCGAAACTCCAAGTCGGGCTCGTCTTCAAGCTTCTGCATGAAATGGCAATGCCAACTCAATCTCGAACGAAATGAACTGAGCGAGGTGCCCCAAGGTGGGCCGCGACGGACTTGGCCCAATCGTTGGTAAACTTGACGTACGTTGATACATCCCCAAGCCAAGTAGGGGCTAAGACGCGAACAGCTTTGTTCAGCGCTGATGGGGCTCGACATGCTCGAGCGGTAATCGATCCCGCGATGATCAAGAAAGGATTCGAGCAACGCACCGGCTCGATCCTCTCCTGCAGCTTGCAATCGAAGTCCCCCAGCCAAGTTGGGAATGGCAACATCGGGGAGTCTCTTTTCGAAGTCGTTTAACTCTTGCTCCGATGCCGTGATTTTCTGCCAAGAGTCCGTAGATTGGAGCGTGGCTGGCAGAGAGATCCTTTGGATCACCGGAGCCTGCTTGGCCTCGGCCCACTGCTGCCATCGCAGAGCCCATTGATCGCGATTGGCGAGCCTTCGCACGACACCATCTTGGCGAAACTCTCGCCAAGGGATGTTTTTGGATTTGCACCAAGCAAGCAACTTCTTGTCTCGCCGATACGTCCACATGCCACCGGTCTCTTCGTGGCTGAGAATCTCACGGATCGTGAATCGCTTGGAGAGAGCCTCAAAGGCTTCAACCACGTCGGCGATTTGAATGATTAAGTCTCCACCTAGAGCGCGAAGTTTTTCTCGCAGTTCCAAGGCAGCGGTTTTGGCAAAGCCAAAGTGCGTTCGATCCATGTCCGAAGACTCCCACCACTTCGGCTCGACGATCCAAATCGGCAGCACCGCTTGGCTTTGCGAACCGACTGCTAGCGGATAATGATCTTGGATCCGAAAATCCCGCTTCAACCACACGATCGAAATCGGACAGTCATCGCTCGACGGTAGTTCGGAAATTTGCATGGGATATCAGATACACAAGTGAGATTACAAATGGTACTTGTGTATGATCGCACCTAGGCAAGCAGCTTGGCGATGTCTGCGCCCACAAGCTCTTTGCAACGACCGACCGAGGTTTGTAAATCCTCGACGGAAACCCCGTAAATCCAGACCTTTTTTGCCAGAATCCCCAGTGATTCCGCCAATCGGATCGTATCGATCAATCCGAGTGCATGCGTGGATGATCTGGTCGCAGGCTCGCCTGGAATCTCGGGCCACCTCCAACGACGAACCGCGCCTGGATCGATGCCGACGCAAGCATCGATGAGAATCCAAATCGGCTCTTCGCTGGATCCTGTATCCGAACCCAACGCAGCGCGATCGAGGAGATCTATCGGTGTCTGAAGCTTGACACACAGCACCATGGAACTTGGATATCCCTGCAAGTCTTCTTCGAGAGCGTCGATCACAAGCCAACCAGCTAGGTCTTGGCCATGAGGCGAGCCGACTCCGGCGACCATGATCCTTGTCATTGTCGATCGATCTTGACTTTGAGAAAATGCGTCGAGCAACTGATACAAGGATCGTAAGTTCGAACGAGCCGTTCGCAAGCTTGAGCAATCGATCCATCGCTTTGCGAGTGGATCTGGCTCAGCAGCAACCTCAGGTCGGCTTCGATTCGCGCCTGGTTCTGCGATGTCGGTGGCACGATCTTGGCAAACTCGACATGGCCCTGCATGTCGATCCTGTATCGATGAAAGATCAATCCTCGAGGTGCCTCGGTAACGCTTTGGCCCGTGCCTGCTTGAACCGTATATTTTGCTTGGGGCAAAAGATCACGCATTTGCGTTTCCGAAAGGTCCTTCAAGATTCCAAGCGCCTCTTCGAATGCGAAGACCGTCTCGATGGCTCTTGCAAGGATGCTCTGGTGGGGGTTGTTTTGACGCGCATCGAAGCCGAGTTGATCGGCAATCTGTTTGGCCTTTGGTGTAAGCTTCGATTGGTTGTAGAACAATCGGGCCATGGGACCGACAAAGTACTCGGTGCGACTTGGCAGTCGTCGCGATTGCAGGGCTGTCGAATGGGAGACCTGGATCTCTTGAAAGTGTGTTTCGTAGTCTAGGACTCCAATGATGTTCTCCGGATCGATAGCGATATCGCCTGATTCTATGGGGTACACATCCGGATGGATCAGCGAAACATAATTGTAGGGTGCGGTGAAACTCGGAAGCGTTAAACTACCGAGCCAGCGCGCTGCATCGATCGCATCGCTTAGGCCCTGCTCGATCTTCGGAATCAGGTCGCGAAGCTCTTGGAGTTTCGGGAGTCTGTAGAAACCTCCGATGGCGATATTGATCGGATGGATCGCGCGGCCTCCGAGGACTTCGAGAATCCGATTGCCCGTTTGCTTGAGCCTCAGTCCACGTTTGACTTCAAGTGGAAATCTTTGCGCTAGCTCGACTGCACTGTGACAATCGAAAAGGTCAGGGGCATGGAGCAGATGAATATGAAGCACGTGGCTTTCGATCCACTCAGCGCAGTAGACCAGTCGCCGCAACAAAGCGATTTGAGGGTGAATCTTGACTCCTAGAATCCCTTCGAGAGCTTGGACTGCCGTCATTTGATAAGCGATTGGGCAGATGCCGCAGATCCGCGAGGTGATATCGGCGACATCCTCGATGGGCCGCCCCCGCAAAAGTGCTTCGAAGAATCGAGGAGGTTCATAGATGTTGAGCTCGACACGATCGATGTTCGAGCCTCGCAGTTGAACGTGGAGAGCACCTTCCCCCTCAACTCGGGTCAATACTGGAACACGGATCGTGCGCTGCGTCCCTTCGACTGGATCGGTCTTGTCGCTCACGGTACTGGTTCCCTTTGGGCTCGAGGTTGGATTTGCCACAATCGCCGGCTTTCGTCAGCGAACTCCTTACTGGCCGCATGGAACGATTGCAGGAACATGGCCGCTTGGGACTTGCTCAATTTGCCATCAAGTATCCCATCCGAGAGGCCTTGCATGTTCGGATCTACCGAGGGACCAAAACATGCGTAGCAACCGCGGTCATAAGCAGGGCAGATCGAACCGCAACCAGCTTGGGTCACCGGGCCTAGGCAAGGTTTCCTTTGGGCGACTACGACGCACACCGTGCCGCGTCGTTTGCAAGGCTGACAAACGCACTCGCTAGAGGTCTTGGGCTGCCTGCCATGAGCAAAAGCCAGAACGACTTCGATCAATTGCTGCTTATCGACCGGGCACCCCCGGAGTTCAAAGTCGACTTGAACATGCTCTGCGATCGGGGTCGAATGGGCTAAAGACTCAATCGTATCGGGAGACGCATAGACCGCTTGTTTAAAGTCCTCGTGATCGGCGAAATTTCGCAGAGCCTGAACACCTCCTGCAGTCGCGCAGGCACCGATGGTGATGAGTTTTTTACTTTGGGATCGAAGTTTCACGATGCGGTGTTTGTCCTCCGGAGTGCTGACCGAGCCTTCGACGATCGTCAGATCATAAGGGCCCGGTTGCAGGTCGCTTGAGGCTTCCGCAAAGTGCGCGAAATGGACGCGATCGGCCAGGGCCAGTAGCTCGTCCTCACAGTCCAGGAGCGTCAATTGGCAACCGTCGCAGGATGCGAATTTCACGACCGCAATCCTGGGTTTTTGGCTGGTATTTTGCTGGGATTTCTCGCTTGCGATCATTGCTTACAGATCCTTGATACTCAAATAAGGTTCCGCGAGGTCATAGCGGAGCACAGGGCCATCTTTGCAAAGAAAGAACGGGCCCCATTGGCAGTGACCACAGTAACCCACACCGCATTGCATGTTGCGTTCCATCGAGATCCAAATGGAGCTCGATGGGATGCCAAGTTTCAGGGCGCTCAGGGCGCAATAGTGCATCATCACCTCCGGTCCGCAGATCAGGACTTGGGTTCGCGATGGGTCAAAATCAGGATAGGCCAACTTGGAACTCCGGCGATCCATCAGCAGCGTGACCGGGCCGATGGGACCTGTCCAAGCTTGCTGGCCAGCGGCTTGTGTTCGATCGACGGTCGTTTCGATGCGGATGTTCGAGGCTGCCCAGGACTTCAACTCGGACTGATAAAGAATCAGATCGGGACTGCGCGATCCATAGAGCAAGTCGACTTGTCCGAAACGCGATCGATGATTTGCAATCGTGTAGATTACTGGACGCAAAGGTGCCATGCCCAGTCCACCAGAGACAATCATGACATCTTGACGGACCAGCTCATCGATCGGCCAAGGGTTACCGTAGGGGCCACGTACACCCAGGTGATCACCGACGCGAAGCGATTCGATCGCGCGTGTGACGCGTCCGACGGCTCGGATCGTGTGCAAAAAACTGCCGTTGGGGAGTTGGGCTTGCGGGATGTCCGACGGGGGTCCGCAATGGCTGATTGCGACCTCTCCGGATCCAGGCAGATGCAGCATGTTGAACTGACCAGGCTTGAATCGATAGGAGCTAGCCAATGGGCCAGGATCGAGGGCTAGAGTCAGCGTAAAAACCGAACAAGCCGGAGAGTCGATTTCGCGAACAATACTCTGTATCGTAGCGCGATGGGGTTGCCATGGGTTTTGTGTCGAAATGCTCATGGGCTTAGGTTTCCAGGAGTTTAGCGACTTCTTGGGTCAGATCGATACCGACCGGGCACCAAGTGATGCAGCGACCGCAACCGACACAGCCGCTGGTATCGAATTGGTCATGCCATGTGGCTAGTTTGTGCGTGAGCCATTGGCGATAACGCGATCGGATGGTGTTTCTGACCGGTGCGCCCGAGGTGTGGCTAAAGTCCGGGTTAAAGCAAGAGTCCCAGCGGCGTTGTCGGACGATTGTTTCATCGACCAAATCGTGGACTTCATCGACGCTTGAGCAGAAGCAAGTTGGGCAGACCATGGTGCAATTGGCGCAGGAGAGACATCGTTTTGCGACGTCCTCCCAGTGGGGGTGATTGAGTCGGGCCATGAGTGGATCTCGCAAGTTCCCACTTGGCATCGACCGGTTCATGGTTGCGGCAAGATGGTCGATCGTTTGATCACGAGCATCGAGCATTTCCTGGGTCGCTTGCGTTGTATCGAGCTTATCTAAAAGTTCTTGGCCTCGATTCGAACCGGCTTGGATCACAAATCCGGGTTGATCGTTCAGAACCAGTTCGGTCAGTGCAAGATCGAAGGATTGCGGGTGAGTTTCGGGGTCAGGTAGCGCCGGCCCGGTGTTCATCGATGCGCAGAAGCAAGTGTTTGCAGCGGTGGTGCATTGAATCGCAATAATCAACAAGTCTTTGCGCCGAAGTGCGTAATCCGAATCGACAAAGGGTCCAGAGAGAAAGATCCGGTCTTGGATTGCGATGGCCGCCAGTTCGCAAGCCCGGGCTCCGAGGATCGCCAAGGGTTTTGCCATCGAGGGTTCGTTTGACGCGTCGGGTTGTTGGCTTGAGTGTTCGCCTGGAAGGATCGAATGGGGAGGGTACAGGTACTTTTTCCAGGAGTGCGGGCCGAGGTTGAAGTGAAAGTATTTTTTGCTTGCAGGACCGCTTGGAGTTTTGGAGAGTTGGTAGAGGGCAGGGGATTGGCTATCAGAAAAACCGCGTGGCAATTGCAAGACCGATGTGATTTCATCGTAGAGGATCGCTTGCTGATCGATTGTGGGTCCTACGACGCAGAACCCTTCGGATCGCAGCAGATCGATCAGCGACTGCAGTTTCGTTTGATCGAGCCATCGAATAGGACGCGTGGAAGGTTGCATAGATACTTTGGGTTTAGCGAGTGTGCTCTAGGCGTTTGGGTGTTGGAAAAGATCGAGCAATTGCAAGCGGGTGGCCATGAGCCGATGCGAGAGCCCCAGGGCGATCCAGCGGTAGAAATCTTGGCCGAAGGCAGGGTTTTGCAAGGCGAGTTGTTCGATCGCTTCGACGGGGATTTCCAAGAGTTCCGTTTCTTCGATGGCTTTTGCGCTACAGGTCATAGGTTGCTTGGTAAGGAGGGCCGACCAAGCGATCAGTTCGCCGGAAGCGACACTGAGGATCGGAACCATGGAGCGGCCGGGGACGTGCATCGCAAGTTCGATCAGGCCTGATTGGACGATGAACAGGGAGGATTGTGCGTCGGCTTCTCGAAACAGCATTTGGTTTGGCGAAAGGCATCGCGTTTTAGACCAAGGGCGGAGTGTTTCGAGGATTTGATGCGAAGCGTTGGGCAAGGAGGGCGGGGACATAGTTCTTGGAGATTTGCCAGGTGGAAGTTGCAGTTCGGAGCGAGATCCTTTTTGATTGTAGGGGAAGCTTGAGGGGTTGTTGGTGATAAACTTTGCCGTTGAAAAGGTTTTCGAGGTGCAAAAACGTGGTGCTTTGTGGGTATTTTTGGGGTTTGAAATTTTTTTCCGGAAAAGCCCTTGCATGAAAGGGCCCAGGTCCATATCTTTCTCGTCCCTCGCCGATCCGAGCTTGGGCGATGCGAGTCGCTCGGAGCAAACAAGAGGCGAGGAACTTGGTTCAACTGAGCGTCAGAAATGGCGAAACGAAGTTGAAAAAAGTTTGAAGAATGGCTTGACGGTTGCCGACAACAGCGGTTACCATGTTGAGCCCTCAAAGACGAGAAATCGTCCTCGAGACAACTTGATCTTTGACAATCCGGTGGACGAGCCTTCGAGCAAGACGCTCTTTCGAGAGCGGGCTTGCAATTGAGAGTTTTGTGAAATTTAAAATCGGTGTTTTGTTGACCGCAAAACACCAACCGGTTTCAAAACCGTAACTTAGTTGGTCATGGCTGATTGAGTACTGACGCAAGTTGGTGCTTAGTTGGTCTAAGCATACACAAGTGAAGGGTTTGATCCTGGCTCAGAATGAACGTTGGCGGCGTGGATTAGGCATGCGAGTCGCGCGAGAATGTAGCAATACAGGAAAGCGGCGAAAGGGAGAGGACAACATAGGAATCTGCCTTGGGGTCGAGGATAGCGTCGGGAAACTGACGGTAATACTCGATGATATCTTTGGATCAAAGGAGCAATCTGCCCCGGGATGAGCCTATGCCCCATTAGCTAGTTGGCGGTGTAATGGACCACCAAGGCTGTGATGGGTAGCTGGTGTGAGAGCACGACCAGCCTCACTGGCACTGAGACACTGGCCAGACACCTACGGGTGGCTGCAGTCGAGAATCTTCGGCAATGGACGAAAGTCTGACCGAGCGACGCCGCGTGTGGGATGAAGGTCTTCGGATTGTAAACCACTGTCGAGGGGGATTAAGGGCAACTTGAAAGAACCCTGGAGGAAGGGGAGGCTAAGCTCGTGCCAGCAGCCGCGGTAAGACGAGCTCCCCAAACGTTATTCGGTATCACTGGGCTTAAAGAGTTCGTAGGCGGCGAAGTAGGTGAGGTGTGAAAGCCCTCGGCTCAACCGAGGAACTGCGCTTCAAACCGCTTTGCTAGAGGGAGATAGGGGTAAGCGGAACAGATGGTGGAGCGGTGAAATGTGTTGATATCATCTGGAACACCGGTGGCGAAAGCGGCTTACTGGGTCTTTTCTGACGCTGAGGAACGAAAGCTAGGGTAGCGAACGGGATTAGATACCCCGGTAGTCCTAGCCGTAAACGATGAGCACTAGTCTGAGGGACTTTCACGGTTTCTCGGACGTAGCGAAAGTGTTAAGTGCTCCGCCTGGGGAGTATGGTCGCAAGGCTGAAACTCAAAGGAATTGACGGGGGCTCACACAAGCGGTGGAGGATGTGGCTTAATTCGAGGCTACGCGAAGAACCTTATCCTAGTCTTGACATGCAGTGTTCAGAAGGTGAAAGCCTTTGGCCTAGCAATAGGCGAACTGCACAGGTGCTGCATGGCTGTCGTCAGCTCGTGTCGTGAGATGTCGGGTTAAGTCCCTTAACGAGCGAAACCCCTGTCTCTAGTTGCCAGCGCGTTATGGCGGGGACTCTAGAGAGACTGCCGGTGTTAAACCGGAGGAAGGTGGGGATGACGTCAAGTCCTCATGGCCTTTATGATTAGGGCTGCACACGTCCTACAATGCGTTATACAAAGGGAACCAAAACTGCGAGGTCTAGGAAATCTCAAAAAGTAACGCTCAGTTCGGATTGCAGGCTGCAACTCGCCTGCATGAAGCTGGAATCGCTAGTAATCGCGGGTCAGCATACCGCGGTGAATGTGTTCCTGAGCCTTGTACACACCGCCCGTCAAGCCACGAGAATTGGGGGGGCCCGAAGTCGCTGAGCTAACCGTAAGGAAGCAGGCGCCGAAGGTCAAACTGATGATTGGGACTAAGTCGTAACAAGGTAGCCGTAGGGGAACCTGCGGCTGGATCACCTCCTTTCTAAGGATAATTAGAACGTAAGATCCTCGGATCTTATGAAAACGTGAACGCAAAACGACATCAATGAAGCTCGTCCAAACGGGTTGGTCTCTCACGACCTGCCCTGAACACCGGATTTCAAAATAGAAGCCCGGCTTGGTAGAAATACTAAGCCGGGTTTTTTTTATGCCCATACAGCATCCTCCCAGAGGATCCTACCATGATGTTCTCAATCGAGCCCGCCATGACCAAAAAGACCCAACACCAAGATCTCCGGAACGGTCTAAGCCTCGTCGAACTGATGGTCGTCGTCGCCATCATCTCGATACTCGCCGCTCTGCTGCTGCCAGCCGTCCAAGCCGCCCGGGAAGCCGCACGACGGATGCAGTGCTCGAGCAACCTAAGACAGCTTCACTTTGACTTCCGGACCGAATCGGATTTCAGAACCGATCAACTCCGGGATATCCAGATCGTCAACATTTGCCCAACCTCCACAAAACGTCTCGGATACCGAAGAAACTCTTGGATCTCCATCGACGAAGCCAAAGGCAACTCGAGCAATAGCATTCAATATTACGAGGACGCTGGTAACAACGAAAACGACCGAAGCTGGTTTTATGAGCAAAACCCAGAGAAACGAGTACAGCTAGTCCAACTGCTGATCGACCACAAACGTCACAGCAAGAGCTTGGCCAACTACCTCTATTTCGACGGCCACGTTCAAACGATTCCCGCCGTTGCCATCGAGCAATGGGCCCAGCAAAATTGGAATTTCCTAAGCCTCGGCAATGGCACTTACAACGACTGAACCTCCGGCCCGAAACCGCGAAGGACTCTGTGTCACGGATTCGCGATTAATTCCGCGTCGGCATTTCGGCATCGATCGATTCGAGCCACTTGCTCAGTTGGTCGGACAAACCCTTGGCTCTTTGAGGCTCGCGATCGAACAAGTTGGTTTTTTCGCTGGGGTCGAGTTCGAGGTTGTAAAGCTCTTGATGATGCGTCTCGTAATAGGTGACCAACTTCCAGTTTCCATCGATCAGGGCACTACAAGGTGTCGTCTCTGGGGCGTGGTAATAATGAGGGAAGTGGAAATAGAGGCTCCGCGACGGAAGTTCCGCATCCTTGTCCA
>JBJSXX010000071.1:0-10359 GCA_046086605.1 Pirellula sp. | reverse complement strand
TTCCCGAGCGGATCAAGAAGGAGCGGAGGAAGCGATTGATGGCTGTCCAGCAAAAGAACGCTTTTGAATGGTGTGCCAAGCAACAGGGAAAACGGCTAAGCGTATTGCTAGATAAACCGGTCGATGGAGCCTCAAGTTCATGGATCGGCAGATCCTATGCCGATGCTCCCGACGTGGATGCCTGCGTCTTTGTCACCCCCTCCGAAGACCTCCAGCTCCGGGCAGGTGATTTGGTCGAGTGCGAGATCGTCTCTTCCAAAGAATACGATCTGATCGGTGTAGCCATGCGAGTCCTGGAATGACCAAGCCATCTGCGGTTTCGACGAACCCATGGAATGTCCCGAATGCACTTTCGGCGATCCGTCTACTGATGGCCATCGCTGTATGTGCATTGATTGAATGGAACGATTGGACCAACGCAATGATTGTCTTCGTCGTTGCTGTATCGACCGACTGGATCGATGGTTGGTGGGCACGCAAGTTCAATCAGGTGACCAAGCTCGGACGGATTCTCGATCCTTTTGTCGATAAAGTGATTATCTGCGGTGCGATGATCGCGCTGGTTGGGGCCGAGGGTTCACCGATGGCACCTTGGATGGCCACGCTCGTGGTGGCTCGTGAACTGTTGGTGACAAGTCTGCGAGGGATGGTCGAAGGCAAAGGAGGAGACTTCTCAGCCAAGCAATTAGGAAAATGGAAAATGGTTTTGCAGTGTGCCGCCGTCATTGCGTCGCTACTGTATCTAAGATCGCAAACTGCGGTTCCCGATTGGCTTCGATGGAGCGTGCCGATCTGCCTTTGGGGTTCGATCCTTTTGACGATCGTATCTGGGGCTCAATACGTTTGGATGGTTGTCCAAGGGGCCGGGCCACAGGCGCAGCAAGAGACAGAAAAGAAATCCGATTGATGCAACCGACAGATCTTACCCTGACCCAACAGATCATCACCTTCGTCGTGGGACTATTTGGAATGGGA
Source organism: Pirellula sp. (assembly GCA_046086605.1). Taxonomy (GTDB): domain Bacteria; phylum Planctomycetota; class Planctomycetia; order Pirellulales; family Pirellulaceae; genus JBKCUI01. The sequence goes on along the minus strand of JBJSXX010000071.1, from coordinate 9,384 downwards.
TTGCTCATGGGCACTCTAATGGTGCACACCTGGGTCTTGATCGCCTGGAAGCGAATCATGACATGGAGCGGTTGGCTCAAGGATCGCGTGCATGACCGCATTGGGTTGTTGGATCTGATCGGTTGCTTTGTATTCATCGTCCTGGCTCAGTTCGCACTTGCGGGTGTTTTCTACAAGGAATTTCGCAAGAGCCTACCAACATCCCCTGTCCCAATTCCTGCGGATTCGCCCATCGAGCTACCCGCACCGGCTTGGATCAACCCGTTGGCATGGGCACAATCGATCGGCGAGATTACCGAGTCCCCTTGGTTCATGTTTGCAGCAGGTTTGTCGCTCGTGGTCGGTTCGCTCGCCTCGGCGATCTTCACGTTGGCTCGAACAAGGTCGACGCCTGGGATCTTGGGAATGACCTCAGGCAGTTTCTTGCGAAATATCATGGTTGGAGTCTTGGTATTCTTCTGGATCACCCCGATGGTGATGCTTATCAATATCGGAGTCTCGCAACTGACCGAGATCCAGTATCAGCATCCGGTGATCGATTCCCTAAGAGCCAAGGCCTGGGGGTATCCGCTACTGTTTGCTAGTGCCGTGATTTTTGCACCGCTTTGGGAGGAGTATGCGTTTCGCTTTTTATTGATCAATTGGCTCGACACCCTGAGGCATCATGGGCTGAATCTCAAAAGGTTGTTTCTTGGTAATGATGGAAAGGAAAACGATTTGTTTGCTGAAAGGAGTGAGCTCTTCTCGGTGACCCCAGACCGGACCAATCCTTTTGATAATGCCGATGCCATGAACTCGACTCGAGGTAGCGAAGAGCAAGCTAGCGAGGAGTTACTAAGCGCGGCTTTGGCGGATTATCCCCCGTGGTGGGTTGCTATTGTCAGTGGAGTTGTCTTTGGCTTGGCCCACTTCGAGTACGGAGTCAGTTGGGTGCCACTGTGCGTGCTTGGCGTCGTCCTAGCGCGAGTCTACCAACTCCAGCGCAGCGTATTGCCCTGCTTTATCATCCATGCACTCTTCAATTCGCTGGCCATGATCGGTTTTGCGGTCGAGCTGTTCGTAAAGCCTGCATCCTAAGATCCTTCATTTCTCTTCTCCCTCTCTTCTTTTCTTTTCTTCTTCGCGTCTTCCTTTGCGTCTTAGCGTCTTTGCGTGAGAAAATTCTTCGCGTCTTTCTTTGCGTCTTCGCGTCTTTGCGTCAGACAATTCCTACAAGAAACCGTTCTAACGCCGCAATCTCCCCAATAGAAATAGCTAGCAAATAAGCTTCGATGGAGATTGACATGCCAGAGTGACGAAACAAGCTAGGATGCAGAGAGCTTTGGATTAGGCGCAAGGGGAATTGATCCGGGCAGGAGGGAGTGTGGCGATGGTACAGGTCGAGCAAATTTCAACTCAGCCCCCACCGATCGAATCGGCGATGGGGTCGCTCGACGACCATGAACAAGGAGAGATTGTTCAGGGGGGTAGGCGGGTTAGCATCTCGGTTCTAGTGAGTTTCGTGATCCATTTGGGGTTTCTGTTATGCCTTGCGGTATGGACCGTGGGTTTGGGTGCTGGACGAGGTGATGGGATCACGATTGAGTCTGGCGAGAGTGGGGGCGGGGAACTGCAGAGTTTTAAAATAGACTCGACGGAGATTGTCCAGGCCCAGGCCGATACGGTACAAGCGTCGAGTTCGCTTGCGAGTCCTCAGGCAATTGAAAAGATATCGGAGTATGTCGAGGAGCAAATCGATTCAAGCGACGCACCTAGTGGTACGACGGAGATGGTCGAGCGAGCCGCATCGTCGACGAGTTCTTCAAGTGGGAATGCGTTGGGTTTTGCCGAGATGTCGTTGGAGGGTCGTTCCAAGGCATCGCGTGCGGCGCTGGTTGAGAGGAACGGTGGCAACGAGCAGAGCGAGCTTGCTGTCGCTTGGGCATTGGATTATCTAGCGCGTCATCAACTCAACGATGGTTCTTGGAGCATGAACTACGAGCACTCGTGCGGGAACCAATGTGCACCGGGCTGCGATGGCATTGACCCTTATCGTTTCGCTGCGACCGGTTTGTCCTTGATGTGTTTCTTGGGAGCAGGTCACACGCAGAATGATGAGCAATATGGCGAGGTGGTATCGAAGGGGATTTATTTCCTGCAACAGAATTTGCGACGAACATCCGACTCGGGGTATTGGGTCGATAGCGTCGCATCGGCGCAGATGTATGAGCATGGGATCGCGACGCTTGCGCTGTGTGAAGCTTATCAAATGACACGGGCCGGGGAGCTCAAGGAGAGTTGTCAGTTGGCGATCAATTTCATCATCAAAGCGCAGTTTCGCGATGGGGGTTGGGACTACCATCCGGGCCGACCGGGTGATCTTTCGATTGCGGGTTGGCAAGTCTTAGCGCTCAAGAGTGCGGCAGCCACGGACTTGATCGTGCCGCGAGAGACCGTCCAAGGGATCGATCGATTTTTGGATTTCAATCGCGTCGGCGAGTACATGTTTCGGTATCGAGGGGGCAAGCCGACCAAGAGCATGACGGCCATTGGGGTATTGTTGCAGATCTTCAGAGGTAAGACCAAGGATGCGAGAAGTGTCGCCAATGGCATCGAGTATTTGTCCAAGCAGGGGCCTTCAGGGGTGGACATGTACTACAACTACTATGCGACCCAAGCGATGTTTCAGATCGGGGGAAGGTATTGGAAGAATTGGAACTATTACATGCGCGATTTGCTCATTCGGACCCAGAGGGCCGATGGGCATTTGCGGGGGAGTTGGATGTTCGAGGGGGATCATTCCAATAAGGTAGGGGGGCGACTTTACTCGACTTGCATGGGCTGTTTGATCCTCGAGGTGTACTATCGCTATTTGCCGGTCTACAGCCAAAGCAGCGATGATTTTAAGTTCTAGATGTTTGGATCTTCGAGACTTGTTGGGGGTAGGAATGTCTATTATCCCTTTTCTTTGCGATAGCTTCCGTACTCGTGTTAGGATTGCAACCACAAGTTGCCTTCAGGCCTGGAAGGCCGATAAGTCCTCTGCCGGGGTCGAAGGCCCCGGTTAAATGGCCCCCTTAAAACGCGTCAGGCCCGCGGGGGCCGGCAAACCAAGGATCGATTTCATGCAAGCGTCTCAAATGGTATGCCAGCCCTTCGGGCTTATGGATCAATATTCATCGATAAAGTCCAAGAGGCTATGAACTAAAATACCTGAGGTTTTACCCACAAGAATTCCTGAAGAACCCTACAGCCTTTGTACCCAATGGCGTCAAATGAAAAGCTCAACGGCGACTACTTCGTGAACACCGCTTTGCCTTCTTTGATCGTTTCAACAACTGCGATGTCTTTAATCGTGGTCGATTCAACCTTGAGTGGGTTTTTATCGAGGATGACTAGATCCGCAAGCTTGCCTACCTCGAGCGTTCCCTTGTTCTTTTCCTCTTTGAGTTGATAAGCGGCCATAGCAGTCACTGCACGAAGGGCATGATAAGGTGGAATGCGCTCATCAGGCCCGACGATTTTGCCGGATCCCGAAAGACGATTCACCCCTGCATCCACGAGTGCCAGGATCGAGGGGGTAGGAGAAACCGGGGCGTCGTGCGAGAAGGTAAAAGGCAAATTGGAACGCAGGAAAGTCCGCGATGCCATTGCGCCCGCCGAGCGTTCGGCACCCCAAAGTCGAACGACCGAATCTCCCCCTGGAATGATTCCAGCAGTCAAGAAACTGGGGATTGCGCCATAGCGTTTGATTTGATCGATTTGGTCGACCCGCAACCACGTTGCGTGAACGAAGACCGGACGGTGGTCGCGCATGCCATATTTCTTAACCGCTTTGGCAATCGCTTTAAGGGCTTGGTCGGCGGCCGCATCGCCATTCATGTGCATGTGAATCTGCAATTCTGTCGGCCAGTACTTATCAAAAGCCGCATCGAGCACTTCGTCAGGGATCTGTCGATAGCCCGAAAACGGAGCTGTTTTTCCGGCTGGAGTTTCGGTATACGGTTGGGTGAACCAAGCCGTATCGAGGCTCCCATCGAGCCAGAACTTTACGCCCCCCATGCGCACGCGATTGATGTAGCGGGTATCGAGATCCGGTCGGGCGGCACGAAGTTTGTCGACGACGCCCGATGCATCAGGTCGGTACTCGGATGCCACCGTGTAAGCTGCTGCCAAGGTGTCGTCGAGAGTCGAGTCCTTGGCCGCAATGTACAAATCGATGGGAAGCAGTTTGTTGTCGATCGCGTTGGTCACAATCGCGATATCGTCGTTGCCGAGGCCCAGTCCGGCTTCCATGGCCGTGGTTTGGCCATAACTTGCCCAGACCTTCGCCGCCCCAGTGATGGCTCGTGCGGCAAGTTCGCCAGAGAAGGGAGGTCGTTTCGAGCGAACCGCGTTCAATGCGGTTTCTTCCATGGGACCAAGCAGACTTTTTCCGTCTTTGCCGCGCGTAAAAACTCCACCGGTGGGATCGGAAGTGTCGGCGGTGATCCCTGCGGCTTTGAACGCAGCCGCATTGGCGGCGCCGAGGTGCCCTGAGGAGTCGACAACCATCACGGGAATCTCTTTGGATATCTGATCGAGTTCCTCGCTCGTCGGCGGGCGGCCCTCCTTCATCGCTCGAGCTTGGTAGCCAAAACCGACGACCCATGCCCCTTGCGGAGTTTGCTCCACTTGCTTTTTCATGCGAGCGATCAGGTCCGGAATGTCGACGCAATTGAAAAGATTGGCATCGACTAGGTTCTTGCCAAAGTAGACAAAATGGCCATGGGTATCGATGAACCCCGGCAGGAGAGTTTTGCCACCCAGGTCAACCGATTTGGCATCGGTCCCTACACGCCTTTGCGCCTCGGCCCGCGGGCCTGCATAGACGATCTTGCCCTCTTTGACAGCCAAGCTTTCCACATACTCGGGCTCGGTTCCTCGCATGGTCAAAATATCGCCACCGAAATAGAGCGTCGGTGCCTGTGATTGCTGTGCGGTTGCCAAGCTACAGCTTGTACCAAGTGCTATTCCGAACAAAAAGGCACGAAGAAGATGAGTTGACAAGGCTTTGCTCCTGGGGAGATAAACTGGTTCACTGAACACCACAGGGCGTGACGTCCGAAAGACGACATCGTAAATCAGGCAGTGATCGCCGACAATTTAGCTGAGTGGAATTACTCAGGTTTTGGTGATGGGTTCTGTGCCCAGATCGAGGCGATGATCGAACCGCTGACATTCATCACCGGAGCGAACAAGGCAGGTGCGATGGCAGCCGAGGCATTCTTGAGCACATCGATAGCAAGGTTTGCGGCCATCCCCCCATTTTGCAACCCGACTTCGATCGCAACCGTTCGGCTGTCAGGAACATTCAGACCCGCAAGTCGACTCCCCCAATACCCAAGTACGTATCCAAGTAGATTATGGAGGGTTACCGCTAAGAGTAGCACGAGACCTACTTGGACAATCTGGCTTTGGCTCTTGGCCGCGATCAATCCGCAGATGCCGCAGATGGCGATCATCGATACGAGGGCCAAGAATTTCTCTGCTCGTTTGGGATCGATCCGAAATCGCTTCATAAGGATGTTCGCAAGAAGCCCAAATGCAACCGGAACGACAACGGTGGTGATGATACTTATGAACATCTTCATGTAATCGACCTCGATGGTCTCTCTGGCATAGACGTAAACCATCAAGGGGGTCATGACCGGTGCGAGCAACGTAGAGACCGCTGTCATCGTGACTGACAAAGCGACGTTCCCCTTGGCCAAATAAGTGATCACATTCGAAGAGATCCCGCCGGGACTTGAGCCTAGCAAGACCATCCCGAGGGTGATTTCTGGCGGGAGCGAAAGAGCCTTCGATAGACTCCATCCCAAAAACGGCATGACGGAAAACTGCAGCACCGCTCCGATGAAAACAGCTTTAGGCATTTTCAAAATCCTTTGAAAATCCTCGATCGTCAGCGTAGCGCCCATGCCGAACATGGCGATCTGAAGCAGATAGTTCAGAAACCTTGAGTAGTCGGTCGGTAGATTATCCAGATAGAGTTTTGGATAGATCAATCCAGCCAAAACCGCGGCCACCACCCAGGAGGCGAATCCATAGGTTCGGGCTTTAGGGTGCACGGCGATGCAGATAGCTGCAAGCAGGACAATCAACAGTGCCAGAGGAGGGAGGAAGGCTGGCATGCTAGGAATCCGCTTGTCCGGTTTGCCTTTGGTAGATCGCGTGGATCATGGACTCGGAGTCTTTGAACTTCTTTCCACCCGCGATGGCTTGGTCGATCAGTCGTTTCGCATCGGCTTCGGAGTGTCCGAGAACCAAGAGGGCTTGGAAGGTCTCTTCGACGACCCCTGTGGTTTGCGGCTCGACTCCGGGTGAATCTTGACGCACCAGAAGCGCAAACCTTGGCATTTTGCGGCGAAGCGTAGCAATGATTTTCTCGGCTGTCGCCGGACCAACTCCTGGGAGGCTCGATAGGCCTTTGGCATCTTGCTGTTCGATCAAAACAGCGGTGTCTTGTACCGGCTTGGTCATCGCTCGCAGAGCTTTTTTAACACCGACACCATCGACCGAACAAAACAACTCAAAGAAATCGCGTTCGGCGGTGGTCAAGAAGCCGACGAGTTTAGGGGTCAGACGACTTCCCTGGGCCGCGTTGCCTTCGATGTAGTGGATGGTGTGGAGAGAAATCGTTTCACCGATCTTCCCTTGCAACTGTCGACGGGTGAATTCTGGGATCGAGACTTCGTATTCAAAGGGGGCGACGGCGAGCGTCGCCGTGTCGTTTGTGAGTGAAAGCAATTGACCGAAGAGTTTGGTGATCAAGGTTTCTTCCTGAGGTTTTGGTCGTTGAGTTGGGGGTGTTGTTTGGAGGTAAAGTAATGGCACAGGGCGATCGCAAGTGCATCGGCCACGTCGGGTGGGTCTGGGGGTTCTTTCAATCGCAATTGCAAACGGATGGCTTGCTGCATCTGGTCCTTCGGGGCACGACCGTTACCGGTGAGCAGCCGCTTGACCTTGGTCGCCTCATACGAGTGGACTTCAAGGCCTGCATTGGCTGCGGCCAAGCACAATACACCCCGTGCGTGTCCCATGAGGATGGCAGTGCGTGGCCTTTCGTAATGGGAGTATAGCTGTTCGATCGCAATTGCAGCAATTGGAAACGAACCTAGGATTTCTGTAACTCCGTCGTGCAGTTCCTTGAGTCTTTCAGCTAGCGTACGATCTCGACGCATCTTCAATATTCCGGCTTCGACCAGCTCGGGTTGCTGGTTCTTGATTCGAATGATCCCATATCCCGTGATCGAAAGGCCTGGGTCAAACCCCAGGATCAGGCCTGAGGATGTAGCGGCTTTCTGGTTGGCTAAGGAATCGGAACTCAAATTCAATCTCACTGATTTTCAAGTTCGCTTGACAAGCAGACCGTTTCGGTCGCATTTCGAGCAAGCAGCAGTGGGCCGGCGACGGCAAATGTATTCCAAGTCACCCCTTCAAGGACCTGCATTTGTCCGAGCGGTTTTCCGGTCGCTCGATCAACGGCAACGATTTGCCCATTTTCGGAGCTGATCACCAGTGTGCCATTGACCATCAGTGCCTGGCCTTGGCCATAGCGTCCACCTCGCCAGATCCGAGCTCCGTCGGCAGGATCGATGCACTCTAGGATACCATCACTCAGGCCATAGAGCTTTCCCTCATAGTGAATAGAACTTGTGAATTTTGTCTTGAGAACCTTGTTGATGGCCCAAATATCTTTGGTGCTCCAAGATGTCTTATCCTCCAATTGAACCTCGAACAACTTCGAGCCTTGGGTGTATCCTTTGCCCACTAGAATGCGATTGCCCTCGACGCTTACAGGTTGGGATGCACAAGCAGCACCGTTGGAGTTGCTTGGCCAAGAGGTACTCCAAAGGACTCGACCATCCTCGATGCCGTGTCCGGTGACTGTCCCTTCGTTGACACTGACGATCTGCTCGATGCCGTGGAGATTCATCAAAGCTGGAGAGGCATAGCTGATTTGCGAGTCGCCTTGGATCCACTCGATTTTTCCGTCGGCGAGCGAACAAGCCATCAACGACCCTTTGATCTTGTTCTGAGCGCCTCCGAGTGGAACGAAGACGGTTTGGTTGTAAACCAGCGGGGATGCCGCCCGCCCCCAATTGACTGCGGCCTCGAATTCAGCCCGAGCAGATTCGGATACATCGAGGAGTTGATGCTCCCATCGCACAACTCCCGTCTGAAGATCAGTGCACAATAAATGGCCGGTGGCACTTAAGGCCACAACGATCTGCTTGCCTTCCAACGAGACGATCGTGGGCGTCGAGCGTGGACCTAAGCCTCCTAGGGCATGGAAGTGTCGACCAGGACGTTTGACTTGCCAGAGCGTCTGTCCATCGACGAGCGATAGAGCCGTCAATGATTCCTGCTCATCGACTTGCTCTAGTGTCACAGCGATCCCATCTGCGATCGCAAACCCGGACCATCCGGCTCCAATCGGCCTCCTCCAAAGTTCCTTCGGTAGTTTTTTGTCCCAAGCGACCGAGAAGAGCGGTTCATGAACGACACCATTTCGATCGTTTCCTAGGTACTGAGAAAAACGATACGCTTTGATCTCTTGTGGGATTTCTACCGAGTCGATTTGAGGGCGTTGGGGACGTACCGGCGGTTTGCTCCGCAAGAAACTTCGCAAACGATAACTTGGAAGCACCTCGCCGGTCACACCCGCATACTCAAAACACAAATAAAACAAACCTACACACGCTACAGGAATTGCGCTGATAAGAAGCTTGGATTTCGCAGAAAACGATCGACTTAGCCATAGTCCAAGCACCCCCAGTACCGAGGCGATCAATCCCCAAAGGATACCCGCCAGATTAGCGATCTGATGATCGGTTTCATAAAACGCTGCGCGGCTGACGAAGAGCATCGCCAGGGCGGCTAGCGCGAGCCACCATAGCCATCGGCTAAGAGTCTGCCGCTTTGATCGCCATCGCGTTGGCAAATGTTTTGACTGGGAATCCATGCGCGTTGAACTGGCGTTGGTGAGGAAAGTGGAAAAGGACGTTACCCAAAGGACGTTTGAGCATTTTAGCTAGATGGAATTTAGGGTAAGTGCCAAAAGAAGAGGATGGCAAAAAAATGTGGAGGCAAAAAAATAAGACGGCTCTTACGGGCCGTCTTGGACAAGCTTGCTTGGCGGTTCTTCGAGCGACTGATCAGGTCCTGATCATGTCGGGTCAGACTCGAGCGCTCGTAGATGATTTCGGAGAAATCATCTACGTAAACAGCCGAACGATTGAGGACAATCGTTCAACTTCGCCCCGAACGATTGAGGACAATCGTTCAACGATGCGCCGAATGATTATTTGGTTACGAGCGAATTGGCCGATGCAAGCGATTTGACGTAGTCGATCGCGACGT
>JBJSXX010000070.1:0-2508 GCA_046086605.1 Pirellula sp. | reverse complement strand
CCTTGGAGCGGAAGTTTAGCAAGTCGGTTCATCCTGTCAAGCCACCTGCGAGCGTCGTGGCACGATATCGCAAAAATGCGTCATGAAACTCAAGGTGATTCTTGAATGGCAACTTCGCTTTTAAGTCTGCCTGGGGAGTTTACTGCATTGTGGCTAAAAGCAAGTGACAGCCGAAGTGTCTTCAGGAGCTGTGGAACAACTATGCAAGGATGTCGGTAACTACCCGGCCGTGGACATCGGTTAACCTAAAGTCCCGACCGGAGTAGCGGTAAGTCAATTTCTCATGGTCGATACCCATCAAATGCAGCAGCGTTGCATGCAGATCATGCACGTGCATCTTGTTCTCAATCGCCGCAAATCCAAATTCATCGGTAGCCCCATAAGCCATCCCGCCTCGCACTCCCCCACCGGCAAGCCATACGGTGAAACCATGATTGTTGTGGTCTCGCCCCTTGGCCCCCTCCGATACAGGCGTCCGACCAAATTCGCCTCCCCACAAAATGAGGGTGTCGTCGAACAATCCTCTCGCTTTGAGATCCTTGATCAGGGCGGCAATCGGTTGATCGACCGCTTGAGCCTTCTTGGCATGCTCCGCGATATTGTCATGGTCATCCCAAGGTTGCCCGTTCCCATAGAAAACCTGGACCATGCGTACACCCCGCTCGACCAATCGACGCGCGGCCAAACAGCCGTCTGCAAACTCCCCCTTACCATACGCGTCCCGTGTGGATTGGGTCTCCTGGCTTAAATCGAAAACCTCTTGGGCCTCCGTCTGCATGCGGAAGGCCATCTCCATGGACTGAATTCTCGCCTCGAGGGGATTATCGCTCCCCCCACGCTGCTCCAAATGCACCGCATTGAGACGCTTGAGTAAATCGAGTTGCTGGCGCTGAGCATTGGGCGTCAAAGCCGAGTTCTTGATGTCGCGAATAACACTCTGCGGATCCATCTTCGAGTTGTTGATCTGCGCCCCTTGGTAAATCCCAGGCAAGAAGCGATTGCCCCAGAGGGCAGGCCCGACAACCGGTTTGCCCGGACAAAGCACCACGAATCCTGGCAAGTTCTCGTTCTCAGTTCCCAAACCGTATAGCAACCAGGAGCCCATCGAAGGCCGGGTTGGCTGCGTCTCGCCGCTGGTCATCATCAATAGCGATGGCTCGTGGTTCGGAATGTTCGTATGCATCGAACGGATGACGCACAAATCGTCCGCACAGGTACTCAAATGCGGGAAAATCTCGCTGATTTCAAGCCCGGATTGACCGTGCCTCGCGAACTTGAACGGGGACTTCATCAACCCACCGGTCTTGCGCTCCGTTTTTAGATCCGCACCCGGTGGACGCTGTCCATCGTATTTGTCCAGCATTGGTTTTGGGTCAAACGTATCGACTTGCGATGGTCCGCCATTCATGAACAAATGGATGATTCTCTTGGCCCTTGCGGGAAACATCGGAGGCCTAGGCGCTAAGGGGTTCTGCGCCGTGTTCTTCGATGAAGCCTCTTGTGCCAATAAACCTTGTTTACCCAAGAGTTCCGCAAGCCCCAGGGTACCAAGCCCGGTACCCAGCTGCTGCAACAGCGCGCGGCGAGAGGTGGCGACGTATTGGCTAGCGATTAATTCAGAGTGATGGATTCGCATGGTTGATCTTAGTCCAGATACATGAATTCGTTGCTTGCCAACAAGGCTTGCGCATACCGCTGCAAACGATCCAATTGGCTATGCTCTTGATCGTCTTGGCTATCGACACCTTGAAGGTACTCTGCCCCGATGCGCAACTCCAGATCGGTCACAGGTCTTCCAAAGGCAAGCAGATAGGCAAATCGAATTTGATCCTCGAGCCCTTGCCCCGCTTGGTTCTTGATCCGAGCAGCAAGTGCTTTGGATTGCTCGATCATAAAGGGACTGTTCAGAACAAAGAGTTGTTGCTGTGGAACGGTGGTCTCGGCGCGCGTCGAGGAAGTGATATTGGCATCGGGAAAATCGAACAACCTAAGCATATTGTCCAATTCATGGCGGCTGATGAAACCATAGATCGTACGACGGTTGTTGTTTGCGTCAGCTAGATTCGTCGACGATCCATCGAGTTTCGCATCGAGCCGTCCCGATACGGCCAACAACCCATCTCTCCAAGCCTCGACGTCGAGCCGTCGCCTATTCATGCGCCAAAGAAAGCGATTGTCCGCGTCGACCTGCATATTCGATTCATCGCGTTGGGTGCTCAACTGATAAGTATCCGAGAGCATGATCTGACGATGCAGTTTTTTTAGCGACCAGCCCTGCTCGATGAATTGAATTGTCAAATAGTCGAGCAACTCCGGATGCGTGGGTGCCTCACCCAACTTCCCAAAATTATCTGGAGTCCCAACAAGTCCCCGTCCGAAATGATGCTGCCAAATTCGATTGACGATCACCCGTGCGGTCAACGGATTATCCGGCGATGCAATCGCTTCGGCCAGTTCAAGGCGTCCACTCCCCTTAGTAAACGCCTCAGTCGCACTGAGCCTGAGGCG
>JBJSXX010000069.1:0-24282 GCA_046086605.1 Pirellula sp. | reverse complement strand
GCCCGCCGCCAGGCGGCGGGAGAAAACCACTCATCGAGTTGCGGTCAATCTAGCTCTCGTAGATGATTTCCGAGAAATCATCTACGTTGGACGCGTCCGCCTGCGGCGGTCGTGGGCGGGTTTGGACGGCATTGACCTCATTGGCGTTTGGCCGTCAACACCGTCAACCTTGTCAATCCTGTCCGCTGTCAATGCAGTCAATCTTGTCAACACCGTCAATCCCGTCAAAACGCTGCCGCCGCCAGGCGGCGGGAGAAAACCACTCATCGAGTTGCGGTCACTCTAGCGCTCGTAGATGATTTCCGAGAAATCATCTACGTTGGATTCGTCCGCCTGAGGCGGATGTGAGTGGGTTTGGACGGCATTGACCTTATTGACGGCATTGACGGGATTGACCGCGGACCACGTTGACGAGGTTGACCTCATTGGGTGGTTGACCTCATTTGGGTGCCCAATCCGCTTAGGTTTGATGTACACTATCTAATGTGACGCACGTCGACAAAATGAACCTATGCCTATCCTTTTAACAGCCACCATGAAACTTCATCGTCTCCTCTCTCTTAAACTCTGCGCCCTTGCTTCGATCACCAGCTTGCTTGCTGGCCCCACCGATTCGCTTTGGGCACAGGACAGCAAGACTCCTGCCAAGCAGGAGTCTAAAAAAGAAGATCCTAAGATCCAATGGAAGAAGCTCTTGCCCGACTCAGGACTCGATGGCTGGGAAAGTACCAACTTTGGAGGCGAAGGTGAAGTCGAGATCAAAGAAGGCACCTTGATGCTGATGCCTGGTGGGCCTCTGACTGGAATCACCAAACTCGGCAAGGACTTTCCAACCGAGAATTATGAGATGCAGTGGTCGGCCCAACGTGTCGATGGCTCGGACTTTTTCGTCGGCATCACTTTCCCGGTAGGCAAAGAGCATTGCTCGCTGATCGCCGGTGGTTGGGGCGGTGGACTCGTTGGTATCAGCAGCATCGATGGCAACGACGCAAGTGAAAACGAAACGGCCAGCTTCAAGAACTTTAAAAATGGACAATGGTACAAGTTCAAAGTTCGAGTCGATGCCAAGAACATCACGGTTTGGATGGACGACGAGCAAATCCTCGAAGTCCCTCGCGGTGAACGCAAATTTTCAGTCCGCGCAGAGGTCATGCGGTCTCGACCTTTGGGTTACTGTTCTTATCAGACCAAGGTAGCGGTCAAGGACTGGGTCTACCGAACGCTCGATACTCCTTGAGCACGATCGATGCAAACACTCGGGAGTCACTGGAGGCGAACACCTGTCGCGCTTTTGAACCTTCTGTCGCAACCGGCTCGCACGCTGGCTTGCGTGCTCGGGGTTTCTTTTGCATTGCTACTGATATTCATGCAGTTGGGGTTTCGTGGTGCTGTGGCCAACACAGCCAACATCGTCTACGGCAAACTCCAAGGAGATCTTGTTCTGCGATCCTGCGATTACGTCCACCTGTATGAACCCAGGATGTTCGATCGGGGTTGGATGCGCATGGTTCAAGGCCATCCTATGGTCCAAAGAGTCGATCCTTTTTTTATCATGCTCATGCGTTGGCAGAATCCGCCAAAGCCTTCTGAATGTACGCAAGCTCCCCCTGATGGCTCATTTAGAACCGTAGGGATGATGGCCATGGAGGTCGATCATCCGGTGTTCAATATCCCAGAGATCCAAGATCAACTCGACAAGCTCAAGAATCCTGATGCATTGCTTGTTGATCGAGCCACAAGAGCCGAGTATGGTCCAGGGAACTGCAAACAGTTTTCGGATATCGATATCGGCAGCCCACTTGAGCTCGGAAATCGCTTGACACACATCGCAGGCCACTTTCAATTGGGCACCGGACTGGCAACCAATGGAGCGGTTTTGCTCAGCGATGTTGGCTATTCCCTCCGGTCAGGAGTCGATACGCGTCAACGAGTCTCTCTGGGGCTGGTCCACCTGAAGCCAGGAGTAGATCCTCAGCAAGCCAAGTTGTCACTTATCGAATGGCTGGGCCAGCGAGATCCTCGATGCTTGAAGGAGATGCAAATTCTGACGATGAAAGAGCAGCTCGAATGGGAGCGAGCGCGTTGGCTCCGAGAAACGCCTATCGGAATGATCTTCACCATGGGGGTAATCCTCTCGATGATCATCGGAGCGGCCATCGTCTATATGATTCTAGCCAACGATGTCTCGAATCGGTTACCCGAGTACGCAACTCTCAAGGCGATGGGGTATTCGCATGCGTCACTTGCTCGCATCGTCTTGATGCAATCATGGCTTTTGGGGCTCCTGAGCTATCTACCAGCGGCATTGGTAAGCTATTTACTTTACGAGTTGACCGCAGGCTTATCCAAGATCCCAACGACGATGACTTGGGAACGTATCGTCGGAGTTCTAGTGATGGCCTTGGCAATGTGTAGCTTCTCAGGAATCATGGCAATGTTTCGTCTTTGGCGAGCCGAACCTGCTTCGTTGTTCTAATCTTTTCCGACGACAACGATGCAAACTCCTTTGGCTTGGTTGAATGTCACATCGAATCTCGGACGCATGATCCTCAATGCCCTCGGGATCGGTTTTGCTGTTGTATTGATGTTTACTCAGATCGGTTTTCTTTATGGGCTTTTCGACAGCGCTGTCGAGGTTCTCCGGCTCCTGAAAGCTGACTTGGTCGTCCTGAGCCCGGCACGCTATACCGTACCGAGTGAACAAAGGTTCGATTACGGTCTGATCGATCGTGCCAAAGGGGTTGAGGGTGTATCTCAAGTCATCCCGCTTTACATGGATCGCTCCTTGGCCGTCGCAAGGGTCCAAGGTCATGTGTCACGTTCGATTCGAGTACTTGGGGTTCCTATAGACTCGCAACCTTTTAGCGATCCTCGCATGAATCAGTTGTGCGAGGAACTGACCGATTCGAGGCTCGCCTTGGTCGATCGTCGCAGTAAAGCAACCTATGGGTTTGAAAAGAAAAACCTAGATAATCTTCGGAGTCAAAGCGTCGAGCTCTCTGGACAGCGCATCCTGCTTCACCATTGGGTAACGATCGGCACAGACTTTGTCTACGATGGAACTTTGATTGTTGGCGAAGCCGGAGTCGAGCGGTACTTTCCAACCCGCAATGGGCGAGGGCAACCGTTGGCTGCTGTGGATCTGGGTTTGGTAAGAATCGAGCCAAATGCGGACATCGAACAAGTGCGTCAGAGCTTACAATCCCGACTCGGGAGTGGCGTCGAGGTCTTCTCGCACCAAGAACTGATCGATCGCGAAATCGGGTTTTGGGCCAGAAACACTCCGATTGGGATCATCTTTTCGATCGGAACCATCATGGGGATGTTCATCGGAGTGATCATTTGTTATCAGATCCTCTTTACCGACATCCAAGACCATTTGCCGGAGTACGCAACGCTCAAAGCGATGGGCTATGGGCCAGGATATTTTTTGCGATTCGTGCTGGCCCAAGCATTCTATCTGTGCATGACGGGCTTTGTACCCGGCTGGATTGTCAGTTGGTTCCTGTACCAATGGTTATCGGAGTGGACAGGTTTGGTCATGCGATTGCAACCCGACCGCGTTCTAATCGTCGGTTGCCTGACGCTCGTCATGAGCATCCTCAGCGGTTTGCTGGCGGTGCGTAAACTATGGCGAACCGATCCTGCGGCGCTTTTCAAGTAATTTTTATTCCTGCGACTATTTCAGAATTTGGATCTGTTCCATGAAGCCTACTCAATGGTGTTTCGTCCTGAGCATCTTCAGTTGCTTGTTATCGATTGTCCCTGCGCGAGCTCAGCCATCGCCAACCGATGGGGCTTTGGGTTTTCAGCAACGCCACGGCGATGAGATCATGGTCTGCGGTCGGTTGTACCGCATCGGCACACCCGTCAAACTGTGGTTGGATCCAGGTGGCTTTGACGCTTATCGAACCACACGGCATTTCAGTCCATTCGAAAAACGGGACTGGAAAAGCACTGTCGAAGAGATGCAGGCGGGCAAGATCAATTTTGTGACCAAGCCCCAGGAGGCCAGTCCCGACCGCTACGGACTGCGGTTTGGCTCTCAAGCGCAGACTGCATTTACGCCCGAAGAGCTCGAGCAGATCCGCTCAGGGGGCTGGACATTGGAGATGCTACAAGACCGGGTCGATCAGTTCGTGTTGCACTTTGACGTTTGCGGAACAAGCTCGCAGTGCTTTTTTATTCTGCACGATATCCGTGGTCTGAGCGTCCACTTCATGCTCGATGCCGATGGAACGATCTATCAGACCTTGGATCTCAAAGAACGAGCTTGGCATGCAACCAAGAGCAATGATCGAAGCATCGGTATCGAGATCGCCAACATCGGTGCTTATCAGCAAAACGAAAACAATCCCCTCGATCAGTGGTATGCCCGCGATGACCAAGGTCCCTATTTGATTTTTCCTCCCAAGATTCGAGGGGTCGAACGCTTTGGGGGTCGCAAGTTGCGACCCCGTCGAGGGGAACTCATCACCGGTAAAGTCAGGGATACAACTTATGTGCAGTACGACTACACAGCCGAGCAGTACGCAGCACTGATCAAGCTTTCTGCGGCCCTGTCGGACATTTTCCCAAAAATCGCTCTGGAGGTTCCGAGGATGCCGGACGGAAAACTACTAGACCAAACGCTCACCGACGAGCAATGGGCGTCCTTTAGCGGACTCATGGGGCACTACCATGTGCAAGGGAACAAGTCGGATCCTGGGCCAGCTTTGGATTGGGAGTATTTGCTCAAGGAGGCTCGGGCCTACAAAGACCGGATCCAAAACCGACGTTAGTCGATTTCCCGGAGGAATTCCTCCAAAGCACGGCCAAATCGAGTACAATGCCACGCTTGTTTGGTTTCGAGCCTCGCGGAGACTTTTTCAAAACCGATGTCTCAATTCACGGATCTTTTCAGGATCCTCACAGCTCTTTTGCTGGTGGTTGTCAATGGATTCTTTGTCGCTGCTGAATTCGCACTGGTTAAAATCCGGATAAGCCGCATCGAGCAGATGGTTTCTCAGGGGCGGTTGTTTGCGAAGACCGCCAAGTGGCTTGCTCAGCGTCTTGAACACTCTTTGTCTGCTTGTCAGTTGGGAATCACGATGGCCAGTTTGGCCCTTGGGGCCATCGGCGAACCGGCCGTCGCTCACTTGATCAGCCCGCTGTTAGAAAAATTAGGAGTGGAATCCGAAGCGGTTTTGCATGCCGTTGCTTTCACGATCTCCTTTACCGTCGTGACTGCCCTGCACCTGGTCATCGGCGAACAGGCACCCAAGGTCTTTGCGATTCGCAATCCTGAGCCGATGCTCTTGGCCTGTGCGTTGCCACTGAAAATCTTCTATCTTCTGACCTATCCTTTGATGTTCATTTTGAGTGTATCGACCGACGCGATCTTGCGGCTCCTTGGAGCCGACGAGAAATCCAAGAGTTCGATTCCATACACAGAAGAAGAGATCCGAGCCCTTCTTCGAGAAGCTCACGTCCACGGAAACTTGACCCGCAGTGAGCACAGTTTGATCAATGCGGTCTTCGAGTTCGACGACTTGGTATGCCGTCGAATCATGGTCGCTCGAAAAGACATCGACTTTGTCGACATCAAAGAGGACACCGACTCGGTCTTGGCGATGATCCGCCGCACCAAACACACCCGCTACCCATTGTGCGAAAGTTCGCTCGATGAGGTCATCGGAGTGCTGCACGTCAAAGATCTCGCGGGAGCAAATGTCCAGAAAGGCTTCGACTGGAAAACGCTCAGTAGGCCCCCCAAAAAGGTGCCCGAGAACATGCCGATCAGCAAACTGCTCAGGCATTTCCAAGTCACCCATCAGCACATGGCGTTTGTCATCGACGAGTATGGGACGATCATCGGTATGGTGACGCTCGAGAATGTCCTCGAGCAAATCATCGGTGAGGTGGCCGACGAATTCGACGTCGAAGAACCTGAAATCGTTCCCGATGGCCCGGATGCCTTCCTCGTGCTCGGTTCGACGAGCGTCCAAGTCGTCGAAAATCGCTTGGCAATCAAATTCGAGGAGGCCGATGTCGATACGGTCGCCGGGCTTTTGGTTCATTATGCAGAAAGATTGCTCGTCGCAGGAGACATTATTGAGTTGCCCGGCGCAACTGCTAAAGTATTGGCTGTCTCAGACGATCGAGCCACAAAAGTTCGCTTCACTCTCCAACGTTCAAAGGATTAAACCATCATGAAAAACTCTCTCAAGACCCTATGGCTCGCTGCCTTCGCGAGCGTTGCTGTATGCCTAACTTGCGGATCGACGCTCGCACAAGAAAAGAAAGCCGATCCGGCGGCCGTGAGCCTCTTTGACGGCAAGTCCTTGCAAGGCTGGTCGGGTTTGTCGGCCAACTGGAGTGTCCAGGACGGAGCCATTACAGGAGAGAACAAAGCCGATGCTCCTGTCGCTCAGAACACATTTTTGGTCTACGAAAAGCCAGTCAAGGATTTTGAACTGACGTTGGAATTCAAGATCGTCGGCGGAAACTCCGGTATCCAGTACCGAAGCAAGGTTTTCGATAAGGACAAATTCGTTGTCGGAGGCTATCAAGCCGACATCGACGCGAATAAGCGTTACATGGGGATCAACTACGAGGAGCGTGGCCGAGGGATCATGGCCGAGCGAGGAGAAATCGTCTCGGTCGATGCACAAGGCAAAAAGAGCCGAGTCGGCTCGGCAGGGGATGCCGATGCATTGCTGTCCCAGGTCAAATGGGAAGACTGGAATCGCTACAAGATCGTCGCCAAGGGGAATGTTTTGCAACACTACATCAACGACCAACTGATGTCAGAGGTTCAAGACTCCGAGTCGGCCAAGTCGGCTACCGAAGGTGTATTGGCTCTTCAATTGCACGCTGGTCCTCCGATGAAAGTGCAGTTCAAGAACATCATGCTCAAGGCTTACTAAGCCGCTCTACGCGACTTTTTGGCGTTCGCTCCTTTTAATTCATTCACAGAATTCACCAGCAATCATGAGCAATATCAAGCGTGTAGCGATTTTGTTTTCAGGCGGGCCAGCACCAGCGGCCAACGCAGTGATCTCCTCGGCGGCGTTCTCGCTTTTGCAAGCCGGAGTCGAGGTGATCGGGATCAAGCATGGGTACTCCCACTTGATCGATTTCGATCCTGCGAAACCTTTGGTCGAGGGAAAGCACTACGTCCGTTTTTCGATCGAGTCGCTTGAGTTCATGCGAAACGAAGCTGGAATTCGTATCGGCACCGCCCGAGCGAACCCTGGCAAAGTCGTCAAAGGCCCAGCGGATTTGAAGGACGCTGAGAAAACTGCACCCCTTGGCCGATGTTACCAAGCCTTGCGATCTTTGAATGTCGATGCGCTGGTGAGTATTGGCGGGGATGATACGCTCAAGACTGCCAATAAGATGAAGCTTTTTCAGGAGACTCTACCGGCAAGCGAAAAGCGAATGCCCGTGATCCACTTGCCCAAGACGATCGATAACGATTACTCGGGAATCGATTTTACGTTCGGCTATTTTAGTGCCGCTGAGGTGCTGGCCAATGAGATCCGAAACCTCAACCGCGATGGCGCCGCGTCTCAGGCTTATTACATCGCCGAGGCGATGGGCAGATCGGCCGGTTGGCTCGCTTACGGTGCCGCTATCGCCGGCGATGCTTGCATGGTCTTGAGCGTCGAAGACATCGTCGGGGACTTGGAAACCACCGAAACCATTGATGACAATGGTAAGAAGATCACTCGCAAGATCATGAACATGGAAGCGATTCTCGCTAAAATGGTTTCGATGATGCTCGCACGCGAGAAACTCGGACGCAATTACGGTGTGATCGTTATCGCCGAAGGGCTCGCAGAGTATCTTCCGGAATCCTGCTTAGAAGGCATTCCCAGTGATGAATTCGGGCACCTTGCCGTAGCCAATGCTGATGTAGGAAAAATTGTTGCCAAGGCGCTTGCAGTAGCTTACAAAAAGGCCACTGGCAAAACTCGCAAAGTCAACGGTCTGCAGATGGGCTATGAATCCCGTTGCTGTGTGCCGACGGCATTCGACGTCATGCTCGGATCTCAAATCGGCATCGGTGCGTATCGAGCACTGATCGAAGAGAAACTAAACGGAGTGATGATTTCTGTCGGGGGACAGTTCGATATATCGTTCGTGCCCTTCGAAGAACTTGTCGACCCAGTCACCTTGGTCACCCGCGTACGGTTCATTGAGCGTTCGAGCGACTTCCATAGGCTCGCTGGCTTGTTAGAACAAAAGACAAACTAAGGAAGTTTGAATTGAACGCCTCCTATTTATGCCGCAGGGGCGCTGTTTCCTTGCTCATGGGCATGGTCATTGCGACCTTTTCGGCGAGGTTCTCTTCGGTCGCGGAGGCTCAGGAAAAGTCTCAATTATCTACCGATGCGATTCCTGGCATCGCTGCGCAGATTCTCGCCCAAAGCGATCCGGACAAACGCGAGAGTCTCATCGCCCAGCACAAGTCAACGGCCAAGGAGCTGATCCTCGAGTGGACCAAAGACTTGCTCCCATACCAGGAGCGAGCTAAGGATACGAAACTTGAGTATCAACGCATTCCATCGATCTGGCGCGTGGCGATTCTCGCGGTTCGAGATCCGGCTACTCGGGACAGGGTTATGCCCGAGCTTATCGATCTAGCCCTACCAACTCCAGCGGGCAAGATGCGGGATTGGCAATCGGTGGTTCTCGGGGGTGCGATCATCAACGGCCTGGGGTTGGAAAAATTCTGGCCCAAAGTCGAGCTCGAAAAACTCATTTCCGAGCATCCAGATTGGAAACCTCGTTGGGATAGAGCACTGGAGTTGGCAAAGTCCGATGCTTACGACACGCTCATTCCAGCCGGAACCAGGTACGATGCAATACGCATACTAGCGATGTTGCCTGCCCAAGAAGCGTTGGCCAAGGTCACTCCATTTTTGGATGACAACAACCCGGATCCTGCGATCAAGGAAGAGCTTCAGATGGGGGCTGTTAGCGCACTGAGCGATATCGAGCATCAGGGCATGTTCGAGCCGCTTTTAGCAGCTTACGCGAAACTAGCCCCAGGCAATCAAGCTTTGGCTCGCGAGGCGATGCAGCGCAGCGATCAGCGAAAATTAGCTTGGGAGATCTATCAATCCGATCTCAAGGAGCAGGTCTATTTTCCGTTGCCTTTAACCCTCGACCATGTCTTCACGGAGGGAATCGAAGGACCAGTTAGCGATGATCAAGGCAATGTTTATGCGGTGAATTTTCATAAGCAGCAAACCATTGGAAAGGTGGATCGATGGGGCAATGGAAGCCTTTGGGCTACGTTGCCAGATCAAGGTGTTGGAAACGGAATCGTCTTGGACAGTCAGGGAGATTTGCTTGTCGCCGACTACGTCGAGCACAAGATATGGCGGATCGATCGAGTCACAGGCAGGATGTCGCTTTACTGCCACGAGCCAGCGATGAATCAACCGAATGATCTGGCTATCGGAGATGACGGAACGCTCTATGCCAGCGACCCTAACTGGAGCAATTCAACAGGGCGTATCTGGCGGATCGATCGAAAGGGGATCGCAAAAATTGTTGCCGATGGAATGGGGACAACCAATGGCATCGATGTCAGTCCAGACGGTAGATACTTGGCTGTCAATGAATCCGCGCAGCGAAAGATTTGGCGGTTCGAAATCCGAGCCGATGGAACTCTCGATCAAAAGACACTGTTTAAGGAGTTTCCTGATCATGGATTCGATGGCATGCGTTACGACGAGCAAGGGAATCTCTATGTGACTCGCTATGGAAAAGGAACGGTGGTGGTCTTAAGCCCCCAAGGAGAGGTCTTGCGTGAGATCGATGTGTTGGGTTCGAAACCTAGCAACATTTGTTTTGGGGGAAGCGATGGTAAGACCGTTTGCGTGACGGAGGTCGAGCACGGTCGTTTGGTCCGATTCCGAGTGGAGCACCCCGGCAGGTTACCTCGGTTTAGCGAGCCAATCACCCGAGCCGATTGGATCCGAAAGATCCATCGCTTGGAAGATACACTCGAAGATTCGAACAACGATGAATTCGACGTTCGATCCTTAGCCGATTGGGAGCAAGCCAGATCCAAGATCAAGCAGCGCTTTGACAAACTGCTTGGGCCTATGCCTCCGGTCGGGACACGGCCCGATATGGAATTGGTCTCAGAGGATCTTATTGATGGCGTCATTCGAAGAAAATATCGAGTTCAAATCGAGCAAAACGTTCGGCTCGATATGTACATGCTTGTTCCAGATGGATTGAAGCCCGAGGAGAAGCGTCCCGGATTGATTGCTCTTCATCCGACCAATAGCATGACCATCGATGAGATTGCTGGGGTGGGAGCTTCAGGGCCCCGAGCCACAGGCTTTGAGTTTGCCAAACTCGGCTATATCGTGGTCTGTCCTAAGTGCTTTTTGTGGCAAGATGTTCAAGGCTTTGATCAAGCCGTGGCTAATCATCGCCAATGGCACCCAAATGCTCGAGGGATAGCCAAGATGGTTTATGATGCGCAGCGTGCTGTCGATGTGCTGGTATCGAATGCCAATGTGGATCCTAAAAGAGTCTTTGCGATCGGTCATTCGCTTGGAGCCAAAGAGGTACTCTACCTGATGGCAAGCGATCAGCGAATAATCGCTGGAGTGGCCAGCGAGGGAGGGGTAGATCTGAAATCCACCAATTGGGGGGCTCCGTGGTATTTGGGGCCTGAGCCAAGGCTTGAAGGTGTTGATTGGGGGCACCAGGAACTACTAGCTCTGATTGCTCCTAGGCCACTTCTGGTCATGGGAGGCCAGAGTGGGCCGGGGGCCGCTGACGGCACGCAGAGCCTGCCTGTGATGCGCCGAGCCTTACCAATCTGGAACCTGTTTCATTGCGGCGAGGACGGAAAACCCTCTGAAAACCAAGGGGATTACCTGGGATTAGCGCTTTGGAACCATGGCCAAGGGCACGTCTTTGGCTCGATCCAACTGGATCGAGCCCGAGATTGGTTCGACTTGGCCGGGGCGAAGTAACGCATGAGCCGATAGTTGCCATGCAAGTAAAATTACGGACTCCGAACAACCGAACCTTCGATTCGGGCAGAGTTTACGCATTAGAAAATTTATGAATATTTGACGGTATTCTCGACGGAAGGACTGCCATAAAGTTGGCAAATCCTGCATATTAATCGGCGTGGCCGAAAGGCGTTTTGGGTATCGGTTCCTCTTCAGACAAAAAGAAAGTTTTGAGTATGGAAATCAATCTGATGGACTTGGTCAAAACTGCGATCAATACCAGCGGTGTCGCTGATCAAATTGGCTCGGCAGTTGGATTGGAAAAGAGCAAGACGAATTCGGCAATCGAAGCCGCGATTCCAGTCCTGCTCGGTGGACTGGTGAAAAAAGCTTTGACACCAGCAGGTGCGTCCGAGCTTTCTAATATTTTCAAGAAACAAGATGCAGAGCCATCCATTTTGGATGACCTCGGCAGCTTGGTCTCCGGTGGTGCAAGCTCGAAGCTCTTGGGCTTGGGTACATCGCTTCTGCCGATGCTCTTGGGTTCATCCCAAGCGAGCATCGTTTCAGTTTTGATGAAACTTTTGGGGCTTGGCGACAAGTCGGTTCTCGGACTCCTCGGATCCTTGGCACCGATCGTCATGGGTGTTGTTGGCAAGCAAGCCAAGTCTTCGGGTGGATTTGACCCAAGCGTTTTGACCAATCTTTTGGGCAGCCAAAACAACCTCCTCGGCAGTGTACTTCCCAACGAGCTCAAGGGCGTGATGGGATTGGCTGATTTGGGCAAGGCTGCTAGCGATGCAGTATCGGGTGCGGCTCGCACTGCAACCCAAACCGCTCAGCGCACTGCAGCCCAAGCTGCTCCAGCTTCGAATCCACTCGGATGGCTCTTGCCCCTCTTGGCACTGGCTGGTCTCGGATTCTTGGCTTGGAACTTTGGTCTCTTTGGCGGCGGTAAGAAGGTTGAGCCTGCTAAGGTCCCCACTCCTACCCCAGGTCAAGTTTCTCCGGAGGTAGCCGAAGTGGACATGCCGACTCCTGAGTTGCCAAAGGTTCCCGAGCTACCAAAGCTTGAACTCCCAGGCGGTATCAGCATCGACGATCTGAAGGCTAAGCTTACTGGCTCGTTCGATGGAATCTCTGATATCCTTGGATCGATCAAAGACGTTGATACAGCCAATGCAGCCAAGAGCAAGCTTGAAGAAGCTACCAAGGCTTATGCAGATTTGGGCATGGACAAGATGCCTGAGGCAGCAAACAGCATCCTTGGCCCATTCCTTAAGCCCTACTTTGGTAAGGTTGGAGAGTTGCTCAACACCCTCTACGCTATTCCTGGCGTGAAGGAAATTGTTGAGCCGATCATCGGCCCAATGGTTAGCTCAGTATCCAAGCTCGTCGGCTAACGACCGAGTTCTGGATTTCAAGAAAACTAAAGAGCCTGCGATAGTACATCGCAGGCTTTTTTTATGGATGGATACCAATCGTGCAGCAGCCCAAGTTCAGGCCCTTGGTCGAGGCCTTTTTGCTAATGAACTCAGGGTTTAGTTCGTAGTAACGGTACTTGCCATCCTTCTGGATCTTTACCAGATCAGCGTGGTACAAGATCCTCAAGTGGTGCGAGACTTTCTGAACATCCAATTCGAGAAACTCCGCTAAATCCGAAACCGTAAACGGGCAGGTCTGAAGTGCCTTGATGATCTTCAATCGAATCGGGTCGCCGATGGCTTTAAGGTATTCAGCGCACTGTTGATCTGTCTGGATGTTTTGCTGTGCCATGGTTGTTGCCCACCTGAGTTGATCGCGGTTTCGAATCAAAGACGATCTGCTATGATATTCTAACGTTCGCAAGATTGTTTGGGTGACTTGTGTCTATCGACCATGAAAATTATACCACGAGGCGTAAGCGATGAAGTTGGGGCAGATGGTTTGGCTAGTTGTAATGAGTGTTGTATTTGGATCCTATTGCAAGGCTGAAATATCAGTCATCTCCTGCGAGCAAGCTAAAGCATTGATCGAGAATCAAGATCCCAAGCAGCGGCCTGTGGTGATCGATACTCGAGGTGGATACAAAGATTACTTTAGAGCTCATCTGCCGACAGCTCATCATCTGAATTTCGATACTCTTCGTGGTACCGATCGTGGGGTTCCTGTTCAGTACCTTCCTGATGATTTGACCAGAGCCCTGCTTGTCAGGGCTGGGATCGATCGCGATCGCACCCATTTGCTCTATGCCACAGGCGATAAACTCCCCAACGATGAAATACTCAGCACGAGCATGGTCGCCTACGTTCTGGAAAAATTTGGGGTCAGGGACATTCGAATCGTCGATGGAGGATTGGCCCATTGGAAACAACTTGGATATCCCACCACCCAAGAGTATTTCGGGAATCCTACCGGAAAACTACCCGAGCAAACCAAAGGGGCTATCGGGATCGAGATTGAAGAGTTGCTGCAACTCAAGGACAATTCGAACGTGTTGCTCGTCGATGCAAGGCCCGCCAATGAGTACCTCGGCCAAGACGACGTTTGGCTCCGCAAGGGTCACATTCCTGGCGCGGTGAGTTTTCATTGGGCGAGGCTCATGGAGAAAGACAACACGCACAAATTTTTGCCCGCCGATCAGGTCGCCCAAGAGCTCGCCAAGGCTGGTCTGACCAAGGACAAGCAGATCATAGTTTACTGCGGAACCTCACGCGAAGGGAGTCTATTGCGATTCTATCTAGCCCACGTCGCTGGATTTCCAAATGTCCGACTCTATGAAGGTTCGTGGAAGGAATACGCATCGCTCAAGCATTTACCTGCAGAGACAAGAGAGAACATCGCAAAGTAAAGACCCACGTGCTGCTAGGTTTTCTGATTTTATCGGTCGCTTTTGTTGCATTAACCAACGGAGCCAATGCAAACTTCAAGGGGGTTGCATCGCTCTATGGCAGTGGCACAACGAGCTTGCACAAAGCGCTTTGGTGGGGAACACTCTGCACGTTTGCTGGTTCTCTATGTGCTCTGTTCTTGGCACAAGGCTTGCTAAAGTCCTTTAGTGGCAAGGGGCTCGTAAGCGATCAACTGTTGGACTCCCCGATCTTCACCTGCGCGGTGGCAAGTGGAGCGGCCATGACAAGTTTTATTGCCAACCGGATCGGATTTCCTGTTTCGACCACGCACGCTCTGTTGGGGGCGCTGGTCGGTGCAGGGCTTGGAGCCGCAGGGATCGAGCAAGTCCAATTCAATGCTCTTGGTAAGACCTTCCTTTACCCACTTCTGTTTAGTCCGCTTGTTGCGATTTGTCTTGGTGCCTTCACCTACAAACTTCTTCGGACGCTCAGAGCAGCTCCGGATCATCGCACAAAAACGTTGGATGCGTTGCATTTGATGTCGGCCGGAGCAGCGAGTTTTGCGAGAGGCATTAACGATACACCTAAAATGGCAGCGCTGCTGTGGATGGTTCCGTGGCTGACTAAACCTCAATCGATCGTGCTCATTGGTGCATTGATCGCCGTGGGCGCATTGATAGACGCCAAGAATGTTGCCGAGACTTTGGGCAAAAAAATAACCGATATGAATCCCGGTCAAGGTTTCGCGGCGAATCTGGTCACAGCGATCATGGTGGCATCGGCGAGCTTTCACAGTTTACCCGTCAGCACCACGCATGTGAGTGTTGGCGCATTGCTGGGGATGGGCGCAAGCACTCGGCAGGCAAAGTGGAAGAAAGCACTGGAAATCATCCTCGCTTGGATTACGACGCTTCCGGTCGCTACGGTTCTTGCGGCGATGCTCTACTGGATGATGTCTTGGATTACATCCTAGCTGAGCACTCCGCTTACAACCTTGCCAGACACATCGGTGAGACGATAATCGCGACCGCTATGTCGGTAAGTCAAACGCTCATGATCGATCCCCATCAGATGCAAGATCGTGGCGTGTAAGTCATGCACGTGGACACGATTCTCGATGGCAGACAAGCCGAATTCGTCGGTCTGGCCGTAACTAATTCCACCGCGAACACCACCTCCGGCCATCCAGACGGTAAATCCGTAATGGTCATGGTCACGACCCTTTTGCCCCTCCGAAGTGGGAGCTCGACCGAACTCCCCTCCCCATATCACCAATGTCTCGTCGAGGAGTCCGCGTTGCTTAAGATCCTTGAGTAGTGCCGCGATCCCTTGATCACAGGCATCCGCTAAGCGTTTGTGTCCACCAGCAATATCGTCATGTCCAGTGTCCCAAGCGATATCGTAGCCGTCGATCGAATGCGAGAGTTGCACACAGCGCACTCCGCGCTCGATGAGTCGCCGAGAAAGCAGGCAACCCTTGGCATACTCGCTCGTACCGTACATATCCAATGTAGCTTGGGTCTCCTGCTGGATATCAAACGCGTCAGGAACAGCCATTTGCATTCGAAACGCCATTTCCATCGTCTTGAGGCTAGTCTCAAGCTGCGAGTCGGCTTGCTGATCCAAGTGAAGTCGATTGATCTGCTCTAACAGATTCAGTTGCTGTCGCTGCTGCTGTGGCGTCCATTGTGAATTTTTCAGGTTCTTAAGGACACTCTCGATGCGCATCTGATGAATATTGATGTAGGTTCCCGCGTAGGCACCTGGAAGAAAGGCGTTGCCCCAATTGGCAAGGGTTCCTCGGGGCTGCGCATGGGGACTCATCGCGATAAAACCCGGCAAATCCTGATTCTCAGAACCAAGTCCATAAACGAGCCAGGATCCAAGACTCGGTCGGTTTGGCTGGAGGCTTCCGAGATTCATCATCAGAATCGCTCCGGCATGTTCGGGGATATCGGTGTGCATCGAATGGATAAAGCAAATATCGTCCACACACTCGGCCACCTTCGGAAATATATCGCTGACCCACTTTCCGCATTGCCCGTACTGCTTGAACCCAAACGGACTAGGCATCAATCCGTTCTTTGTATTGCGAAGCGATTTTCGGTCGACCGACTCGGGTCGCTTACCGGCATGCTCGGCAATCGCGGGTTTGTAATCGAAAGTGTCAACTTGCGATGGCCCTCCTGGCATGAACAACTGGATGACGCGCTTGGCTTTGGGTGCGAAATGGGGTAAGCCCGATAAAGGATCTGCTAGGAGGTTCTCCTGAGATAGAACGCTCGCCAACCCAAGTGTTCCAAAACCCGCACCAATGCGACTTAGCATCTCTCGGCGAGTTGTAGGTAATCTTGTAAACATGTTTTTAGTCCCCGTCGCTGACGACAGGCTCCTTTTTCGATCCTACTGGCGCTGGTCCTCGGAAACTGAATGATTTGCAATTAGGGTAGATACATCAATTCATTCGATCCGAGCAATGCTTGGCTGTAAAGTTCCCATCGGGCATCCCGCTGGTTTTGGTCTGAAACATCGACGGCAACAAATTCGAGTCCGATTGCCATCTCCTTTTCAGTTGGACTACGCTGGTATAACCATTGATAGGCTCTTTCGATGCGGGTCGAATCGTCCTCAGATGCCTTGGAGATTCGCTGAGCAAAGGATTTGGCTCGCTGGTGCATAAAAGGGCTGTTGAGGAGGAACAAGTACTGCTGAGGAACGATACTCGTAGGCCGCTTGGCCACCGAAGACCGCATCAAGGGAAAGTCGAAAAGCCTCAAAAATTCATCGGTTGCGAAGACATCTCCGTTTCGGCTGACTTTGAAGTAGAAAGTCCGTCTAGGACTTTCGATGTTATCGGTAGGTGGGCCACCGACCGTTAAATCCAGTTCCCCGCAAACATGCAAAAGCGAATCTCGCCATACTTCGGCATCCATGCGGCGTGGATTCATCCTCCAGAGCCAAAGGTTCTCTGCGTCTTTAGAAAAGCATGCCGGATCCTGTAGGCTCGACATTTGATAGGTTGACGAATTGATAATCGTTCGATGAAGGTCTTTCATCGAACCGGTTCTGAGCAACCTGCTTGCTAGCCAGTCGAGTAGCATCGGATGCGTTGGTTTGTCTCCAAGGGCGCCGAAGTTATTGGGGGTGCGAACCAGCGCCTGTCCAAAATGATGCATCCATATTCGATTGACAAAAACTCTTGCAGTCAGAGGATTTTTCGGATCGACGATGGCCCTGGCTAGCTCCAATCGACCACTTCCTTTCGTAAAACAATCGCGATCATCTCCTGCGACTATTCGCAGAAAACGCCTTTGCGCAATCGATCCAGATTTCAGCAGGTTTCCTCGGATGGCAATCGGCATATCGGAGTTGCCGGTATCTTTGAACGCATGGGTCTTGGCGTACATTGGCGGTGCAGACTTCTTGAGCTCTTCAAGTGCGATTTGCTCGCGGTCGATCTGATCTTGGAGCGAACTGCGTTTTTCCTCTTCCTTGGCCTCGCTATGCTCCTTGCGTAGCACTTCGATTTGCTTGGCCTTGGCCTGGATCAATCCCTGGTGCTGATTAAATGCCTCGACCACATCGTCAGTCACAAGTGGAATTTCTTGGGTTAAGCAGTTGTTGAAGATCCCTGCGATCGAATAGTAGTCCTCTTGAGGGATCGGGTCGAACTTGTGATCGTGGCACCGAGCGCAGGCGACCGTCAACCCCTGCAAGCCTTGGCTGAGTGTGTCGATTCGATCCGAGAGCGTCTCTGCTTTGGCTTGGGCAGTGCTATCGGGATCTCCACCGTCGCTGATGTAATTCGGCCCCAGAGCAAGAAAGCCTGTGGCGATTGCACTGGACCTATCACCCAGGAGATCTCCGGCGATTTGCAGCCTGAGAAAATCTGCAAACGGCATGTCTTGATCGAGGGCATCGGTCACCCAATCTCGATATCTCCAAGCGTGTTCGTTGGATGCGTTATCCAGGAATCCACCAAAACCATCGCTATAGCGGGCTACATCGAGCCAGTGTCTAGCCCATCGCTCCGCATAGTGCTTCGATGCAAGCAACCGATCGACGCACTCGGAAACAGCTTTGCTCGGGTCGATCCGGTAAGCTTCCTCAAAGTCCCGGACTTCTTGTGGATCAGGAGGCAAGCCGACTAGATCGAAACGTATCCTGCGGATTAGACTTCGCGGATCAGCCTTAGGCATCGGCCGTAGTCCGTTGGCCGTTAGCCCTTCGAGGACGAACGAATCGATAGGGGACTGGCACCACGACGGATCGCTCACAGAGGGTGGTACTGGGTCAGCGATGGGTTGAAATGACCAGTGCTCCTTTCGCCATTTGGTCCAATCGTACTGGGTGTTTTTTGGAATCGAAGGATCGGTACTAGACTCCTTAGGCCATGGGGCACCCATCTGCACCCACTTGGTTAGGTCGGCGATTTGCTCTTCCTTTAGTTTGCCAACCGGTGGCATCTCAAGCCCTTTCCAGGAGATGGCGGCGATGAAAAGACTTTCCTGGGGGTTTCCCGGCACTATCGCAGTGCCTGACTCTCCTCCTTGGATCGCTAAAGCCCGACCGTCTAGTCTGAGTTTGGCTTGGATCGATTTCGACTCGCTACTGTGACACTCGTAACAGTGCTCAGCAAGAACAGGTCGGATCCGGTTTTCGAAGAAATCCAATTGCTCTTGCGTAAAAGAGTCTTTTTCCGATTCCTGAGCGACCGTTGTGTAACTGGCCAAGAGGCAAGCCAACAAACCGATTTTCGAAACACGACGATAAAGAAAAGAGTTTTGGATCACAGACTGTTGTTTTACAAATTAGGTTTGCGATCCGAATGGCTACGGATATCTGAGCGAACTTGACGCGTTGCAGTGACTCTATGAGTGTAGCTAGTCGGCTTGTGAAAAACAACTTGCTACACTGCTACAATCGGCAATAGTAATTTTCTTTGTCGAGGTCTCACACCATGGTCAACGATAAGATTCAATTCAAGCGACTTGTTTTTACGTTAGTGACACTGAGCCTGGCAATTCTTGTCGTCATGGCAAGTGTTGGCTTGCTCTCATGGTTTGCCGGATTACCCGACTGGGGCAATAGCAACTACCGAAGCTTTCTGGCGATCGAAATCATCCTTGTTAGTTTCGCAACGGTTCTATTTGTGTTCTACCGCAAACCATCGCTGCATCCTTTCGAAAGACCCCTGCCAGTCCATAGGCGCTTGGTTGGCAAATCGGATGCATCCAAGCGAGTCGGTTGGTGGACGCTTTGGTTGTTGGCTTGGTTGATGCTTGTCATTCCGACCGGACTGCAATTCTATGAGTCCAAGTCGATTGGTGTTGTCCGCGCGGCGTTGGCTCTATGGTGGCTCATGGACTTGCTGATCTCAGGCTACACCATTTTCTCTCAACTTGGAAAACAGGATTCTTTCCACAAAAGCGAACCTAAACCTGTGGAAACCTTTTGGGAGAAATTCAGCCGAGTCGAGCGATCCTTGCTGACACTTTTTGTTTTTCTTCAGTGCACCGCATCGACGATTGTCTGCAATAGCGCTCCGGTTTGGATCAGCTATCTACTTGCTTTGCTGTTGGTCGTTGCTGCCCTTGCCTTGAGGGTGATTTACTTACCCTTTGACCACCGATCGCTATTTGGTCAAACCTTCCTTTTTGTGTTTCGCAATATCAATCGTATTTGGAACTGGTATGAATTGCCCAAATGGGTCGGTATCGCAAACCTCGCGGCACTCCGTGAAGAGCTCCGAATCTACAACCTCCACAGCACTTCGCAAGACACAATTCGGGTGACCAATCCACAAGGGCAATCGTCAACGACTCAATGCCCATTTGCTGCGATTTGGAGGCAGTCAGATGGTTCGTTCAATGACCCCGTGAATCCTACGATGGGGATTGCCAGCCAAGCACCTGTAGGTTCTCCAAGCATAGACTTTACCCATAGCCATCCGGACTCGCGTTTTGGTCGCAATATGCCTCTCGATGCGCTCGAGCCATCCCCAAACGCCTCTCCATCACGAATCGTTACCCCAAACCCTCGGATCGTCAGTTGCAAGCTTCTGGCTCGTGACCCGCAGCAACCCGGCGGGCAAAAACTAGCCACTTCGCTCAATTTACTCGCCGCTGCTTGGATCCAATTTCAGACCCATGGTTGGTTTAGCCACGGAACTCCCGTTCTAGAAAATGCTTTCGAGATCGATACCACCCAAGATCCACCCGATGATCGTTGGCCTACGTCAAAGATGTCAGTCAGACGCACGCGGCCCGATCCGACTCGCCTTGCCTGCGACGGCCAAAATGCTCCAGATACCTATGTCAATTCCGAATCGCACTGGTGGGACGCTTCTCAGATCTATGGATCGCAAGCCTCTCGTACAGAAGCTCTCAAGAGCACCAACTGCCCGTACTTGCCCTCAGTCCACGTGCCCCAAGGGGATGCCAATACCGGTTTCTTTGACAACTGGTGGATTGGACTAAGCCTGCTTCATGAGCTTTTTGTCAAAGAACACAACGCGATTTGCGATGCCTTGCAAAGGGAGTACCCAAGCTGGAGCAAGGAGCATGTGTTCGAGAAAGCAAGACTGATCAATGCAGCATTGATGGCCAAGATCCACACGGTTGAATGGACACCGGCAATTCTTGCAAACCCCATGCTAGAGGTCTCGATGAATGCAAACTGGAACGGCCTTTTCACTGAACGCATCATCAACGCCCTTGGGCGAATCGGATTCAATGAAGCCTTCTGGGGTATACCAGAGTCCGGGATTAACCACCATGCAGCACCTTATGCACTGACCGAGGAATTCGTTGCTGTCTACCGAATGCACTCATTGATGCCCGAGACGATAACGCTCAAAAGCTGGTCTGCTCCCGACAAGCAGCAAGTCTGCCTGATGCAGACCGATCAGGGGGTAGTCGGCCAGGAAGGATCGCTGTGGCTATGGCAGTCGTTCTCACACGAAGATGTTCTGTATTCATTCGGCATCCAAAACCCCGGTGCTTTGACTTTGAACAACTACCCCAGTTTTCTCCGTCGATTCAGCAAGCCACAGACTGGCGAATTATTAGATCTTGCGACCATCGATATTCTTCGAGACCGAGAACGCCAAATCCCTCGATACAATCGATTCCGAAGCGAACTTCGCATGAAGCCCATCGCCTCATTCGATGAATTCAATTCCAAAGAATCGCCCGACACCGGCTCTCGACTACGAGAAGTCTATGGAACACATCCCGACGGAACCGACAAGGTCGAGGATCTGGATCTACTCGTAGGCACCCTTGCCGAAGCCAAACCGGAAGGTTTCGGATTTAGCGACACAACCTTTCGTATCTTCATTCTCATGGCCTCGCGTCGGCTCAAGAGCGATCGCTTTACCGCCCAAGACTTCACGGCCGATGTCTTTACTAGGATCGGGATCGATTGGGTTAATAACACAACGATGAAGGATGTCATCCTGCGACACTTCCCAAACCTAGCCGCCTCGATGGTTCAGACCAACAATGCCTTCAAGCCGTGGGCACAGAGTTGATCGAATAAACCCCCTGAATAACCCAATTTACGATCAGTTGATCGATACTGCAGGGGTTTTTTCTGAGAATTCCAGCCCGAAATCTTTGGGATTAGCCGATAAGTTTTCTCAATCCGAGTATTCCGAATAATCGGCATACTCTCAATACGCACCTGCTTTGTTATGGATCCGCTACAAGGAGGATTCGAGATGGCTGCACGTCCAACCCTAAGCTTCTTAAAAGCGGTTCTGTCCTTTGTTTCTCTGATTGCATTAGGGCTATCTCCAAGCACCCTCTATGCGCAAGGAGGCGTTGTGTCGAAGGTCACCGCTTGGGCTAAGGGACACGGCAAGCCACCGGCGACCAACCAAGACAAAGCGCTCGAAGAGCTAGCTAAGAATGTCGATTGGCTTGAACACCACATCAATCAGTGGGGGAGCGTGTCATCGAAAGCACCCGATGTCTGGGGCGAAGCTCGGTTGACACAGTACCGACGCGAGATCGAAGAGGTGCTCGAACCACTTCGAAAGGGATTCGATCCTACGCGACTCGCGGGGGCTCAGCAAGTTAGCGATTCGGCTCTACTGGCCGTCGCGCTTGCGATGCAGAATCAAACACCAACCGGCGGGGTCGCCCCTCCTGCGATCACCCTGAATTCGATTGCAACATCCGGTGATCCTAAAGAGGGATCCGCAAGCCTCAATCTGAGCAACTCGTTGCCTGACGCGACAGACCCATTTTCATGGAACACCAAGGAGTTTTTAGGCAAGAACCTCGGGCTTGAGCAAACCCAAGAGATCGATCAACTCGTTCGCTACATGCAACACTTGAATCAACATCGCCGGATCAATGAGGGGGATGATACATCGGATGCCCCAGGTTACTCGCTCAACCTCGTGAGAGTTCCAGTCTCAATCCTTCCCGGTGCGGTCACCAAGCGAGGTTATGGAGCCGAGATCACCTACACCGCCAAACCCTATTTGGGCTCTGATCTGCTGCCGATGACTTTCCGAGACATGGTTCTAAACGATCTGACCGATCAACTCTCGATCCCGCTGGTCAAATTCATCAATAGCGATCCCAATGGTGCGGACAAGATCTGGGAACTAGCTAAGAGGATTAGAGATGATTTTAACGCAGATGATTTAAGTCGACTCATTAGTACTGGTAAGTTCAGCTATGGAAGTGTCCCGGACACAGGTATCGCGAGCCAAAATGCTCCTATGGGTAAAAACATGCTCAAGCGGGCATTTACATCCGTTTGCGCAATCTCTTTCTCGGGCAATCAAACGCGAAGAGGCCAGCAACCCTTTCCTCCGACGCAAATCATCGATGTCTATGGTCTAGACGAAATGCTTGAGTTGGCTGTGACGGCGCTCAAAGGCCTTCGCGAAGATGTTCCCAACCGCCGAGTGGTGCATTTGCCTGACGTTCAAGCATTCCTCAGAGAAGAACTCATCGCGGCCATCGAACTGATGTATTCCGAAGGCATGCAAATTTGGTGGGATCGAGAATCAACGGGCGAAAAATGCTTGGTCAATTTGATTCGCATGCGACGCAACGAACAGATCGCACAGCTGCGAGAGGAATTCCTTCGCGAGATTTCAACTGGCACCAAGCCAGAGCTAAGCCATATCCTAGCTTGGTGCGTTTATGTCGATTCAATTCTGCTGAACGAACGGCTCAACGAGGATATCCGCGAGACGACCGGAACGCGTCCATCGGATTTTTCGCACCCATGCTGGATGCCGTTTTTTGGCCCAGACCCGACTCCTGAGGCCCGCGACATATTTGCTCGGTACGTTCAGCTGCGATGGCCTGTTCGGGTCTTTGCCCTCGACCCCCATATCGACCAGCAGAGCATCGCAGATGCCTCTTCCGTCATCCGTCAAATGCAATTGGCGGTGGTGCTGGGGTTCTCCAGCGGGAACCTTGGGCTATCGGCAGCGATGGATACGATTCGCAAACTGCAACGGGATCGAGCTACAATCGATCTGAATCGAACCGCAGTCGCATTTGGCCACGGTGATGACACCTTCGGTTGGCGTTTCCAACCGAGATTTCAAACACCACCGGTCGAAGGAAATGCGAAAGTTTTCTTCCGCGATCTAATCGTCGGAGGGCCCACCGATCGGCAACTTGAACGGAGTTGCGACATCGAGCCAGGGATCCGGGAATGCACCGCGATCATCTTGATGCCCTCGTTTGTTCCTTACGTGACCTTTGAGACCCATGGTCACTGGTTCAAACTGGCGAACCCAGGTCATACGGGGACGACGGTTCAAGAGGATGTTCACCTCAGTAGGGCGATCAAGCAGATGCAAGATCGCGCTATGACATGCGTGCGATGCTCCCATCTGTATCGCGACGGCGAAGTCGATCGAGTGATGGCACGCGTCGAGCAACTCGAAAAGCGTCTCCCACTGCAAACCATCTCCTGCCAAGTCCCCATCGAGAACACTCACGGTGGATTTGAACTCTTCTGCAATGGAACCCGACAACTTTCGCCCGAAGTCACAGGCTGGTACGGTGCACCGGGGTACGATCCAACTCGAACCACCGACCTTTTTATCACTGGAGATAACTTTAGCATCAAGCAATCGCACATCATCGCAGGAAGTCGCGTGATCACCAATCCAACGCTTATCTCCCGACAAACCCTGCAAATACAACTGCCACCAGGTTTGCCCATCATGAAAGACACCCGGCTTGGCGAGCATGAGAACCCCATGATTGCAGATGACCAGCGGTACGAAGGTTATGTCGATGTGCAGGTTGCCACTCCCTACGGTGTCAGCGCCCACTTGCTAGTGCCGGTCGTCAGGAAACCAACACCACCTCCCATTGCGGATTGCCCTCCAACGGAATTAACTATCGATGGATATGCGATGGTGCTAACCCTTACGCGTGAGAAAGGTGAGTTCAAGACGTTTGTGCACGAAGGCGCTTTGCTACCACCGATTA
>JBJSXX010000068.1:0-6783 GCA_046086605.1 Pirellula sp. | reverse complement strand
GATCGAGGTGTGATCGCCAAGGTGATGGTTCAAACCGGAACCTTGCGAGTCGGCGATATCGTTCTTTGCGGTACGACCTTCGGTCGAGTCAAAGCGATTTACGATACGCTCAAGCGAAACAAGCAAGCGACAGAAGCGGGTCCATCGATGCCGGTAAACATCACCGGTTTGGATCGAGCGCCCGAAGCTGGCGAAAAGTTCTATGTCATCGATGACATAGCCCAAGCTCGCGAATTGGCCGCCGCTCGCGAACAGGAAGCCCGTGCAGCATCCCTCTCGGGATCGTCACCCAAGGTTTCCTTTGAAGCCTTCCAAGAGTTGCTTCAAACGGGCAAGTTAGGGGTCAAGGAAGAGAAAGTAGTTTTGAACTTGATCATTCGGGCCGACGCTCGTGGATCGCTCGAAGCCATCGAGAAAGAACTCAGCAAACTCGATCACCCCGAAGTCGACATTCGAATTTTGCAAAAGGCTGTCGGTGGCATCACCGTAGCCGACGTTACATTGGCCAGTGCATCCCAAGGTGTGATCGTTGGATTCAACGTCATTCCTGATGAAGCCGCTCGATCGATTGCCGATGCCAAGAATGTTGAAATTCGACGTTATGAAATCATCTATAACCTGGCCCAAGACATCCGAGCGTTGGTCGAAGGTCGACTCAAGCCCGAAGAGAAAGTTGTCGAGCTCGGACGAGCGTTTGTCAAAGCCGTCTTCAGTGTCTCTCGCGTCGGTACGATTGCCGGTTGCTTTGTCGCACAAGGGACGATCGAACGTGGATGCCGTATACGTGTCCACCGCGAAGGTCGCAAGATCGGTGACTACCAACTCGAAACACTTCGTCGCGTCAAGGATGATGTCAAGGAAGTCAATCGCGGAATGGAGTGCGGTATTAAGTTAGCTGGATTCAACGACGTGAAGGTCGACGATGTTCTTGAGGCCTACCGTATCGAGCAAGTAGCAAGAACGCTGGATAACTCGAAATCATGAGTTCACGAAGGTTGCTAAAGGCTGCCGAGGCGATTCGTGGAGTCGTCTCGATGGCGATACTTACCGAATTGCGAGACCCTCGCGTCCAGAACGTCACCGTTGTCGGGGTCGAAGTGACTCCCGACATGCGAGAGGCCAAGGTCATCGTGAGTGTCATGGGGAGCGAAGCCCAGCAGCGAACGGTCCTTAAAGGTCTTCAAAACTCTGTCGGCTTTCTCCAATCGAAGATCGCTGATCGCATCGAGACCCGCTACATCCCTCGGTTGTCGTTTGTGATCGATGACGGGGTCAAAAAGTCCGTAGCCGTACAGCAGATTCTCGAGCAGATTGCGAAAGAGCGAGACGGGAAAGCAGGCCATGAGGCTCTCGACGATGCGTCGATCGAAGAAATCCTCGATGAGCTTGGCCCCGACGGCGAGTTTCAAGACGAAGAGTCCCAGGAGGACTCTCAGGGCAAGAGTCGTCGCAAAAAATAGGCAGAGCATTGAGATTGCAACCAGACAAAGATTCAAGCGGCATCAAGAGTGATGGAAAGGAATAGGAACGATCGATGAGTTCCGGAAACCGAACGGTCAAATACGAAAACCTGTTAAAGTCTCTAAGGAAGCATTACAAGCCACTTGCTGATCCTCCTGAGAGATCGGTGCTCGAGCATTTGTTGTACGCATGCTGCCTAGAAGATGCCCGCATCGATCAAGCCGATGAGGGGTTTGCCAAGTTGCAGCAGACCTATTTCGATTGGAATGAAGTACGAGTCACGACGGCGGCTGAACTGGCCGAAGCGCTCAAGCCCTTGCCGTTTCCGATGCAAGCGGCATCCCGGATCAAGCAGTGCTTGCAATCGATCTTCGAAACACGTTATCAGTACGATATCGACGACATGAAGAAGGCGAACTTGGGCAAGGCGACTGCGGAATTGCAAGCCTGGAAGGGAATGTCGCCGTTTGTTGTTTCCTATGTTTCGCAGCATTCTTTGGGCGGTCACTCGATACCCGCAAGCAACCTGATTTGCGATGCGATGTGGCAGTGCGATATTCTTACGCTTGCTGAGTTACAAAAGAAGTCGCTTCCAGGGATCGAGCGAGCGATTCCGAAGAACAAGGGTGTTGAGTTCGCTGGACTGATGCATCAGTTTGCATGCGATCTGTATCATCATCCGCGCAGTGCTGCACCCTTGGCGGTACTTAAAGAAATGGGAGCAA
Organism: Pirellula sp.; assembly: GCA_046086605.1. Lineage (GTDB taxonomy): Bacteria > Planctomycetota > Planctomycetia > Pirellulales > Pirellulaceae > JBKCUI01. Next base: position 4,597 of record JBJSXX010000068.1, on the reverse strand, counting down.
CTTACAAGACCAAGCCCAAGCCGGAGGAGCAAGCAAGCGACTCGAAGTCAAAGGGCTCGAAGGCTTCGGCGGCAAAACCCGCACCGGCAAAACCCTCACCGGCAAAACCTGCAGTCACCCAAGTGCCAGAGGGTAAAAAATCAGAGCCCGTTGCCGCCTCATCGAAGGCTGCACCAGAGCAACCTGCGGCTCTTGTTGCCAAGGGGGCCGTTGCCAAGCCTGCTGCGTCCAAGACACCTGCGACTAAGGAAACCGTTTCCAGGGATACCAAGTCGCCGAACAAAGCGACTCCAAAGCCAGTGGATACGAAGGTCGACAAGAACGCTAAGCCTAAAACCGACGCAAGTAAACCGTCTAAAACCACGTCCGAAAAAGGCACGCCAGATAAAGCGAAGCCAGACAAAACCAAGTCAGAAAAAGGTAAGTCAGAAAAAGGCAAACTAGACAAAGCTATTCCAGATAAAGGCAAGCAACAAAAGAGTAAGCCTTCGGACGCAAAAGCCCAGTCTAGCAAATCCGAGAAGGGCAAATCCGAGAAGGGTAGATCCGAGAAGGGTAAACCTGAAAAAGGTAAACCTCCAAAGCCCAATTCGGAGAAGCCAAAAGCTAACCATGGCAAACCGATCAAGAAGGAATCCAAGGATGCAGGCAAGTCCAGTAAGGCTGCTGCCAAAGCAAATCACTCATCGGTAGGAACGAACCTGACGAAAAAAAAGCCGCGTTAGATTCACACCAGCTCAATCACTAAAACTGAAACACCGTCTATCGAAATCACCAGGGAGCATCATCCATGGCAGGACACTCGCAGTGGGCAAACATCAAGCACCGAAAAGCGCTCGTCGACAGCAAGCGCAGTAAGCTCTGGAGCAAACTTTCCAAGGCGATCATCGTTGCTGCAAAAATTGGAGGAGGCGACCCATCGAGCAATATCCGATTGCGGACAGCGATCCTCGATGCCAAAGCTGTCTCATTGCCGAAGGATAACATCGACCGAGCGATCAAGAAGGGAACCGGAGAACTCGAAGGGGGCGATGTTGAAGAAGTGCTCTACGAGGGCTACGGTCCCGGTGGTGTTGCTATTCTGTGCGATATCATGACCGACAATCGCAACCGCACTGCCCCAGAGATTCGCAAGTTGTTCGACAACCATGGTGGCAACCTCGGTTCTACAGGATGTGTCGCATACAACTTCGATCGCAAAGGTTTAATCACTGTTGCGAAATCTGCGGTGGATCTGGAAAGGCTCATGGAGCTCGCACTCGAAAACGGTGCTGAGGATGTTACGGAGAGTGAGTCGGGTTACGATGTGACTTGCCCGACCGATGTGTACACCGAGCTCGTCGATGCGTTGGAGGGTGCACAAATTGCCTTGGAATCCAAACAAGTCACACGGATCCCGAAGATGACCGTCGAGGTCGACTCAGACACCGCTGTGTCGGTGATGAAGTTGCTCGAAAAACTTGAAGATCATGACGATGTGCAATCGGTTGCGACCAACGTGAATTTCACCCAAGAGCAGCTACAAGGATTGCAGTCCTAGAAATCCTCAGACCCCAAAGAGTGGATGGATGCTCACACGACTCGATACATCTGATAGTGATTTCCAGAAACGACTCGAAGAGTTGCGAAAGAAGTTGAGTCCAGATGGGACGGTCGTTTCCCAGAGATCTGCACAACTAACGCTATCGCTTTTTGGTGAAGCTCTTAGCCCACAGCAAGTTGTCGAGAGGATCTGTAGCGAAGTACGAAACGAGGGGACCCAGGCAGTACTAAAGTATGCTCGGGCACTGGATGATCCACGGATGGATGCGAGTCGACTCCGGGTGCCTGCCGATCGGCTGCTCGGAGCTCACCGATCCGTGAGCTCCGAGTTTTTGCAAGCTGTCCGTGCGATTCGAAGCAACATCGCGAGGTTTCAGCAAGCGATTTTGCACCGGGATGTCGAGGTGACCGATGGCAACGGGCAAGTGCTTAAACAAAGATATAGGCCACTTGAGCGGATCGGTATTTGCGTCCCGGGTGGCGCTGCTGCTTATCCGTCGACCGTATTGATGACTGCCGTGCCAGCTCAGATCGCCGGAGTGAATCAAATCGCGGTCATGGCTCCACCGACTGCTTTCGGTGCTTACAACCCCGAAGTCTTAGCCACCTGCTACGAACTCGGTATCAAGGAGATCTATGCAGTCGGGGGTGCACAAGGCATAGCAAGTCTAGCTTATGGCATTCCGGAGATTCCGGCGGTGGACATGATTGTCGGGCCAGGGAATTTGTTCGTGGCACTTGCGAAGCGTTTGGTTTATGGAACCGTGGCGATCGATTCGATCGCAGGTCCTAGCGAGGTGGTGGTCATCGCCGATTCAACTACAAAGCCTCCCTATGCGGCTTCGGATCTCATCGCACAAGCCGAACATTCGCCAGGCTCGAGTATCGTTCTTTCGGCGGATGCTAAAATACTTGACCAGATCGATCAGCAGATTCAACTGCAACTGACCACGCTCGAGCGTGCCGATTTGGCGAGGGCTTCGTTAGTCGAGTTTGGGGCAAGCATCCTGTGCGAGTCGGAGCAAGAGGTGATTAGGATCTGCGACCGCTTGGCCCCGGAGCATTTGCAGATTTCTGTGGACGATCCGGATCGGTATTCGAGTCGCATTCGCAATGCGGGTGCGATTTTCAAGGGCCATTACTCGCCGGTGGCTTTGGGGGATTATGCTGCCGGTCCATCGCACGTCTTACCGACGGGCGGGACTGCAAGATGGGCCTCGGGCTTGTCGGCAAATCACTTCCTGCGATCCTACAGCGAAGTGGAATTTACACTTGAGGGTTTAAGATCCATCGAGCCTCATGTCAGCCAATTGGCTGACAAAGAGGGACTCACCGCCCACCGCCAAAGCGTAAAAATCCGCTCTGTCTGATCAGACTGCGCTCTCCGATAAAGCTCGATCGGTGAATGCTTCGATCATGTCATCGAGTTGTTCGATCGCGCCGTGCATGTCGTCTGCGTACATCAGCAGGTGCGTTTGTAGCGCTGACATGGTGACTTTACCAAGGGGGATCTTCTGCGCGAAAGCTTGGGTCGATTCCTCGGAGGCTTCTGGAAAGAATCGCAGGAAGAGTCGTTGAGCTTGTTCGCGATTGGCAGGACCGATGTAAAGTTTGCGATCGATACGACCGGGACGAATAAGGGCTGGGTCGAGGCGAGCGATGTGATTGGTGGTTGCAAACAGCAATCGACCTTCGCCGGCAGCGACACCATCGATGGCGTTTAAGAGCCCGCTAAAAGTGACTTTGCTCCGCTTATCCTCTCCTTCTTTGCGTTCCAAGAACGCGCAGTCGATGTCCTCCATCAGGACGATGCTGTTGACGGGGATCGAGCTAAAGAGTTCTGAGATGCTGTTGTCATCGAGGCTCGAATCGCCGAGGCTCAAGACCGCGATGTCCATTTGGAGTGCGGAGGCTAGAGCCACGACCGCCGAGCTTTTGCCGGTACCTGGAGGGCCATGCAAGAGATAGCCGCGTCGGTAAGGGATCCCGCGTTGGACATACCATTCTCGTCGCGAGAGGAATGTCTTGGCATCCTCAAGCAGATCATCCATCAGTCCATTGGCGAGGATGACTGAATCGACAGGTCGAGGAAGCCGCTTCATCTGCTCCATCCAATACCCTTGGCCCGCACGGTGAACCGTTAGCCGCAATTCGGACTTGGGGATGGCGACATCGCGAGCTTCTTCGAGAAGTTGCTGAGCTAGTTTGCGATCTCGCGAGAAGATCGTGATGTTAAAACATTCACGGACGTTGACTGTCTGTCCGGAGCCTTCGTTGGGTTTTGGGCGTTCTCGATGCAAACAGATCAGTCGATTCCTAAAGAACAGCCAGTGAACGCCCGGGGCTGGTGTAAAGAGAATACGGGGCCGCGGATCCATGTTTGGATTATCTCGGCGTTCGTCGTAATCGATCGACTCGGTCTTGACCGTCAACGATCGAGCTCGATTTTTGGCATAGGTATGCTGGGCCAACCATTTTTCAATCCATTGGAAAGCGGGATCGCGATCGAGGATATCGATCTCGGTGATCACACGGCGACGGATGAACTGGTAGATCTGGGCCGGGACTTGGCGAAAGTAGGCCAAGAGCGCACCGCCGACCATCAGCACCAAACCGCCACTGAATATTTGGTTGTTCTGCAGCAGGTTTGATAAGTAGTGCCAAAAGTCCTGGATCATCCTGGTAATACGCTTTCGGTTGGTAAAAATTTCACGAGAACAAGCCACCTTGCTAGCCTGCGAGTTAGACGCGCAGATCCTTGGAAAGTTCGCCTCGCAGGCATTCTAGAGGGAGATTTTGCAGGGGATTTTTACCTGCTTTCGATCCGAGCGGGTGTGTGTTTGTCCTTTTTGGGTTCCAGAGGGTATGTGGCAGAATCCCAAGGAGTCTGTAACATGGAAGGCTCTGGGTAGTAGGCCCGACAAGGATTCTTTGCGCAAGGAGAAACGCGCACTTTGCTGCAGGGTCCCACGTGGTTATTGATTTTTCGTTTTAAGGAGCGAATGATGAACATTGGTAAGCGTTGTGCTGCAGAGTTTCTTGGCACTTTTTGGTT
>JBJSXX010000067.1:0-3279 GCA_046086605.1 Pirellula sp. | reverse complement strand
TCGATGTCTACTTGGGCCTTCCAGATCTCTACACAAGTACCGTTGTCCCACAACCATTCCGTGCTATCGATCGGTTCATCGGGAATATAGAAAGCGGACTGTCGATCGAGCAGCAGTGATCGGAGCGATTCGAGTTGTGGGTCTTCCGAGGATGTTGGTGGTGGAGAGTCAGGGGCGTGTCTTCGCTGCAATTCTTCTTGCCAACGCTTCGATGCATCGAGGAGAACTTTACCGTAGCGATCAGCGACCTGGCGGATACTGTTGGGGGGAGTTTGAAATTCCTTGAGCACCTCAGGGTGGCAAGCACTTGGGTTCTGCTGAAGTTTCGCAAGAATCTCTTGGGCTTGAGTTTCATACGTCGCAACCGCGTTCTCCTGCGGGATCTTTGACAGTTCGGTCCATATACGCATCACTGGGTGCTGGGCGATCGATTCGAGTCCCAAGTACCATTCCCAACGATGAACCAGGGCTGGGATCAGATCGTCTTTGGTCGAAAGTTGATTGAAGTTGCCTTCGGGGTACTTATCGAGTTGAACTTGGGTTTCGAGGTAGTCCGCAAAGCGTTTCTCGATGCGGTCGTTGGCTTCTGTGCGGTGTTTGGCGATCAGTTCTTTGAGTTTATCCTGTCGTTCCTGGAGGCCTTTGCGAAACTCTTCGGTTTGAGATTCCATGTGGCTTGGGATTGATTCACGCACATCGATGCAACTTTGAAATACGCCGGAAAGAGCGTAGTAGTCTTTGGCGCTGATTGGATCGTACTTGTGATCGTGGCACCGTGCGCATTGGACGGTCAGTCCCATAAAACCTCGAAAGGTTGTATCGATCCGATCGTCGATGATGTCGTATTGGATTGCTAGGAAGCGTCGACCGAGGGTTAAGAAGCCCAGGGCTGCAAGATCAGGAGAACCTGCTGGCCGAATTTTGTCAGCGGCCAATTGCAGCTTGATAAAATTGTCGTAGGGTAGATCGTTTTGGAAGGCTTGGACAAGCCAATCGCGGTAGGCACGCGAGTAGACGAATGTTCGCTCTTCACGACCATAGACATAGCCTTTGGTGTCCGAATAGCGAGCGATATCCATCCAAAGACGAGCCCATTTCTCTGCATACTGCGGTTGGCATAGAAGTTCGTCAACGATGTTTTCCCAAGCATCAGGCGCAGTGTCTTGTTCAAAGGCTTGAACCTGCTCCCAGTTCGGGAGCAATCCGGTCGTGATCATGTAAAGGCGCCGAAGTTGAGTTCGGCGATCGGCCATTGCAAGTGGCTCGATGTTATCCCCACGGAGTTTTGCGTCGAGGTATGCGTCGACCCAATGTGTTGTTTTGGCGACACTCTCTGGAGTTGGTGGAGTGTACCGGAGGGGTTGGAACGCCCAATGACTCTCTGCGCGAGCGAGGAATTCATGAGTGTTGCTTCCAAGAGGATTGCTAGTGGATGGGAATGGGGCACCTTGAAGAACCCAACGCTCGAGCAGTTTTTTCTCGCGATCGGTGAGTACGAGTTTTGAATCCCCAGGAGGCATCTTCAGGTCAGGATCGTCCGAGTTGATGCGTTGCAAAAGGGGACTCGATTCAAGGTTCTCTTTGAGGATTACCAAGCCGTTTTCGCTACCTTTGCCCAGTGCTTCTTGGGAGTCCAGGCGCAAGCCCGACCATTGCTTTGCTGGACCGTGGCATTCGAAGCATTTCTCGGCCAAGATCGGTCGTATGTTGGTTTCGAACCAATCCGGAGATTTCGAGTCTTGGGCGCAGGCGGCAAGGCTACTTAGGATGCCGCAAGTGATGAAAAACAATCCAAATAGCCGAGTGGAGGGTAGCAATGGCTTGAGCATGTCAGGGTGCAAAGCGGTTAGGGGAGGCCCCTTATTATACGTGATTTGGTACTTCTTGGGGGAATTGGGATAAACCTTTCGCTTCATTGCGACTTGGTGTCTTGTGCGTTGAAAGAGTACAATGCACAGAGAAACGCAAGTTTTACCAGAGCGACGGATTTTCTATGCCGGATTTGATTGCCCAAGGCCCGACACCTCATGACCGCTGGCGACGCCCCTTGCCCGTCGATGGTGAACCATCGGTATTTATTTTGGGACGGACATCCCATCCGTGGTCGGTTCCATGGGATGACCGAATCTCGCGTCAGCATGCGGAGATGAGGTGGTCCGGCGGCAGGCTAGCTGTTTCGAGGATTCTTGAAGCTAGAAACCCGATTTTTCATCGGGGTTTGCGCAAGGATGAGTTCGAGGTCGGTATGGGAGATCATTTTGTGATTGGCCAGACGACTTTTAGTTTGGTCGATCAGCGAGTTCGGGTGATGGCCAAATCCGAAGCACCGCCTGCTCTAACCGAGCAGACCTATGCTCCTTCGCAGCTTCGAAGCATCCAGTACCGCGATGCTGATCGGCGGATCGAAGTTTTGAGCCGTTTGCCTGAAATCATATCGAGCAGTTCGGGTGATGAAGAGTTGTATGTGCGAGTCGTGAACTTGCTCATGCAAGGGATCCCGCAAGCGACGTTTGTGGCGATTGTTTCGAAGCATGCCGAGCTCAAAGAGCCACAGAAGTTGCCATCGATCGAGATGACACCCTGGACGAGTCAATGGCCGATTGGGAGTGAAACGGGTATTCGCGTCTTGCATTGGGATTCACGAGGTTTGGCTTTACGGCCTTTTTCCCCGAGTGCGCAGTTGATCCATCAAGCCGTCGCATCGAGTGAGAGTGTGCTTCACGTTTGGAGTCGTAGTCTGGATCGAAATACGCCTTTGCAATACACTCAGTCGGAAAACATCGACTGGGCGTTTTGTACGCCGATTACCAGTGAGGCGACGCCTGGATGGGCGATTTACGTTGCGGGTGATTTTTCCAGCATGGACGCTTCGGCAGCTCGAAATGCCACGTTGATGATCTCGGATGACCTGCAAGACGACATCAAGTTTGCGGAGCTGACGGCCACCACGGTAGGCAGCCTGCGTCAAACGCGTTTGCTGCAACGACGCCAAGACTCCTTGCGACCGTTCTTTGCACCGATTGTGCGAAAAGCATTGTTGACAAGAGACCCTGAGGAGATCTTGGCCCCACGGGAGGCAAAGGTCTCGGTGCTATTTTGCGACTTGAGGGGTTTTACTCGCCAGAGCGAGGAGTCAGCCGATAAGCTTTTGGAGTTGCTAAGACGTGTTAGCGATGCACTTGGCGTCATGACCCGTCACATTCTTGAACGCAATGGGGTTGTCGGTGACTTTCACGGCGATGCGGCCATGGGGTTTTGGGGTTGGCCATTGGAGCAGTC
>JBJSXX010000066.1:0-2947 GCA_046086605.1 Pirellula sp. | reverse complement strand
TTGGATCGATGGCTTTGATCTTGCCAGCCAATTCAATCAGGTAGATCGTTCCATCCGGGGCGATGGCCATTTCCATAGGCTGAGTCAGGCCACCGACGATGAGCGTCTTTTCGAAACGGTTCGGATCGTAAGCGTTATCTTGGGCAGTGCTATCTTGGGCTTGGATAAAACAATGACCACCGGCAAAAAAACTGGCAAAGGACAGGGAAAAAAGGCCAGCAAGTCGGCTTGGACAGGATTTGAAAGTTCGCTTCATCGTTGATTGATGGTTTGTGAAAGGAGGATGGATTTAGACTTGGCGGATGCGGTCGTAGATACGATTGAGTTCAGAGTCTTTGGCGAGGGTCGATTCGGTTTTTTTGCATGCGTGCATCACGGTCGTGTGATCGCGTCCAGAGAAATATTCGCCGATGGCTTCGAAGGATTCGTCGGTCAATTGTCGCATCAGGAGCATGGCCAAGCCGCGAGCTCGAACGACGCCGGATTTCCGAGACGGCCCGGTGAGCGTATCGAGTGTGATCTGGAATTCCTTAGCGACGGACTTCAGGAGATCCTTGCTATTGAACTTGCGTCCACTACCGGCAACGATCTTGTCGATGTGTTTGGTGGCCGAGGTTTTACTCGATGGGTTCTTTTGCAAGGCCGATTTTTGGGATTGGGACTTAAGCATCGCGTCGGCGTGGATCTGAAGAGCCCAACGATTCAGAAGGCCGCGAAGCTCCAGTGCGCTTGGGGTGTCTTGGATGCGAGTACAGAACTTACTGAGTTCCTCTGTTGTAAACTCCGAAGCGTTCTGAGCCGCAAGCATTTCGGTAATCGCTAAGCGTGCCTCAGGCCCGGGGAGTTTCACTGGCACACTCAGACCAGCCGACAGAAGGCTTTGCAAAGACGGGTGGTAATCGGGTCGGAGTCTAGGTAATTCCAGAGACGTAATGACCACTAATCGCGATGCCTCGTGAGCCTCCTTCAGAAGAATTACCAGTTCGGCTTGAGCTGCCGGTTTGGTGACCATTTCATGGAGGTTATCGATCAGTAGCCCATCGCACTGACGATGGATTTGACGAAAACGCGCCATATCATCGGCCTTGATCCCTCGCTGGAGGGCTCGACCGAATTCGTTGCCACTGGTGAGAGTCAACTTGCGGTTGGATTGATCGCGAGACCAACGCCAAAGGAGTTCGTGGGCAAGGGTTGTTTTGCCCGAGCCATTTGGGCCGAAAAGAATGATAGGCGATTTTTCAACGAGGCTCTCGATCGACAGGCCGCTGAAGAGTTCTTCGACGGCAGCATTCTCCGACCCGACAACAAATTGGGGGACCAGCAGCGCAGGCGGAGAGATGATTTGATGCACACCACGTTTGATGTGGATGCGGCTAAGATCGATCTTTGTGAGTTCCTGCGTCGTGGTCATCAAGGCACTATTCGGCGGTATCCAGATAAGGGTCTTGTCCCATTTCCCTTTGGATTTTAGTCCGTTCTTTTTCGTGATAAAGAAGCGCCATGCGATCGCGGAAATGTTTCCGCTCGACCTTGCGCTGGGCTTTTCGGAAAACCGAGGACATCGCATCGCTGAAACGCCCTTGCTGGCCAAGGAGTTTGTATTTCTCGGAGGCTTTCAATCCAAAACCATTCCGAAGGATCTCGTCGTCCATGGCCAAATACTGGCGGTGGGTGCCCGGATCCCCTTGACGACCGCAACGTCCGATGAGCTGTCGGTCGATCCGAGCTGCATCGTGAAGTTCGGTGCATATAACCATCATCCCGCCGAGGCCCCTGACATCGTCTTGGAGCTTAACGTCCGTACCACGACCGGCCATGTTCGTCGCGACGGTGATTTGCCCTCGCTCGCCAGCAAGGGCGACGATCTCGGCTTCGCGCTCGACCTCGTTGGCATTGAGGATTTGCACTCTCATTCCTTGTTGCCTGAGCATACTGGCAAGGATATTCGATTTATCGATCGATCGGGTACCGATCAGTACCGGTCGACCAAGAGCGTGTACTTCGCGAACCTCTTGGACGATTCGCTCGAACTTATCCATCATGTCGGCGCAAACGACATCAGGGAGTTTCTTGCGCTGCGGGGGACGATTGGTGGGTACCTGCAGAACAGGCGTTTTGTAGATTTTGCGAAGCTCCCCGGCGCTCGTTGCAGCCGTTCCGGTCATACCGGCCAAGTACTTGTAACGCAGGAACAAGTCTTGGACGGTGATCCGAGCCGCTTGGCCTGTGGGTACCGAGACTTCGACACCGGCTTTGGCCTCGACGGCTTGGTGAATCCCATCGCGCCATTTACGCCCGTCGGCAAGCCGTCCGGTGAATTCATCAACGATGACGATCTCGCCATCGCGAACGACATATTGGCGATCCAGGTGGTAGTCACGGAGTACACGGATGGCTCGCTCGATGTATTCGTAAAGATCGACCAACGCGACGGTGCGAATCTCCTCCGGCCTTGGCAAAGAGCGAACGTGTTGCCGACCCTTGGAGGTCAATTCGACTTTGCGGCTGTCTTCTTCGAGCGTGTAGTCCTCTTTGTACTCGAAGCTAGCAGCATGCTCGGAGGCCCATCGGAATGTCGCGATCACTGCTTCGCGAGCTTCGTCCCCCAGCGATCCGATGATCAGCGGCGTTCGGGCTTCGTCGATTAGGATCGAGTCAGCTTCGTCGACCAGGGCAAAGTGCATCCCCCTTTGGACCGGTTGTTCTCCTGCCGAGCTCCATCGTTCCTCGGAACCTGCACCGAGAAAGTCATTGACGTTTCGGCCTTGGGCTCGCATCAATAGTCGATCTCGAAGGAAGTCGAAGCCAAACTCTTTGGCCGTACCGTACGTTACATCGGCCCCGTAAGCTTTGCGCCGCTGGTCTTGGTTGTGGTCGGTAAGGACGATTCCGACTTTGAGCCCAAGTGCCTCAAAGAGGGGTTTCATCCAGTCGGCATCCCGATGGG
>JBJSXX010000065.1:0-3395 GCA_046086605.1 Pirellula sp. | reverse complement strand
ATTCGCCAACGCGATTTCTGCAAGTACGACACAAAGGCCAAGTTCCAGTTTCTGTATTTCATTGAAATTCAGTTCGTCGTTGTTTAATATCGCGGTCGCTTCTTTGATCGCCCGTTCGCAGGAATCCTTGTCTGTATCCGCGATGCTCTGGGCATGATTCATGCATAAATAGATTAGGTAAGTGGCTACATCTTCGTCCATAACCCGAATGGACTTCCGTTCCATTGCATCGTCAAAAAGAGACTTTGCTTGATTGAAGTCCTTTTTCTCCAGAGAAACGGAATGAAGCATCAGGTAAGCGTTCATTTCGTACTTGTACCCATCTGCACCAGCATTCTTGATCTTTGATGCAAGCTTAGATGCGTCGAGCAGTCGACGCCATATCTCGTCTCGTTTCGCTATTTCACCTTGGTCTTCGTACCAAGTTGCTTTTGCATACAACATGGACAAGTAGGACAGGATTGTCCCATGGGAAGATGGATCCTCGTTTAGTGGGTGGTCCGATGATTTGAGCTTTTCGAAGAAAGGACTCAAGGCCGTCTCGATCCGATCAAGTTCACTTTCTATTTTCGAGTCGACATTTTTATAGGTTGCTCTTTGGATTTCAATGTGCTGCAAATGCACTAATGCATAGCTTGTCGCGAGTGAAGGCTCTGAGGGATACCTTTGGAAGAGTCGGTCGATTAGGTTTCTTGCTTTCTCATTTTGCTCCTGCGCATTTTCGTATTCTTCTTTTTCTAGAAGAAAATCGACGTAGTACCTTCGCATGTCTGCATTCGCACGAGCCCAAGCTTCATCAGGTTGCTTGACGGTCGCTCGAGTTTCAACCGATGCGACCAATTCGTCTGCTTTTTTCCAAGTTGCGGCTGCATCGGGTGAAGATGTCAGGTTTTGTGCGTTACCAAGGCGGATCAAAATGTATAGATAGTCGAGTTTTAGGTTGAGATCATCGGGGTGTTTTTCGACAGCGTTCGATACTTCCCGCTCGACATTCGAGAGAAGGTCTACTCGAACCTGAGAGGAGTCGTCGACTTGGGATAAACCGTCGTCGAGGGTATCGCCGACAATTTTTTCCAAGACTGTTGAGACCAGTCTGCGGCTTTCGAGCGTTTGTTTCCACGCGGTATTGACCGAAAGATATGCACCCAAGAGTCCGGCCAGACCAAGACTCATGACCAGCATCGATGTAATTGCGGCTCGGGAATGCCGTCGCAAAAATCGCTCCGCTTTCTTGACGCGTCCTTCAGGTAACGCGCTGACAGGGTCGCCGGCAATCCAATTCTCAAGGTCGCTGGCCATATCCGTCGCGTTTTGATATCGGTTTTCCGGCGCGGCAGCCATCGCCTTTAAGCAAATAGCTTCGAGTTCCTTGGGTATTAAGGGATTGACCTCTGTGGGGTGAAGGTAAATGTTCTTTTTCGCGTTTTCGATAAGCTCAAGCCAATTTGCCCCCCGGTTTGCTGTGCTTCCCGTGACGATTTTATAAAGGGTGGCACCTAGGCCCCAAACATCGGTACGATGATCGAGGTTGTTAATGGATTGAGCTTGCTCGGGACTTAAAAAGCCAGCCGTACCCGAACCGCCTCGCTCGTTTCCGTCGGAGTCTAGGGTGCTAGAAATCGGTAACTGAATCGATGCGTTCTCGACTAGTTGCACTCGCCTTCCCATTCCCCAATCCATGACAATTGTCTCGCCATAACGGTCCACCATGATGTTTGCAGGCTTGAGGTCCTGATGAATGATCCCAAATTTGTCGTAGGCGTATTGCAGTGTGTTGCAAACATCGATGATCCGTCGTACTACGGGCCGAATCTCGGCAATGAACTGATCTTTGGAATTAGATTTGTAATTGATGGAATTGGTTTGGTCTGAGAGTTTCTCACCGCGTATGAGTTGCATAACAAAAAACGGGTTGCCCTCGTCATCGGCACCAATATCGTACACAGGAGCAATCCCACCGTGATCAAATCTGCTTGCCAGTTGCGCTTCTTCGATCAACCGATGGGCCATCTCGGGGTCACTCATCAGTTCTGGTTTGACCCGTTTCAAGGCGACTCTTCGGTTGAGTTCTTTATCGAGAGCCTCAAAGACGATCCCTTGTCCCCCGATCCCAATCACGTTGCCAATTTCGTATCGAGCCAGACCCGTGGTAGGCGCCCAGGGCCCTCTTTTTGACTTCGGAGAATCACCTCGGTTTGCAAGAGTCCGAGTCTGAATATCGATGCGATCCTGCCAGTCCTTGGGGAGATTCGTAGGCTCAGGAACGTTGACAGACTGCAGTGTGAACTCCAAGCTTGGGTCGATTCCACCAAGATGCCGGATGCGGTCATCGAGAAGTCCGCGAATGCGTTCGACCTCTTGCTCGGTGAGGATTTGCAGGTCGATCAAAATCCGTCCGATTTCTCGGGACGGCTCTTTCATCCAAATATCAGAGGTCTTGAAAAACTGCTTTGTGTTGATGTACCCATTTTGGAATACCAGAAGCAAAAAAAGAAGGTTCCTGTCGCTATGAGCACTCATTTTCGACACCTTGGTAGTTTGTTCACGGGACGTCCAATCGAGGGGTTATTTGGGCTTCTGCTAGAAAACCAACTCTTCCAGAAAACTAATGGATCAATTCTAGCATGCTCGACTCACGTTCAGAAAGAACCTAAGCAGGATGGATGCGGAATTTCATAAACCTTGGGTTTTTTGCCTCTCGTCAAATATGACGTCCTTCCGGATGAATCCGGTCTTGCAAATGAAGTTCATTGAAACGGAAAAAAGAGCTGTGATATTTCATTGGCTAATCTTTTCGGCTCTTCAGGAATTATCGTGGGTAACAATCTAGGATATGGATTCCTGAAGAAATCTTTTTGAAACACAGAGAGCACAGAGCCTCCGTGTTTTCAATCTTTGACCCCCTTTCAAATCGGCTCTTCCGCAGAATTTGTGGGTTCGAATTGGCATGTGGGGGGCATAAAACCAACTAAATCCCCTGGGGAAACGCGATATTAGACTGGCGATTCCACTTGTAGTTCCCATGGTCAATTCCGCGATGCTTCGACGGCAATATCAGAATGGTCCTTTTCGGGCGCTAAATCAAGTTAACGCATGAAAGGTTTATCTTGGAGGCTCTGCCCCAACCCCCGGGATTTATCGCAGTGTGGCCAAGGGCAAGTGGCAGCGAATCGATTAGCTCTATCGCAAAAGAGCGGGTATTTCCCGATTGCGAGATCCTGTGGTATCCTTTTTGAGCAACTCGAACGACGTGTTACAAGCGCGCCCGTCGACTAACCGTGCCTACTGAATTCCTTGGACGTCGCAATGATGTTTTATCCCGGGAATGCGATAGATCTAACCCCGTCCATCCTAGGGATCCTAGACTCTTTCAATAGTAAATACTCCGGAAGAGC
>JBJSXX010000064.1:0-44166 GCA_046086605.1 Pirellula sp. | reverse complement strand
GCCCTGTGCGGCCTTGCGTTGGTCCCTCGTGTAGCAGCAAGTCCACGTTCGAGCCTACATTTTTGCCCCTAGCCACTTACCGACCGATCGTGACCCAAGTGGCCAATTCGCCCATTCGATGTTCTTCGAACAGTTCTTCAGTCGACTCTTTCGCTCGACCTTCTTCTGAGCACGCCGAACGTGGTGCCATCGAGGTTTGTGAACCTCCCCCGAAATCCGCAAGCTAAAACGAACCTGGCCCGTTGTGGCCAAATCCATTTCCTTCGTTTTTTTAGTCCTTGCACTTCATTATCTAAGGCATCTACGATGTCCACCGAACCTGCGCCAGCACCTGATAAAGATCTTTCTCATTTGCTAAAAGCCTCCGGTAGTAAACCCAAGTTGGTGGTAACGCCCCGGACTCGCAAGTTGCTGCTGATCGTTTTGGGATTGTTCTCGATCCTTCTTGCCAATGGGCTATACCTCTCGGGTGTGACATTCTCAGAGTGGTACTTTCAGCGCACCTTCCAAGATCTTTTCTACCACTACATGTTCTTGCTCCATTTGATCTTGGGGCTGGTCTTGATCTTGCCATTTTTGGCTTTTGGTTTCTTTCACTGGAAAGCATCCTACAAGCGTCGTAATCGCAGAGCGGTGAGGATCGGTTACGCACTTTTGATCGCAGGTATCGTCGTGCTTGTGAGCGGAGTGCTACTGATTAAGTTCGGGACGTTTGAGTTCATGCGAGGGCCTGTCGGTAAGCGAGTCGTCTATTGGGCGCACATCATCACGCCACTGGTTGCTATGTGGCTCTATTGGCTCCATCGATTGGTCGGTACCCGCATTCGCTGGGTGATCGCACAGCGTGTTGGTATCGCCACTGCTTTGGCCGTTGGTGCGATGCTCATCGCTCAAACGCAAGACCCACGCAAATGGAACAAGCGAGCTCCGACCGATGGGCAACGGTACTTTGAAAATTCGCTAGCCAGCACTCGGGATGGAAACTTCATTCCGCAGCGTGCTTTGATGAATGACGAGTACTGCAAGAAGTGCCATCAAGGCGTGTACGACGATTGGTTTCACAGTTCCCACCACTTCAGTTCGTTTAATAACCCGGCTTACTTGTACGCCGTCCGAGAAACCCGCAAGGTATCCATGGAGCGAGATGGAAACGTCCATGCCGCTCGATTCTGTGCAGGGTGCCACGACCCGGTTCCCTTCTTTTCGGGGGCCTTCGACAACCCACACTACGACGATGTCAACGATCCGACGAGCCAAGCGGGGATTACTTGTACGGTGTGCCATGCGATCACCGAAGTCGAATCGACTCGGGGGAATGCCGACTACATCATCGAGGAGCCTCAGCACTACCCATTCGCTTACAGCGAAAATTATGTTCTGCAACAAATCAACATGCTCTTGGTCAAAGCCAAGCCTGCGTTTCATAAAAGCGAGATGCTCAAGCCGGCACTCAAGTCGGCTGAGTTTTGCAGCACTTGCCATAAAGTCCACTTGCCCGGAAACCTGACTAAGTACAAGGAATGGGTTCGGGGTCAAAACCACTACGACTCTTACTTGCTAAGCGGTGTGGCAGGGCACGGGGCACGAAGCTTCTACTATCCAGAGAAGGCTCAAACCAACTGCAATGGTTGCCACATGCCCTTCAAAGAGTCCGACGACTTTGCATCCAAGCCCCACCCGGAAACCGGCAAAAACGTTGTGCACAACCACTACTTCCCCGGAGGTAATACCGCTTTGCCGTTTTGGCGAGGGGATGATGAAATCATCGCTCAAGCTCAATCGATCCTCAAAGACTGCGCACGGGTCGATATCTTTGGTATCCGCAAGGGAGGAACGCTCGATGGAGAACTCATCGCACCGCTACGTCCAGAGGTACCCGCCCTCGAGGCAGGAGAGGCTTATCTTTTGGAAACCGTCATTCGAACTCTCAAGGTCGGTCATCATTTGACCCAAGGGACCGTGGATTCCAACGAACTGTGGCTCGAGATTCAAGCCAAATCCGGGGATCGGGTCATCGGAATCAGTGGTGGGCGAACCAAGGATGGAGCCGTCGACGAGTGGTCCCATTTTGTCAACAACTTTGTCATCGACAAAAACGGGGATCGTATCGCAAGACGCAATGCTCAAGACATCTTCATCGCCCTGTACGACCATCAAATTCCTCCCGGTGCGGGGCAGACGGTTCACTATCGGCTCGATGTGCCTAAGGATATCTCGACGGCTATCGAAGTGACCGTGAAACTCAACTATCGCAAGTTTGATCGGGGCTATATCGAGTTCATGGATCAGGCTTTTCAGCCAGGTGATCGCGACTTTGCCAAACGCTCGGCGGGTTACAATCCGCTCCCGATCACGGTGATCGCCGAGGACAAGATCATGCTACCAGTGGTGCTCGCCGATGGAACGACGGTTCAGGCCCAAGGGGAAAGCAAGAAGGCCATCGAGCCGACTTGGCAACGATGGAACGACTATGGAATTGGTTTGCTACTGACGGGTGCTGCGCAGCTCAAACAAGCCTCCGAGGCTTTCTCGCAGGTCGAAAAGGCTGGGCGGTACGATGGTCCATTGAACATCGCACGGGTTTTCTTTGCCGAAGGCAACCTCGATGGAGCCACCGAGGCTCTCGGACGAGCCGTTGCGATGGAGCCCAAACCGCCTGTGTGGACATCGGCTTGGCTCTCGGGTGAAATCGCTAGGCAGCAAGGTCAGTTCGATGTGGCCGTCGAGAACTTCAAGAGCGTCCTCTATGATCAGACCGAGGAACGCAACAAACGCAAGTTCGATTTCTCGCTCGATTATGTTGTTCGCAATCAACTCGGGTCCGCGTATCTCGATTTGGCGTTGGCTGCAGCAAGTGCTGATGAGAACCAGCGCAAGGAGCAATATTTGAGTTTGGCTCGCAGCGAATTCGAACGAGTCCTGCAAATCGATAGTGAGAATCTTATGGCCCATGCCAACTTGGTCACCGTCTTTGAACGCATGGGGATGGAAGACAAAGCGGAATTCCATCGTCAAGCGAATTTGAGGTACAAGCCTGATGACAACGCAAGCAACTTGGCGCGCAGGCCGGCGCGCCAGAAGTATCCTGCTGCCAACCGGGCAGCCGAAGCGACCGTCATTTATCCGATGCAGCGTCCGGGTGCCCCAGGCTTGCCTCCCGAATCGGCCTCCCAATCGGCCTCCTTTACCCCTAACCCCTAAACCACTTCCCACTTCCCACTTCACCCTTCACCCTTCACCCTTCACCCTTCTAACTTCTAACTTCTAACTTCTAACTTCACCCTTCTCCCCTCCTCCCATGTCTTCACCAAAGAATCAACCTTCGAAACGCGATATTCAGCGACGTCGAGCGCAATTGCCCGAACGCGCACAGGTCGAGAGCACTGAAACCGAAGATGATTCGGTGATCGGCAAGATGTTTTGGCGATCGCTCGGCTTGATCGCAGGATTGGCTCTCATCGGTGCAGTTGTCTATGCGGCAACTCGGCCTGCCAAGCAGGAGTTTGTGGAGAGGAAGACCGAAACGGCACTGCCGCAGGAGCGCAAAGCTGCGACGGTTGAAGTTCCGCAGATTCCCTTTACGGACATCACCGAGCAGGCGGGAATTCGGTATAGCCACTACGACGGCAAGCAGGGTGAAAGGCTCTTGCCAGAGACGATGGGTGGAGGGAGTGGATTTCTAGACTACGACAACGATGGAGACCAAGACATCCTGTTTGTCAATTCATGCGATTGGCCTTGGAGCAAGCCACCCGAGGGCAAGCCTGCACCGACGATGTGCTTGTATCAAAACGATGGTCAAGGGAATTTTAAGGATGTCACGCAGGAGGCTGGGTTGGCAGTGACTTTCTATGGGATGGGGCCCGCCTTTGGCGATTACGACAACGACGGTTGGGTCGATGTGTTTATCACAGCGGTTGGTAAGAACCATCTGTTTCATAATCAGCAAGGCAAGTTTGTCGAGGTGACTGATGCGGCGGGTGTTGGCGGGGTGGCCAGCCAATGGAGTTGTCCTGCGATGTGGTTTGATTACGATCGCGATGGCAAGCTCGATTTGATCGTTGGCAACTATGTTTCCTGGAGTCGAGAGATCGATCTATCTCTGGCTTCAACACTTGTGGGGCTCGAAAGGTCCTATGGCCAGCCGACGAACTTCGATGGGGTTCCTATGTACCTTTATCACAACGAAGGTGTTGGCAAGTTCAAGGAGGTTGGCAAAGAAGCGGGATTGCATGTACTCAATCCAGCCACGGGCGTGCCGGAAGCCAAGTCGCTTGGGATCGCGCTGCTGGATGCGAACCATGATGGGTGGATGGATGTGTGTGTGGCAAACGATACGGTGAAGAACTATCTTTTCGTCAACAAGAAGGACGGGACGTTTGAAGACCAGGGGGTGACGATGGGCGTGGCGCTGACTCGCGACGGGCAGGCCACTGGAGCGATGGGTGTTGATGGTGCGAACTTTCGCAACGACGATTGCTGCGGTATTGTCATTGGGAACTTTGCTAACGAGCAATCGAGTTTGTATTTGAGCGATGGCTTAAAGCCGAGTTTTACGGACGTGGCACCGACGACAGGATTTGGGCCACAGACTCGTATCAAATTGACTTTTGGAGCGGTGTTTGGAGACATGGATCTCGATGGACGGCTCGATATTGTTTGCTCGAACGGGCATTTGGAGCCGGAGATTCAGAAAGTCTTTCCGACGCAGCAGTACGAGCAAGCGGGCCAATTGTTTTGGAATGCGGGTAAGAAGCAGCCGACGCAGTTCGTTGCACTGAGCACTGAGAAGACCGGTTCGGATTTCCAAAAACCGATGGTCGGTCGCAGCGCGACACTTGCCGACATCGACTCCGATGGAGACTTGGATGTCCTCATGGTGGCAAACGGGGGCAAGGCGAGGTTGCTCAGGAACGATCAGAAGCTTGGGAATCATTGGCTCCGAGTCAAGCTCAAGGACAAGGCGAATACAGGCGCGATTGGTGCGGTTCTCGTCATGGACTTTGGCAACGATGAAAAGATGATGCGGACGATTTCTTCGACGCGTAGTTATTTGTCTCAGACGGAGCTGACAGCAACCTTTGGTCTAGGCAATCGCGAGCCCAAGGAGCTCACGGTCCGTTGGCCCGATGGTTCTGAGCAGAAAGTCCCGATCGACAAGCTCGATAGCCAGATGCTTGTCGAGCAAGGCACCTAGGGGTCTCAGAGGATGTTAGAGGTTTGTGTCGATACGATCGAGGCACTGCGGATTGCGATCGATTCAGGAGCTCAGTGCATCGAGCTCAGTGAGAACTTGAGTGTCGGAGGGGTGACCCCCTCGGTGGATTTGATCCAAAGGGCAAGGCGCGAGTGCGCAGAGCCGCTGATCGTTTTGATCCGAAGCCGTGACGGGGATTTTTGCTATACCGATCAGGAGCGTGAGCTGATGCTCGAGCAAGCTGTTCAGGCGATCAGGCTTGGTGCCGACGGTGTTGCGATTGGGGCTTGTCATGAGGATCGGTCGCTCGATTGGGATTTTCTATTTCGGGCGCATCGAGTTGTTAAAGATGCTTCGCTGGCCGCATCGTTAGTGGTGCATCGGGTCTTTGATAATACATTAGATCCGACGGGCGCGATCGAGCGATTGATCGAGTATGGATACGATCGAATACTGACTAGTGGCGGAGCAGTGCGAGCTGTCGATTCGCTTGATTCGCTTCGGGAGTGGCAGGCCGTGGCGTCGAATCGATTGGAGATCTTGCCAGCAGGTGGAGTGCATGCTCTCAACGCACAGGTCATCTTGCGATCGACCGGTTGTCGTCAATTGCATGGGTCCTTTACAGCCTCGGAAACCGGCAAGTCCGATCGGATGCCAAGTGGCACACAGATCGCAAAAGTTCGCCGCATTTTGGATGAGTATCTTGCTGGTAGCTGTGAGAGGTAATCTACTGCTTAAGAAGTTCTGAGATCTTCTGGTCGATCTGTTTGTTTTCGAGGGTGACTTGATCGAGTTTTTGGCCTTCGGGGATACCTGGGCGGGTATGTTTGGTGATGGAAAGCCAAGCGAGTTTGAGTTTGTTTTGTTTGTTGGCAACGAGTTCAACGAGTTCAGCTCCTTTGGGATGCTTCGGGAGCCCTTCGGAGTCCAAGGTCAAGCCCCAGTGCTCAGCTAGCGGCTTAGCCACGATCGCTTGTCCGGCAGCGTTAGGGTGAACGCCATCGGATGCCAGGGTGAAGTTCGGGTTTGATTCACGAGCTTTCATGACAGCGGATTTCATCGCGCCGTGGACATCCAAGACCGTCCAGTTTCGAGACCGTTGTTCCAGGAGCCATTTCGAGTAGGTTTCTAGGACATCATCGTATTTGGCGTAGGGTTGTCGGTATTCACTGAGCCCATCGGGCAAAAGTCGATCGCGGATAGGGAGGGCATCGAAGAAGGCGGGTGTTAGGTGAATGATTCTGGCACCGGTTTTCTCGACATCGTCGTGGAGGCGTTCGATTCCAGATTTGAATTGGTCGAAGCGGTCTTGGCTCAGTGGGTAGTACATCCCGCAGTTCATCCCATAGCAAGCGATGACCCAATCGGGTTTGGTTTCGGCGAGGATGCGAGCGAGCCGTTCGTGAAGATTCGGTCGGGGGAAGGCGCCACCGGCGTGTCCAGGTTCGGAAAGTCCGCTGACAGTCTCGCTTGGTAGGCCGAGGTTGATGAACTCGGGGATTCGTTCGTCGGGGTATTCGGCGTGTAGGGCAGCTTCGAGGATGGCCACATAGCGACCCGCATGGGTGATGCTATCGCCTAGGAATACGATCCGTTTGGCAGACGGCGGTTTTGAAGTTGGCTCGGCTTCTTGAGCGGTAGCCTGGAGGCCAAGACCGAAGGCTAGCAAGCAGGCAATGGAAAGGATTTTGAGAGCAGGGTGCATAAAATTCAATTGGCTGGAGGGGGTTGGATGAGGGAGGCGATGGATGCTGATTGATCAATTAGAACAGACTGATTGATGGATAGCTAGCAGACGGATCGGACAGATCATTTTTTGCCGAGTTTACGCTTGCGGTCGAAGAACTCTGTTAGGACACCGCCGCATTCGGCGGCAAGAACTCCGCCGACGATCTCGCAGCGATGATTCAGGCGTGGGTCGTTTAGGAGTTGATACAGTGAGACGACCGCACCAGCTTTGGGATCGATTGCACCATAGACGACCCGGGGAATGCGACTTTGAAGGATCGCCCCTGCGCACATGGGGCAAGGCTCGAGGGTCACATAAAGGGTGCAGTCGAGTAGTCGCCATGAATTTTGATGGGATGCCGCTTGGGTGATGGCGATCATCTCGGCATGAGCTGTTGGATCGGCTAGTTGCTCGCGTTGGTTGTAAGCGCTGGCGATGATTTTATGGTCATGCACAACGATGGCCCCTACGGGAACTTCGTCTTGCTCGGCTGCCGTCATTGCTAGACGCAATGCTCGGCGCATGTAGTGCTCATCGCCCAGTGGCTCAAGACCTTCTTCGTGGGGGTTCATGGCCGAGCTTTCTTCCAGGCTTCCAAGCGAGCTTCTCGAATCGCCTCTGAGCCAGCGGGCAATGCGATCGAGTTTGGAATATAGCCCCAAAGGACGGACTGTCTCAGGGAGCGGAAGTGGTCTCGGTAGTCGACATCGGCAATCTGCATGCAGGCTAGCAGAGCGACATCTCTGAGTTCGACGGTCGCAAGAGGTCGTTGGCCTTCGGGTTGAAATTGAGGCGGGGCGGCACCTGGAAGGTTAAGGCTGGTGAGTTCTTCGCAGACATCTTGGTTCTCAAACCATTTTTCCAACAAGGGTAAGTCATCGATTTTTCCGAATCGAAACATGACTTGAAAAGCTTTGAGCAGATCCCTGGGTTCGTATTGATCCTTTGAACCAGGCTTCGCCGATGTTTCGAGAATACGCACAGCCAGCGATTTGGCCGTCGTTAGATTGGCTTCGAGCATGATTTGCAGAGCGATGGTTTGTTCGTAGCTGTCTTCGATGTTTCGGCTCCAGATTTCAACCATGCTTTCGATAGCGCGTTTGGCTTGCGGATCTCGTAGGGCTTGGTTGTAGGGTGCTCGCAGGAGCACTCGAAGCGACATTGCAGCAAGGTTCGATTTGTATTCTTCGCTGGAGCTTGCTAGGCAGCTGCAATAGAGAACCACTAGGCCATCGATTTTGTCTGGTTCAGAGCGGCCCATTTCCTGCTGTTGGATGCCACGGATGATACCAAGCCCAAACTCGGCCGCTTTTTTGGGGTCTTCGAGAGGTTCCTCGACGAGCATCGGATAGCGATCGTAAAGCTGCAGGAACAGACGTTTTGAGCTTCGGTTTGAACCGGCGACTTTGGCGAAACCTGACCAACCCTTGAGTCCATGGTCTTTTTCGACATCGGTTTCCCTCAAAAAGACCTGAACGATCTCCCTTTGACGTTCTGTTTTGAGTTTTGCTACGACGCTCGATAGTCGTACGATGATCTCTGGATCGGTGCTTGAAGCCAAGAGTTCCTTGAGGAGTTCAAGTTGTTTGTTTGAGAGACTGCTGAGTTTAGCGGTGGCTTGATCGCGCACTTCGAATTGGCGATCACCGAGTTCCTGAACCCACTTTCGAATGGTGTTCGGATCCACATCGCCGAGGTTCTCTTGGGCCAGGGACCCTTGGTAGCCCATCAGGGTGCAGATTCCAAAACATATCCCCAATAGGCTCATCGTCCAGGATTGCAGTCTCCAACGGAGTTTGGGTTGGCTCTTTGGCTGTTTCAGTGGCATAAACGGTTCGCTCGGGGGCCTTCAAGGAGGCGGGACTCAATGACCCGCTCAGAGAAGGATAACGAGAGTTTTTGGGGAATTGGGGTGCTGGGCCGTAGGTTTTTTAAAAAAATCGGCTCGGACTGCGAACCTTTGGTTTTTTTCGATGTCTTGCCATGTAGCCCGATGCCGAAACCGTATCGCATCGGAATTTTGGTTGTTTTTTTCGATTTTGTTGGCTACTATCTTTCCGACTCTACGTTTTAGATAGTGTAGGGGTAGATGGAAGCTCATCGGAGAGCGGCCACCTTTTTTGTCCCATCTCATGCTGCGCCAAACAGGTGCAGGAGGATGTCATGCGTTTACTCACCAGTGCCAAGCGATGGATTAGCGTTTTTGCCAATGTGCAAACAACTGCGACCGTCTATGCACGGGACGCCATGAACCTCCTGATGTCCTATCTAGGGTCGCAGGAGGGAAGGATGACGTCACAGGCTAAACCCTGTCATGCACCAATAAATCCGGTGTTTGACACAGGCAGAGGCCCGGATCGCTTGTCGATCCGCTCGTGGTAAAGACGTTTCATCCTTTTTTTAAATCCCGATTCTTTTGCACTTGATCCCTTTTTGGGCCATTCCCTTCGCGCACGTTGCGTGTAGTTGCTTGGTCTCCAAAAAGCCGATCGCTTGAGTTCGCAAGAACTCCAAGTTAGGTGTTGCAATACGGAGCATGAGAACATGGCACAAGTCAGCCAAATCGATTACAGCGTTTTAACCGTAGCTCAGTTGGTTGCTGCAGCATTGGCAGGCGACCGCGATGCATTCGGTGAATTGTTTCAACGGCACGAAAAGCAAGTCTTCGCAGTCGCTTACCGTCGGTTAAGCGACCGGGATGAAGCAGATGAGTTGGTTCAAGATGTCTTCATCCAAGCTTGGAGAAAGTTAGGACAATTGAGCCAAGCAGAGGCTTTCGCTGGATGGTTGCGACAAATCACGGTTCGTATGGCGATCAACCGGGGAACTCGGCGAGCTAAGTTGACTTTCATCGATCAAGAGATCTTGGAAGCAACGGCTCAAACAAGCCAGGACGCCGAAAGCGCCTTGGTTCGTGAAGAGACCCGAAAACGATTGCATGAGCAATTGGCTCAGTTGAAGGAACTCGACCGAGCTACCTTGGTCGCCTACTACATCGATGAGCAGAGCATGATCGAAATGGCTGAGCACTTCGGTGCACCGGTCGGAACGATCAAGCGGCGATTGCATACTGCACGGCAACGCTTGGCAGAAGTCTGCCAAGACTTGGCCGCTTGCTGAATAAAGAAAACCGCAGTAGGACTCTCGAGTCTTGCTGCGGTTTTTTTATGAATGGTGCTTCGCATCGGATTTCCTCGTACTCGAAGGCTGTTTGAACTGCTGCGATGCCGATGGTTGATCGAAGCGGTTCGCCGTAATTTGAAGACGAATGGGCAGAATGGCTGTACTAGACCGCTTCGAGTACGACAAAACCCAATAGCATAAACTCCTAGCCACAATATTTCCTGAAGAGCCTCTATTTGAGGAAATCGGCTGAAAAAGCTGCGGGAATGTTGAGTTTAGCTCGGTCGATAATTTTTAGATCGACAAGTGTCTCCCCAAGCTCGGTCCAACGCTCGGTGCTCATTGCTCCAATACTGCTGGTGTCTTCTCCTTGGTAACAAAGCGGCTTTAGAGCCTCGACACCGAATTCGAGAGCCTCTTTGGTGAGCCCTTGTTTGTTGGCTGCAAGAATCACTTCGTTGGTCTTGTTCGGATCGCTGAGGTATTTCTGCCAACCTTCAACGCTTGCCTGTACCATCTTTTTACAAATCTCGCCGTGGTCTTTGACATACGATTCGGTGCTCACCAGAAGACTGGCATAGGGGTTGTAACCGATCTGAGACATCATCAACTGGTTGACCTCGACTCCCTGCTGCTTGGCCATGAAAGGTTCGCTGAACGAGTACCCTTGGGCTGCATACCCAGGACCGGCAACAATCTGAGCGACGCTCCCAAAGTACGGAGCGAGCTTGACCGAGTCATCCAGAAGGCCTTTGCTTTTGAGGAATGCCACGTAGGGTCGGCCCGAATCGATCTGGAGCGTGATGTTTTTGAGCGCTTCGAACGATTGGATTCCTGAGTCGGCCCGAACCATGATGCAGCGGGGGCCTTGTTGGATCGGGGCCATAAGGGCAACGATCGGAGCCTCTTGGTTGCGGGAGATCAGGACATCATCGGCATTGATCACTCCAAACTGAGCTCGACCCAAGGTGAGGGTTTGCGGGACGATGGTCGTTTTTCCCCCGGGTTGTATATCGACATCCAAACCGTATTTTTCAAAGATCCCATGAACCTTCGCGGCGTAAAAACCACCATGTTCGGCTTCAGGGTACCAATTCAGCACAAGTGCCACCTTGGTCAACGATTTTGCCGACTCGCTTTCCGTCGGGGCCGTGGCGGTCTTGGTCGTTTTCCCCGAATCGCATCCGAGGATCAAAATCAGGCTTACAAGAGAAAATAACCAAGCAATCTTCGGTTTGAACACTGTCATCAAATGCCCCGATGGTTTGGAGAGTGGCTTGTTGATTGGGAAAACAACGCTTTAGGCGATCGCCCGCAGGTAGGATATCCGAGTAGTCTAGTCGCTTTGGCTCGTTCCTGGCCTTGGAAACCTTGATAAAAGTCTCGTTGGAAACGCGGAATCGATGTTGGCGAAGCGAGTTGCTTGTCTAAAATCCGTGGGCTTGCGACTTGCAGTGGCCTCTGAGCGTAATTCTTTAACCGGTAAAAATGGCTTATTCCCAAAGTTTCCCTTTCCGAAAGATTGCTCAGGATCCCACCACCTTAGCACGACGAGGCGTATTGAAGCTGGCTCATGGAGAAGTTCAAACTCCTGCATTCATGCCTGTTGGGACACAGGCTACGGTCAAGGGTCTTTCGATTGATCAGATTGTGTCGACCGGTGCGGATATTATTTTGGGGAATACTTACCACCTGGCGCTTCGGCCCAGTAGCGAGCTGATCGCCAAACTTGGTGGGTTGAATCGGTTCATGGGATGGGATCGTCCGATCCTGACCGACAGCGGCGGTTTTCAAATCTTCTCGCTTGGTCAGATCACGAAGGTCAGCGAACAGGGAGCGACCTTCAAATCCCATTTGGACGGTTCGATGGTTGAGTTACGGCCCGAGGATTCCGTCAGGATCCAGCAGCAACTCGGTAGTGATATCGCCATGGTGCTCGATCATGTCGTGGCCCTACCTGCGAGCACCGAGCAGGTCCGCGATGCGATGGAAAGATCTCTTAGGTGGGCTCAGCGTTGCCAAGATGCACGATCGCGAAGTGACCAAGCGATGTTTGGGATTGTGCAAGGGGGCTTGGATCCTGAGCTGCGGTGTCAGAGTGCTGAAGGACTCCAGCGGCTTGGTTTTGACGGATATGCGATTGGTGGATTGAGTGTCGGGGAGCCACCTGAAGAGATGTATCGGATGCTCGATGTGGTTTGTCCTGTTTTGCCTGAGGATCAGCCTCGGTATCTTATGGGTGTTGGGCGTCCGATCGACTTGGTCGAGGGGATCGCGCGAGGAGTCGACATGTTCGACTGCGTGATGCCAACCCGCAACGGTCGAAACGCTTTGGCTTTCACGGCTGATGGGCCTTTGCGTATGCGGAACCAATGCCATGCGGAGGATCCAAGGCCGATCGAATTGGATTGCCCATGCATCGCCTGTAGGCACAGCAGGGCCTACATTCGGCATTTATTCCAAGCCGACGAGATGCTCGGGCCAACGTTGCTTTCGATCCATAATTTGACCTTCTATCAGCGGCTCATGAGACAATCCCGAGAGGCGATTGAGCAAGGCCGGTTTGGTTCGTTTTTGGAGCAACAACGTCAAAGGCTTTTAGGCGATCCATCGAGCCGTGAATCGGAGTCCCAAGAGCCACGAAGATGATCGGCCCAATGATCGCCAATTTACGGTCAAATGAATTAGAATAGGGCGACCGAGCCAGGAATTAAGCAACTTTTGATGAATCAGGAATAGATTGGAAAGCACAGTATGTCCAAACGCGTGTTGATCATTGGAAACGGGATCATCGGACTGTCGTCGGCTCTTGCGGCCCTGCGTCGGGGTTTTGATGTAACGGTTTTAGACCGCAATGCCCCACACATTGAAAACTGCTCGTTTGGTAATTCTGGGATGATTGTGCCAAGCCACTTTGCTCCGCTGGCACAACCGGGTGTGATCTCCCAAGGTCTCCGATGGATGCGTGATCCGGAGAGTCCATTCTATGTGCAGCCTAGGCTCAGTTGGGACTTACTCAAATGGGGTACTCGATTCTACATGGCGACCAACGTTGACCAAGTTGCCGCCGGTAGCGAGTTGCTCAAGGAATTGCATTTGGCATCGCGAGAGCTGTATTGCAAGTGGCAAGAGGAGGGTATCGATTGTTCGCTTGCCACACGCGGTCTTCTGATGCTCTGCAACAGCGAACATGGGCTCGAAGAAGAATCGCAACTTGCCGAGAAAGCTCGTCAATTAGGTATCCCTGCTTCGGTGCTCGATCCACACGAAACAGCTACATTGGATCCCAATATCACCATGAGCATCAAGGGGAGTGTGTACTATCCGAAGGATTGCCATTTGAATCCAAATCAATTGATCCAGTCGCTGAGGGAAAAAGTAAGTTCGCTAGGAGGAAAGTTCGTTTACGGCAAACACGTTCTAGGATGGAATGAAAACGCTGGCAAGATCCAAGCGGTCAGAACGACAAGCGGAGATTATCAAGCGGACGAATTTGTCTTGAGCACTGGAGTGTGGTCCGATGCGATATCCAAACCGCTGGGGCTTAAGATCCCGATGCAACCGGGCAAAGGGTACTCCTTGACGTTACCGGATCCGGTGGAATTGCCCAAGGTCTGTTCGATCTTGGTCGAGGCCAAGGTGGCTGTTACTCCGATTGGATCGGGATTGCGATTCGGCGGGACGATGCAACTCGGAGAACTCAACGAGTCGATTGACCCTCGGCGAATCACAGGCATACTCAAGAGCATTCCCAAGTACATGCCTAAGTTTAAGCCATCGCACTTTGAGGGAATCGAGCCTTGGGTTGGCCTGCGACCGGTTTCTCCCGATGGGTTACCCTACATCGGTCGAACTGCTGGGATCGGCAACTTAGTGGTCGCTACGGGGCATGCGATGATGGGGGTCAGTTTAGGTCCAATCACCGGCGAATTGGTTGGTCAAATCCTTGCCGGGGAACCTTCGAAGATCGATTTGCAATTAGCATCGGTTGATCGGTTTCGGGATTCGTGATCCATGAAGGTACTTGTCACCGGATCGAGCGGACTGATTGGTTCAACAGCAGTTAGGCACTGGGATTCTTTAGGTGCCGATGTCGTCGGTGTCGACAACGACATGCGTCGGGTATTTTTTGGGGAGCAAGGAAGCACTCGATGGAATTTGGAGTTGCTGCGATCGCAGACCAAGCGGTTTGAGTCGCATCCGATCGACATCCGGGATCGTGAAGCGATATTTGAATTGATACGCAAACATCGCCCTGAGCTTGTGATCCACTGTGCGGCTCAGCCATCTCACGATAAGGCTAGAGAGATCCCGCTTGTGGATTTTGAAGTCAACGCCGTTGGGACACTCAATCTACTTGAGGGGGTCAGGCAGCATGCTGAGGATGCTGTGGTTTGCCACATGAGCACCAATAAGGTTTACGGTGAGGCGCCAAACGAGGTTCCTTTGGTCGAGCAGCAAACCCGTTTCGATTACGCTCGCCAAGAGGATTACCACGGAATTGACGAGACATGCCGAATCGATCAGACGTTGCATTCGATTTTTGGTGCTTCGAAGACAGCCGGCGATGTGATGGCCCAAGAGTATGGCAAGTATTATGGGCTCAAGGTTGGGGTTTTCCGGGGCGGATGTTTGACCGGCAGGGCCCATTCGGGAGTCGAATTGCACGGCTTTTTATCCTATTTGGTTCATGTCGCAATCCATCGAAAGCCGTATACGATTTATGGTTACAAGGGCAAGCAGGTTCGCGACCAGATCGATAGCATGGATGTGATTAGGGCTCTGGAGGCTTTTGCCGATAATCCCAGGCCAGGTGAGGTCTACAATTTAGGTGGCGGACGAAGCAATTCGGCTTCGGTTCTCGAATGCATTGACCTGATCGAGAAACTCTGTGGTCATCGGATCGAGTATCGTTTGAGCGATCAAAACAGACTTGGGGATCACATTTGCTATATCTCCGACACTCGAAAGTTTCAAAGAGACTATCCTCAATGGGGATTGAAGATTACGCTAGAGCAGATCGTTACCGGAATGATACAGTCCGCACAACGGGACAATGGGTGAGTCGATAATTGCGATGATGAAGATAAAAAAAGCAGTCGTTACAGCAGCCGGACCCGACCAAGGTGGCATGCTCTTGCAAAACTTAGTGGATCGAGATGGTCGGGAAAAGACGGTCATCGAGATGATCGTCGAGGAGATCGATTCAGCGGGGATCGATTCGATTGCAATCGTGATCAATCCTGAGACCAAGGATGCTTACCAAGCAGCTGCAGGTCAATATAAAGACCGGCTTACTTTTATCTCTCAGAATGCTCACGGGCCCGGTTATGGCCAAGCGATCTTGAGTTGCCAGGACTATGTCGGCCAGGAGCCGTTTTTGCACATGGTTGGAGATCACCTTTGTCTTTCGAAAGGGTCCAAAAGATGTGCAGCACAACTCGTCGAGGTCGCCTCGCAACAGGAATGCAGCATCTCGGCGGTTCAAGCCACCCGCGAATCGCAGCTCCCGTTTTTCGGAACCGTAGGTGGTGTCCGATTACCGGAATTCGAGCGGCTTTTCGAGATTAAGAAAGTCATTGAAAAACCGACTCCAACCATCGCCGAACAAGAACTCCTGACGGCTGGACTTCGTAGCGGAAACTATCTTTGTTTTTTTGGACTGCATGTGCTCATGCCGAGTGTTTTTGGCTATTTGTCGGATGCAATTGCTAAGAAGAAGCGACCTGTACCGTTGACTCTGGCTTTAGAGGCCACCTTAAGCCAAGAGCGTTATCTCGCCTATGAGATCGATGGCCATAGGTACAACTTGGGTGTCAAGTTCGGGCTTTTGAATTCCCAGTTAGCACTTGGATTATCTGGCGTCGATAGGGATCGCGTATTGACCCAATTGATCGATGTACTGAGCCTTCATCGATAGATCATCCAGGAGCATCCATTGTGGTAAACGCATCGCTTGCAGATCGTTGGATCGAAGCAATCACTTCCTCTCAAGACACGGTTCGCAACGAGTCGATCGAGTCGCTCGGTCATGGTCTGAGTGCCGACGACTATTTGCAGGTCGCCTTAGAATTGGATCGATTCAGACGAAGCACCAAAAATCTTTATCAACTGGTAAGAACGAACTTTTTAGTTTCTTCCATTTATCGTTACAGATTGCCGGAGAAACTCCCTGAATCCCAATCGGGACTGTTGCCTCACGAAGCGTATCAGCACATCCTCGAACGCCGATTCACCGAGGCGATTGATCTGCTGTTGGACTATCAAAATGCACATGGGACCAATCACGCCTACTGCAGCGCGCTGGCTAAAGCCTATTACCAGCATGGCATCCAGACATTGGCTGACCAGGTTCGCAGAAGTGTCAAGACAGTTCGTGGCAATCAGTGGATGTTTCGAATCACCCATCCAGACGACCAGCCGCTGAGACTCCGAAAAGAACTCTTGCTTAGAGATCCAAAATCGCTCGATTGGCCGATCTTGCTCGAACGCACCTCAGTGCGCATGGATTTTACCCATAGCGGTTGGAGTGACATTTTTTTTCTAGGGATGGACTTCCCTGAAGGGGCACGGGTCATCAATGCCTCGGTCAACCTGGGTGTCTATGGGAGGGATCCAGAGCCCAAGCCACCGGTAGAAGCTTATTTGCGGGTAATCGATAAGCCAGTCTTGCGTTTGGTGAGCACCGACTTGGGGGTCGATGCGGAATTGACGAAAGTCGATGAGGTTTTCGATTTTGCGAAAGATTATCTTGGGCTGCTCAAAGCCGCATGCATCGCTTCTGGATTGGTTCCGCCTGGCATGGAGGGTTGCCGAAGGCCGATCTCCGAGCTCCTAGCTGTGTTGATGCAAAACGCAGGATCGCAAGCTTCGGGATTGGGTCTGGAAATCGTGAGCAAAGTCAATGATATCCCCAAAGGTTCGCGATTAGCCGTTTCGACGAATCTCTTGGGGTGCTTGATCGGAGTTTTGATGCGGGCCACGGGCCAGGTAAATCACCTCCAAGGTGGCTTGGATGTCTTGGATCAACGTCTGATTACTGCCCGCGCGATCCTGGGTGAATGGCTGGGAGGATCTGGGGGGGGATGGCAAGACTCGGGTGGAATTTGGCAAGGTGTTAAGAGAATTGAAGGTCAGTTCGCGGGCCAAGAGGATCCTGAGTATGGGATCAGCCGAGGACGATTGCTTCCCAAGCACACGCTCTTGACCAAGGAGACGTTCCCCGAGTCATCTCGCAAAGCACTCGAAGAGAGTCTGATTCTCATTTATGGAGGAATGGCTCAAAACGTTGGCCCTATCCTAGAGATGGTCACCGAGAAGTACCTGACCAGGGGCAAAAGGGAATGGGAGGCACGTCAAGAATCGATGGGGATCTATCAGCAGATCATCGATTCGCTTTGCGTTGGAGACATTCGTAGACTGGCTTCGTTGACAACCCGAAATTTTGTTGGTCCGCTTCAGACGATCATTCCTTGGTGTACCAATCGTTTCACAGAGGCCGTGATCGAGCAATGCACCCAAAAATGGGGTTCGCAGTACTGGGGCTTTTTGATGCTCGGTGGGATGTCGGGCGGCGGCATGGGTTTTTTCTTCGATCCTGCCATCCGAAAAGAAGCCCGCGAATGGCTCTTGGAAACGCTTGTTGCAACCAAACGAGCCATGCAAGATCGATTGCCCTTTGCCATGGATCCTGTGGTCTATGAATTCGAAATCAACGATCGAGGTTCATGGTCGGATTTGCTTCAGGCCGATGCTGCCAGGATGCCAGAGAGCTACTATTCGATACTTGCACCAAGACTCGTTCGAGGGAACATCAGGGATTTGAGCGAGCAGTCCAAGAGGGATCTCCAGAGGCTCAACCAAGCCTGCTCGGAGGACCCAGATCGAGCCGGAAGATTGCTTCAAAGGATCCTGCCCCAAAGCAGTTCCAAGGTGGATCACCATCAGACGCTCCAATCGATGTTGCAAGAGAATGGTTTTGACATCCAAGAGCACCAGCAGATTCAGTCGGAAATTCTCGCCGGACGCATAAGCCTTGCTACAAACCGTCTAGCGATCAATGTCGATATCACCGATGTTGGGCCTGCCGACTATGTCGACTTGAGAGACTCTCAAACCAATTCCAAGTCCGAGGATTGCTCGGAGGCAATGCGGGCGATCCGTGACTCCCAGGTCGGTGTGATCACGTTGGCTGCTGGCGTCGGCTCAAGGTGGACCAATGGGGCAGGGGTGGTCAAAGGGCTTCATCCGTTTTGTCGCTTCCAAGGCAAACATCGGAGCTTTTTGGAAGTCCATTTGGCAAAGTCGACGAAGACATGCCACGACTTTGACGCTTCGATCCCACACATCATCGCCACAGGCTATCTTACCCATGCTCCCATCGAGGGATTCCTGAAAGCCAACAACCACTTTTCCTACCCTTCGAAGGTCTATCTGTCTCGAGGCATGTCTGTAGGTTTAAGAACCGTCCCGACGGTCCGCGATTTGGTCTTTCATTGGGAGGTGACTTCGCACCAAGTCCTCGATGAGCAACAGCAAAAAGTTCGCCAGAGCGCACAAGCCTCGTTGCAGAAATGGGCACACAGCGCAGGAGAGGCCAGCGACTACACCGACAATCTTCCCCAGCAATGCATGCATCCGGTCGGACACTGGTACGAATTCCCAAGCATGCTCAAGAACGGAACGTTACGACAAGTCCTTCAGGATTTCCCAAAACTAAAATATTTGCTTCTTCATAACATCGATTCCGTCGGAACCAATATCGACCCGATTTGCCTAGAGCACCATATTCGTAGCGGTGCTGCTTTGAGTTTCGAAGTCATCGGAAGAAGGATCGAGGATCGAGGGGGTGGCTTGGCCCGCGTTGATGGCAAAGTCAGACTTCTAGAGGGAATGGCCATGCCCACCGAGCAAGCTGAGTTCAAGCTTACTTTCTACAACACGCTCACGACATGGATCGATATCGATCGGGTTCTGGCGACTTTTGGTCTCGACCGAAAGAGTCTGGAGAATCCAATCCAAGTCGACTCGGCTGTCCGGAAGATGGCGTTCAAATTACCGACCTACTTGACGATCAAGGATGTCAAAAAACGCTGGGGATTGGGCCAAGAAGATGTCTATCCAGTAGCCCAATTTGAAAAACTCTGGGGAGATATGAGCAGTATCAGCGAGGTCTCATGTCGGTTTTTGGCCGTCGATTCTAAGCGAGGCCAGCAACTTAAAGATCCAGCCCAATTGGACGGATGGTTGCGAGACGGATCGGCAGATTACGTCGAGAAACTATGCCATTGGAATCTCGGTTGAAATAACCTCCGCCTTCGCTACACTAATGTCGTTCATGAAAGTCTAGCGCGAGAGCACCCGCGAGGGTCGCCGAAGGTGTAAAGTGTCCCACAAACACTCAGGCAAAAGGACCGCCGGACCGAAACAGAATCTCTGGAGAGCGATTGCCGCTTAAATGCGTAGCAATCCACCGAAGGGGCAAGCTTCGCGAAGTTAAACTCGACGCGGCGAATCTCTCAGGTTAATTGGACAGAGGGGCAAGCAACCATCGACCGATCCAACATGTGTCCCAAGGGCACCTTAGCGATCGGTCGTAGGTAACTTATACCCCCTATCCATCATCGGCCTGCCCCATGCAAGTTTCGACTCATTCTGCTCCATTTATCGCCAGGCACATCGGCCCACGCGAACACGAAATCCAAGACATCCTGGGCAAACTCGGCTTCGCCAGCCTCGATGAACTCAGCCAGCAAGTGATTCCCAAGGGGATCTTGGATCTGAGCCCCTTGCAGATTGCCCACGGGGTTTCTGAGGAAGTTGCACTGGCTGAACTCCAAGAGATCGCTAGCAAGAATCGGGTCGTGAAATCTTGGATCGGTGCTGGGTACTACAACGCATATTTACCCAAAGTACTTCAGAGGAATGTCCTTGAAAACCCAGCTTGGTACACCGCCTACACTCCCTACCAACCCGAGATCTCCCAAGGACGCTTAGAAGTACTCTTCTACTACCAAACCATCATCAGTGAGCTTACCGGGTTAGAAATCGCAAACGCGTCGCTTCTTGACGAAGCCACTGCGGCGGCAGAGGCCATGGCTTTTGCTTTGCGAAATTCCAAGTCTGGCAAACGTTTTCTGATTTCCAAGTGGTGTCATCCTCAAACGATCGAAGTCGTCAGGACAAGGGCTGCAGCACTCGATGTACAAATCGTTGAGTTCGATGAAACCGTAGGGCCAGACTCCTGGGAGAATGTCTTTGGTGTCTTGGCACAGTACCCATGCACCGATGGTCGAGTGGTGTGTCCTAAGGATTGGATTGCAACGGCCAAGAAACATTCGGCATTGGTCATCCTTGCAACTGATCTATTGGCTCTGATGCTCTTGCCTAGCCCCGGTTCGCTCGGTGCGGATGTGGCCGTTGGATCTTCTCAGCGCTTTGGAATCCCATTGGGCTTTGGTGGTCCGCACGCAGCTTTCTTTGCAACCCGCGATGCGCTCAAACGGACCATTCCCGGACGACTTGTCGGCCAGTCGATCGATCGGCACGGCAATCCTGCTTATCGACTCGCCTTGCAGACCCGCGAGCAACACATTCGAAGAGAAAAAGCAACTTCGAACATCTGTACGGCTCAGGCACTGCTTGCGATCTTGGCCACTTTGTATGCCTGTTACCACGGGCCCGATGGACTTCGTGAAATCGCCTTAAGAACGCATCGAAGAACATCCAGGCTTTATCGTGCCCTAAAGTCGGCTGGGATCAAGATCCGAAGCGACCGATTCTTTGATACGTTGGCGTTGGAAGTCCCAGGAAAAGCCGATGCGCTGATGCAAGCCGCATTGCAACTGGGAATGAATCTTCGCCGGATCGATCAAGACACCCTAGGGATCAGTTTCGACGAAACCACCACCGATGACGATGTCGCGGCTGTCGCCAAGGTCTTTGGTGCAGGGCAGGTTGATAACCTGGAAACAGGTTTGCTCGATGAAAGTCAGTTCCGCAACGACACGATCCTCACTCAGGATGTCTTCCATCGCTACCGTAGTGAGACCGAGATGATGCGGTACGTTCGATCTTTATCCGATAAGGATATCGCTTTGGATCGCGCGATGATCCCACTTGGCTCTTGCACGATGAAACTCAATGCGGCCAGTGAACTCACTCCGGTGACTTGGCCCGAGTTCAACTCGATCCATCCGCTGGCTCCTGCCGACCAGTGCGAAGGTTATAGAATCATGATCGAGCAACTCGAAGCGATGCTGTGCGAGGCGACCGGGTATGACGAGATTTCGTTACAACCCAATGCTGGCTCTCAAGGTGAATATGCTGGGCTCTTGGCGATCATGCAGTATCACCAATCTCGAGGCCAGGGGGATAGGAATATTTGTTTGATCCCAAGCTCTGCACACGGCACGAATCCTGCCAGTGCACAGATGGCCAACATGCAAGTCGTGGTGGTCGCTTGCGACTCGCAGGGCAATGTCGATTTGAATGATTTGGATGCGAAGATCCAGCAATACGGGTCCAAGATTGCAGCGATCATGATCACCTATCCATCCACTCACGGGGTCTTCGAAGAAGGTGTCACAGCGATCTGCCAAAAGGTGCACGCAGTCGGTGGCCAAGTCTATATCGATGGGGCAAACCTCAATGCGCTAGTAGGTGTCGCAAGGCCTGGTAAGTTCGGTGGCGATGTGTCGCATTTGAACTTGCACAAGACCTTTTGTATTCCTCATGGAGGTGGAGGACCTGGGGTTGGCCCAGTGGCCGTCAAGAAGCACTTGGCCCCGTTTCTTCCTCGCGACGGCGTGAATACCTCACGGCGTGGGCCGATGGTCTCGGCAGCGGCCTTCGGGTCAGCAAGCATCCTGCCGATCTCTTGGATGTACATCCGAATGATGGGAGCACAGGGGCTCAAGAGAGCAACCCAAGTGGCAATCTTGAATGCCAACTATGTTGCTTGGAGGCTCAAGGACTATTACCCCATTCTCTATACCGGCAACCAAGGACTGATCGCTCATGAGTGCATCATTGACACAAGGCTCATGGATCGCGAAGCGCACATTGGAGTTGATGATATCGCCAAACGCTTAATCGATTACGGATTTCATGCCCCGACGATGTCATTCCCCGTTGGAGGGACACTCATGATCGAACCGACCGAAAGCGAATCGCTCCAAGAACTCGATCGGTTCTGTCGCGCGATGATCTCGATCCACGGCGAATACGAAAAAGTTCGATCAGGGGTTTGGGATCCGATCAACAACCCACTGAAGAACGCTCCGCACACGCTCAAGGATGTTCTATCTGAGGCGGGTTTGGGCTACACACGCCAAATGGCCGTTTGCCCAGATCCAGAGTCGGGCAACCAAGTTAAGTATTGGCCAGCGGTGGCTCGGATTGACAATGTCTATGGAGATCGCAATTTGGTGTGCGCTTGCCCACCGATGTCCAACTACGAATCCCCATCGGGTGCTGTCGTGGGAAGCTCAAAGAATCCCTCGAATTAACCGAGTGGTTTTTACCTATACCATTAGGAAATAGGAAGTTTTGTCAAAATAGGGGGTTGCCTTTCTTGACCCTCTAGGCGAACGATTGGCTCGGAAAGGGTCAGAGCACACACTGATTCCGACGAAGTCGCATGCCATTTCGTCTAACTCAGCTCATGGAAAAAAAGAGCCTGCCTAAAATCGGCCAACCCAAGGATGGCCAACCTTCCGAATCTCCTCCCATCTCGAAACGTGCTAAATCTGCGGATGGAAAGTCACAGCCCAGGTCGCTTACGGTCAAGAAAAAGACCGACGCACCGCTGTTGATCACCAAACGCTTCGGACTCTTGCACCGCGTCGCAGAAGTGAGGCTTCAGCAAGGCATTTCGCTGCGTGCGATTGCTCGCAGAACAGGACTTTCGGTGCGAGAGCTCCGAGTCCAAGAGTCGCCCCATTCGAACTTAACCCTAAGGGATCTTCACATTTGGAAAGATGCCTTGGAAGTTCCTTTGGAGCACCTTTTGATCGATCGGGATTTATCGGTCTGTGAATCGATACGATCCCGAGCCCTTCTCGTGAGGATCATGAAAACCGTGATCTTGCTTCGAGAAATCATGGTCAGTCGCCGCCTAGTTATTATTCTCGATGTGCTTCGGGAACAGCTCGTTGAGCTCATGCCGGAACTTCGACATATCCATGGCTGGCCATCGCTCGGTACACGACGCGGAAATGATGAATTCGGAAGAATTGTCAGCGAACCGGTCGTGATGTCGCAGTTGTCGTTTCTAGGAGACTGATGGATCAGTTTTGAGAAATCCAGGTTGCCAATCGCAGTGCGACTTGCTCGGGCTGCGATTGGACTTTCTTGGTAAGAATCACGGAGGGATGAGCAAGCGGTTTGTCCTGCTCGGTTTGCAAGGGTTGTTCCTGCAGATCGATCAGCGACCCACCGCTTGCTTCTTTCTCTGAAGCTCCATTAACCACCGGTGTATCCTTGGAAACTCGATAGTTCGCGACGGATCGCAACATCAGCATTGCTATCAAAACTAGAGCGAAGAGTCCAAGTGTCTTCCAGGAGTCCGTGAGCCAATGGGTGATCTGTGTCCACGGATCGGCTTGAGTCTGCAGCGACTCAGCCGAATCGATGTAGTCGGTTACAACGATTGGGTTGTCGATGGGGGTGCTTGAACCGGCGACCAAGGGCGCGAGTTTTTCGCGGACTGCTTGGATTGTCTGCGTTTTGATTTGCTCCAAAGCTCGTTCGGAGGCTGCTGGCATATTCGAAGCGACGGCAGACATGCTAGCACCCACCGAGGGGTCTACTTCCAATTGGTTTGTTTGCCAGTGATTGCGATAGGCCCGGTGGTAATAGGATGTGGGGATCGACACCGAGATGCGGTTGGAATAAGTAGGCAGGGACTTGAGTATCTCGCGGGTTGCGACAAGATCGTCCAACCGAGCTTTGCGGTTTGGGATGGTCGATGGCAATTGGGTTTGCGATGGAGGATCGCTTGCCGTTTGTGACTCGTTGGCGGTTTGCGTTTCATTCGGTTGGCTTGTGACTACGATTTGGACATCGCCATATCCGGCTAAGAGTTCGAGTGCTTTGTTCTTGATTTCGGCTTCATGCTCGCGTCTGCGATCGATCCAATGGAGATCGCTTTGGACAAGCTGTCCGGTCAGATCCGAATCCAACGACGGTTCAGTGAATGTTTCGCCTAGACCAAGATCTGCTAGGACGACTTCGGAGGCTTTGAGTCCTGGAAAGTTCATATGAACCATTCGAATGATGCTACGGCGTTCGGCACGGTTCAGATGGGGTTTGTTTTTGGGGTGGACCGAGACGGTAGCTGCCCGTTTTTTTTCGAGAGCAAAACCGTCTGCCTTTTCGTCGTAGGTTACGACTGCTTGGCGCACAAATGGAAACTCTTTGAGCGTGTTTTCGATCTGCCGAATCCGTTCTTTGCGTTCGCGTTCCAAGGATGCAGTCCTAGGCTCGAAGAGTCTCATCGGATCGCTGGCCGAGTCACTTAACGGTTGCGTTTGAACGGGTAAGCATTTGGCTTGGGCCAAAGCTTTTAAATAGGTGTCTTTCGAGGCGGTAGGAATAC
This sequence comes from Pirellula sp., assembly GCA_046086605.1. Lineage (GTDB taxonomy): Bacteria > Planctomycetota > Planctomycetia > Pirellulales > Pirellulaceae > JBKCUI01. The sequence goes on along the minus strand of JBJSXX010000064.1, from coordinate 19,518 downwards.
GCATTCGGTTGCCGACGCGTTGGTAGTTCCGCAGTGCCGAGTTGCTGAAAGCCAATTCAAACTGGTCGAGTTGGCCGGGCGTGAAGTCTTGGCCATCGAGCAGAAACTCCAAGCGGTTCGAAAATACGTTCGCGTTTTGCACCATCAACCCGGCACCGACCCCCAGCAGCAGAGTGCAAAGAACCAGTGCCGTGCGGGTTTGGAGATTGCTGCGAATAAACAGGATTCGCAACGATTCAAGCATTTGGATGAGGCTTTTCATATCGAGGAAATCTTTAGCAAATTTGCAGGGGATAGACCAAGCCCATATGGGGTGGATTCTGGAGCCTAAGACGCGACAAATCGCGGATTAGCAAAATCCAAGGATGCAGACTTTAGGAAGCTGAGGTAAATTAGGGGGATCTCAAAAGCAGTCTGTCCTCTTACCCATCCAGCGTTTAGCACGCATGTCCACCCAAGCCACCAAGACCGAGGTCGGAAGTTACTTCATCTCGAATTATCCACCCTATTCGCAGTGGACACCCGAGGCGATCCCAGAAGTGCTCGAAGCGTTTTCCCATCCACCGCTTAAGGTCGATGCTCAAGGAGTCCCCCAGCAAGTTCCCCCGCTCGGGCTGTATTTGCACATCCCTTTTTGTCGCAAGCGATGCAAGTTTTGCTATTTCAAAGTTTTCACCAACGTCAATGCAGAAGCGATCGAACGATACGTCTCGGCCCTGTGCCAAGAAATCAGTTTGGTCGCCCAGCAACCGGTCATGCAAGATCGTCAGTTTCGATTCGTATACTTCGGTGGGGGTACTCCGAGTTTCCTGTCGGTCAAGCAACTCGAATCGCTACTGGATCGACTCCATCGCTATGTCACCTGGAACGGGGCCGAAGAAGTCACCTTTGAGTGCGAACCAGGAACCCTTAGCGAACCAAAAGTACAAGCTCTCAAGCAACTGGGCGTGACTCGATTGAGCCTGGGCGTCGAAAACTTCTCCGACGCGATCCTTGAGGAGAACGGTCGTGCTCACTTATCGAAAGAAGTCTATCGAGCTTGGGAATGGATCGCCGCTGCCAAATTTGCGAATGTTAATATCGACCTTATCTCTGGCATGGTCGGGGAAACTTGGGAGAACTGGCGAGAGAACATCCGCAAGACCCTCGAACTATCCCCCGAGAGTGTGACGATCTACCAAATGGAGTTGCCTTTCAATACCGTCTATTCCAAAGGGATCCTCGAATCCCACTCCGAATCGTCCGTCGCCTCATGGCCCACCAAACGCGATTGGGTTCGATACGCCTTTGATGTGTTCCAGGAAAATGGATACACCATCTCGAGCGCCTATACGGTAGTGAAAGATCCATCGAAGGTCAGTTTCAGTTACCGAGATAATCTTTGGAAAGGATCCGATCTGCTTGCCACGGGCATCGCAAGCTTTGGGCATGTCGGAGGCGTCCATTACCAAAACGTACCCGAATGGGATCGTTACCTTGGAATGATCCTCGATGAGAACCGACTGCCTATCGGTCGCGCGTATCGGCCTACGCAAGAGCAGCGATTGATTCGCGAGATGATCCTGCAACTCAAAAAAGGTTATCTGAACATCGAATATTTCCGCGATAAATTCCAAGTGAACATCCTTCAGAAGTGGCACTCGCAGTGGGATGCTTATGCCTCCGATGGATATGTTGTATTGCCCGATGACTCGAAGGCTTCCGATGCGATGATCCGACTCTCTACTGACGGGCTGCTCCGAGTCGACGGATTGCTTGAAGCCTTTTTCGAACCTCAATTTCGCAATGTTCGGTATACTTAGCGACCATCTCGATCGAAAAGAACGCGCGGGCTTGGCTCTTGTAGCAGCGGGCCTCTTGTGCGGTTTGGGGATCGCCGCTTGGCTGAGTCCTGATCCCAGTGGTCACGGAACCCATCGGCAGCTTGGGCTCCCGCCGTGTAGCTCTGTCATCGCCTTCGGAATCAAATGCCCAGCATGTGGCATGACAACATCTTGGGCACTGATGATCGAAGGTAGGATTACCGAAGCCCTGGTCGCCAATGTTGGTGGTTCGCTCCTGTTTGTCGTCGCCTTTGTCTCAATCCCATGGCTTCTGTGGACCGTTTGGACTGGAAAACGTCATCTCAGAGATCAGTGGAGGATGTTCGTGCTAGGAGGTTCCTGTGGCGCGATGATAATCGCCTTTGCAGGGTGGGTTTGGAACCTGTTTGTTCAACTGCGGGCCTAAGCAGCAAAACCTTTAAAACGGCTCGGAACATTCAGGCCAAAGAGCCCGAAGATCTCATTGCGGTTAAGTCCAAGGTTCGTTGGCGTGCCAGCCTCTGCAAAAAGCGTTCGTAGCAGTTCTCTTTTCTCAGAGAGCACCGCGTCGATCCGCTGCTCGATGGTTTCGACGGCCATCATCCGAGTGACTGTCACCGCTTTTTTGACCCCCAAACGGTGGGCCCGATTGATCGCTTGATCCTCGACGGCAGGATTCCACCACCTGTCAAACAAAAACACATAATGACAAAACTGCAGATTCAATCCCACAGCGCCCGCACCATAGCTCATGAGGATCATGCCACACTTGGGGTCGTTTTTAAATCGATCGATCACTCCATCGCGACGATTCGATGCGATCCTGCCGTGATACTCCACCGGATTGAACCGAGCTAGCTTCTCCGAGATGACGTCCAAGGTTGATACCCACTGGCTAAAGACGATCGCCTTTTGACCGCTGGCGACGATCTCTTCCATGTCGGCTTCGAGCCGCTCGAGCTTGCAACTCGAACCGGTCACTGGATCAAAGTTGCAGATCTGTTTGAGTCTTAGGACCAGCTCGAAGACATGTTGCACCGTGACCGATTCGCCAAGATCAGCAAGGTGAACAACCCCTTCCTCTTCGGCGGCTTTGTAACTGGCTCGCTGTTCAGGAGTCAGATCCAAATCGGCATGGCGGTAGAGTCGAGGCGGCATGTCCTTGAGCACCTTGTCTTTGGTTCGGCGAAGGATATGATCGCGCGTCGCATGCCCGAGAGACTTCAGATGCATATCGTCGCGAAGATGCCCTGGCGAGAGGAACTCGAAGATGCTTACCAAGTCCTCGACGGAATTTTCGATCGGGGTGCCGGTCAATGCCCACGAACGACTGCGCGGGATCGACCGAACCACTTCGCTCGTGGTGCTGTTCCTGTTCTTGATCCGCTGCGCTTCATCCAAGAGTACAAGGTCGAAAAACAACGAGCCATCGTCGATGACCGCCGAGTCCTTGAGCATCAATTCGTAATTGGCGATCTTGACGGGTGCTTGCGGATTAGACCACACCCAAGCACGCTTGCTCGAATCCCCTTGAATCACCGCAATCGGGATCTCGGGTGCCCATTGCCGAAACTCACGCATCCAGTTGGTCACCAGCGGCTTAGGACATACCAACAGCGCATTTCGAATTTCACCTGAAAGCAGCAGCATGCGTATCGCAGTGATCGCTTGCATGGTCTTTCCAAGCCCCATCTCATCGGCCAAGATCGCCGAACTGCGAGCGTAGAGGAAGGCAATGCCATCCATCTGATAAGGGAATGGTTGGAAAGGGAACGTGAGTTTGGCGTTTTGAACGATCGACTCGAGCGGAGGTTGCAAGACGTAGTAGAGTCGATCCTCCAATCGAATCAAATTTCGTGGAGGAGTAAGCCGTGTCTTTTTACCGGTGTTGTTGGTTGATGGATCCTGATCGGGCGAAGTTCCCTGGTCAGGATCCTCCTGGACGCTTGCTTGATCGCTCTGAGTACTGCTTGGTTTACTCGGCTCAGGACTCTCGGGCAGCTTGATCGACCAGTGGGGTGATTCAGGGAAAGAAAAGCCGATGGTCTTTGGGAGTGGATGCGACAACTGGATCGCAAGTACCTTGGCTGGTTTCGCTACGAGTGATTCAGAAAGCTCCGATGAACCATAGTGCATCCTCGGTAAGGAATCGACACTCAGACTGTCTTGCCAAGGCTCTCGAACAGACTCAGAGGATTCATCGAGATCACTGGCCTGATCGTAGAACTCCGAATGCACATCGATCGATAACGATTGCCTTGGATCGTCCATGCTCAAGCCGCCTTTGTTCGAGGATGGGCTTCAGCCAATGCTTCGACGATCCTTTCAAAAGGCTCATGCAAGTCCAGGTCGATGGTATGGGATTGAATCATCCAATCGACCGATTCCAAATCGCTGCGGTAGGAGTCTAGGCAAGTAAGTGTATAGCGATCGGTAGAGCGTTCGGCGTATTGCGATGGATTCCGTTGATAGCTCGGACTTTGAAATCCATGTTCGGTTTGCAATTGCGAATCATCGCTAGAGTCTTGGTGGAGTTGCGGTTTCCAGACGCATAAGATCGGCAGGTCGATCCAGTGCCGCACGCACAGCGCCGCTGGCGAATCAACCAACACGACCTGAGGCTGGAGCTTGGCTCTCGAAAGCAAAGCCCGAGCGATCTGCTCACCGCATAGGAACTCTTCGAGTGTCGGGCCGAAAAGAATCGACTGAGCACGGGTCGGTTGCACGGGCACTGTGCAATGGAACTCCAAAGGCCGAGCGACACTGTTGACGAGCAAATACCCGCCGAAATAGCCTTGATCCATCCTGTGTCGGACGGAAACAAAGCCGAAAGATTTCTGAGACAATCCGTTGTCTGTTGCCATGCGTTCTTGTTGTAAATCTTGCGTAACCAAGTGCTCTGCGGGTCGGAAACCCAAGCCTAGCTTCGACGCGCCAAGCCGGATCAGTCCAGACATCGCCCCCCAAGCGGACTTGTCGACACAAATTAACTAAATTAACAATTTGGCGGTTCCGAAAACTCGACTTTTGACTCACCGTGGGGATATACTGGATTTCCGCCGGGCTTCCGGGCGATCTCCGGCTTGGTCTACACCTTCTAGCCCTTTTGCAAGCAAATCAAGATGTCGAACGACCCAGGACCATTTTCTCCAATCTTTTCGATCAATGTGTCGGCCGAAGGGGCCAGTCCCCAGAACGCACCGGCTCCGGCCCCTGCTGCAGCTCCCGGGAGCCGAAGCCTCGATGTCGGAACGGCTTTGATCGCCCTGATGAGGCAAATGGTCGATTCCCAAAATCGCCAAAACCAGATGATCGAGCAGCTTCTGCAGATCAATCGACAAGTTTTGCAAAGCACTCAGCAAGCCAACGCGCAGCGACAAAACGAGATGAACCAATGGCGAAACGCCCATCCGGAATTGGTCCAGTCGTGCAAGAACGCGTTGGAAACCCTCTCGGCAGTCCAAACAGATTTCTTGGATAAGATGACCTCAGAGATTCAGGATTCTCGGGATGATCTCGTTGACAGCGAGTACATGTTCGCCGATTTTCTAGATCGTTACGGGCCTCGCATGGCCCATTTAAACGGGATCCTTCAAATTCTCAATCACTTGGTCGGCTAAGTCTTATTCGACGAAATCAGAACCTATGGAATCAGCAGAAAGCAAACTTGTAAGTCTCGGTTGGCAACTTCCCCCGGCTCCCAAGCCTGTGGGTCTCTACAAACCGGTCTTGATCGTCGGTAACTTGGCTTATGTCTCCGGCCATGGACCCCTCAAGCCCGATGGGTCGCTGATGCTAGGTTCTGTTGGCGATGATTTGGATGTTGCCGGTGGCCAAGCGGCTGCCAAGCAAACTGCATTGGCGATGATTGCAACACTCCGCAATGAACTATCGAGCCTCGATCGCATCGTTCGGATCGTTAAGACCCTTGGACTAGTGCGATGCACGAACGACTTTGGTCAAAGTCCGTTGGTCATCAATGGCTTTAGCCAAGTCTTCGTCGATCTTTTGGGAACCGACCGAGGAGTCGGAGCCCGAAGCGCTTTGGGCACCAACGCTCTTCCCAACGGGATGGCTGTCGAAGTCGAAGCCATATTCGAGATCAAGTCCTGATGAGCGAGCGTCAGACTCTTAGCTTTCTATCGAAGACCCTTCAAAGGGCCGGCCTGCAGCCAAAGACCAAGTACGGTCAGAACTTTCTGATCGACCTGAACTTGCTCGATATCCTTGTTCAAGGTGCGGATCTTGGCCCCACCGATGTCGTTTTGGAAATCGGCACTGGAATGGGCTCGCTGACCAAGACGCTTGCGACGCGGGCAGGGCAGGTGATCACTGTCGAGGTCGATAGGGATTTGCAAGCGATTGCAGCAAGAGAGCTCGCCTCGTTTTCGAACGTCAAGCTTCTGTGTTGCGATGCGCTTCGCAACAAGAACCACTTGAGAGTCGAAGTCTTGGATGCGGTTCGCGAAGCGATGGCAAGAATCCCAAATGCCAAATTCAAACTCGCTGCGAACCTCCCTTACAATGTCGCTACGCCGATCATCAGCAATTTGCTCAACGAGAAACCACTTGTCGAGCGAATGGTCGTGACGATTCAAAAAGAGCTAGGGGAGCGAATCATCGCCCCTGCGTCGTGCAAGGACTACAGCGCCCTGTCGATTTGGATGCAATCGCAGTGCGACTGCGAGATTCTCAGGATCCTGCCACCGAGCGCGTTTTGGCCAAGGCCCAAAGTGGACTCAGCGATCCTGCGGATAATTCCCAATGAAGCCAAGCGTGCTCGCATTGTCGATCTGGAGTTTTTCCACACACGGCTCCGAGCCATGTTCCTACACCGCCGCAAGTTCCTGCGAAGCCAATTGGTATCGGCCCTGCAAGAGGAGCTTACCAAGGAACAAGTCGATCAGGTGCTCGCCGAGCAGCAGCTAGCGGCCAACCTCAGGGCTGAGCAGTTAAGCATCGAGCAAATGATCGGACTCTTGGACGCTTGTCGCAAAAAGATACACCAAAATCCCGCTTAGCCCGATCCGTGTGGCTCAAACCACCGAGGCTACGACATCGATTTCCTCGAACGAATGGATCGAGGGGCCATGGAAGTCCTTAGGAAGCGGAGCATTGTTGGGCCGGATGCATGCGATGACTTGCATATGGGCCTTGCTGGCGGCTTCGATCTCCCCAATCACATCGGTGAAGAAGATGATTTGGGTGGGAGATAGGCCGAGCGCTTCGGCGATCTTCGAGTAGCTTTCGGGCTCCTTTTTCGAGCCGATGGTCGTGTCGTAATGGCCGCTGAAGAAATGGGTCAAGTCTCCGGCGGTGGTATGACCAAAGAAAAGTTTTTGAGCGAGGATCGAACCCGAAGAGTAGATCCGAAGTTCGACACCGGCCTTCTTCCATCGCTCCAAGGCGGGCAAGACATCGGAGAAAACCTCTGCGCGTAGTTTTCCGCTTCTGAAGCCCGATTCCCAGACGAGACCTTGGAGGGACTTTAAACCCGTGGTCTTGCTGTCTTTGTCCATGAGTCCGCAGACGGTGTCGACAACCCCTGTGAGCTGCTCGTCCGAAGCACGCTTGTCGACTTGTCCGTGATAGGGTTTCCATGGAATATCGTCTGGGCCATAGCCAGCGTCGATCGCCAGGAGCGAAAGGCTCGATTGGATTGCAGGGGAACTCCAGTGGTTATAGAGAAACTCCCTGAGGTGGTTCCTTACAAAAGGGAACATCACCTCGTAGACAAACCGCACATCGGCCACGGTCCCTTCGATATCCAACAGGGCACAGCGGGCGATACGCAAGTTCTTGGCTTCGGTCATTGTGGAGAGGTTTTTAAGAGTTCGACGCGATTAGGAAGGGATGATCCGAGGCGTTGGGCTCGATGCCGACGCAGGGATATGGGATTTGCCAAAGCACATTGGGCTATAGTCCCCATGGACACCTTGGTCGACATAGTGAGGTGTCCAGCCCGTGACGTCCTCGAAGAAGCGGATGCAGCGGATGCGGCGATCATCGCACAGGTTGAACCAATGTTTCATGCCGCAAGGGACATTGATCATATCGCCACTTTCGACCGTGACGCTAAAGACCGGGCCGCCTTCTGGGTGAAGATGAAAGACCCCTTTGCCCTCGACGGTAAAGCGGACTTCGTCCTCCGAATGCGTGTGCTCCTTGTTGAACTTCGCCAGCATCGCATCGAGGTTTGGAGTGCTCGGATTGACGTTGATCACGTCGGCAGTGACAAAGCCCCCAGCAGTCTTGACCTTCTGAATCTCCGGAGCGTACTCGGTAAGGATGTCGGCATCCGACGCAGAAGGGTCGAGCCTGCCTGCGACTTGCCAGTGCTCGTACCAGATCCCAAAGGGCTTGAGGAATGCCGAGATCTCATCGGCGCTGGTGATCGTTCGGTTCTGGGCAGGGATGTTGACGGTCGCCATGATTGCTTCGGATCCTTATCAAATGGAGGAAATTGTTGGGTTTGCTTAAGCCTCATGGTAATCGATTCATGCAAGTGGATCAAAGGACACGCCGAACAAGGGCCATCGAAGATGGCTTGAGCGAGCGAAAAATATTCCACTTTTTTTCTGATTTCTTTGGCCAGTGACCAGAGGTGTCAAGCCTCTGGCGATTCTAAGGGTATAGCAAGCGGGTGACTTGCTAGGCACAGACCTGAAGGAGTCAAAACAGATGTCAGCGATCGCAATCGAAACAGTTTCGTTCGATGGTGGTAATTTCGAAGGTGCAAGATACGTTCAGCAGTTGTTCGATTGGGATGCGCCTTGTGTACCGAGCGTTCCTACACCGAGCGTTCCTACGCCAACGATTGCAACACCCGCTGCTGCATCGCCAGCACCAGCCGCAGCACGTCGTGGAAGATGCGAGCATGTCGGGAGCGTCATGGGAGCGGTGCTGAGCAAGTACGGTCTTGGGATCGACGATCTACTTCGGGCCATCGAGGAGCGGCAAGCTCAGGTAGGCGTTAGCCGATAAGCTGTGTTAACCGATGATTTGGGCGATCGGTTTTCCGTGGTCGATCTCGAGTCGTTTGCGACCGGGGATTTCCAATCGTCGCGAATCGAGTCCGAGTTGTTGCAGGATCGTTGCATGGATATCCGTCACATAGTGCCTATCTTCTGCGGCATGGAAACCGATCTCATCGGTTGCACCATGGACCGTGCCACCTTGGATCGAGCCACCGGCGAGCCAGACGCTAAAGCCAAAGATATGATGATCGCGACCATCGGAGCCTTGAGCCCCAGGCGTGCGACCGAATTCGGTCGCAAAGACCACCAATGTTTCTTCGAGCATGCCGCGACGTTCTAAGTCGACCAGCAGACCAGCGATCGGTTGATCGACCGCTTTGGCATTGTTCTCATGATTGGCTTTGAGACCCCCGTGGGCATCCCAAGTTCCAGCCCCACCGGCCCCATGTTGGATTTGAATGAAGCGGACTCCTCGTTCGACCAAGCGTCGAGAGGCCAGCAGTTGCATTCCAAAGTCTTTGCTGTGGGGTTGATCGATTCCGTAGAGAGATTTTGTCTCGGCGGTTTCTTGGGAGAAGTCGACCACTTCGGGGATCGAGCGTTGCATACGAAAGGCAAGTTCGTAGGAAGCGATTCGAGCGGCCATGGCCGGATCGCTTGGGTATTCGACCCCTCGTTGGAGATTCAGTTCGCGCACAAGCTCGGCACCGATCTGTTGTGCTTGGGGATCCAAAGCCCGTTCGGGTTTGCCGAAATCCAAAGGTGCATTCGGATCGATACGCATGGGGACTGCATCGTGGGCTGGGCCCAGGTAGTGTCCATCTTTCTTGTTCCAGTATTCGCGGTTCCCCATCGAGATGAACTGGGGTAAGTTTTCGTTGAGCGTGCCTAGGCCGTAGTGGACCCAAGCACCCAGGGTCGGAAAGTCCCCATCGTTTTGGTGACGGCCAGAGTGGAATTGGGTTTGCGCGCCGTGGTTCGAGTCGGTGGTCCACATCGAGCGCACGATTGCCAGTTTATCGACTTGGGCACCGATATGCGGGAACCAATCGCTGACTTCGATCCCGCTTTGTCCGTAGGGTTTGAATCCGACTTGGAGAGGATAAAGGGTGTAGCGTTGGTTGCCGTTCCCGTCGGGGACCACGAGCCGTTCGATGGAAAGTTTCTTTGGGTCTTGGGTATCGGCAAAGGGGGTTTCGGCGATGGTTTTGCCAGCGTACTTGGTAAGCATCGGTTTGGGGTCGAAGCTTTCCATGTGGCTCACACCACCGTTCATAAAGAGCCAGATGACGCTTTTGACTTTGGGAGGGAAGTGAGGTTTCCCGTCGGGTGGTTGCCAAGACAGATCGGCTCGAGCGATGCGGTCTTTGTGGAGCATTGCGGCAAGAGCAAGTCCGGTAAAGCCAAGACCCATATCGGCAAGGAAGCAGCGGCGGAGAGACATAGCAGTCGATTGGCGTTTGGGGATCGGAATGGGATAGGTCTATTGTAACACAAGATTTGACGGGCTTTGGATGAAAAATCTGCCGCCGCAAGGCGGCATCGCACGGGCTGCGTGAGCACGCGTCGGCCGACGGCCGACGCGTGGGGTTTGGACGGCATTGACCCCATTGACACGCGCTGTCAACGAGGTCCATGTGGTCAATCCTGTCCGCAGTCAACACAGTCAATCTTGTCAACACCGTCAATGCCGTCACAAACCTGCCGCCGCAAACGTCAACACCTACGAAGATGCTCTCAAGGGTCCGGCGACCTGGGCTCAAGCAAAACTTGGGCCTGAAGATATACGTTTTTTGAAGATGCTACAACAAATGATGTAGTTCCTCGATAACGAGCAATCTTCGAGTAGAGAGACTTAAGACCCTCCCCGAGACTAAACCACTTTTTCGATACCTACATTGCTTGCGAGCTTCATGGCAACAACCGGTTACTTGCAAGCCATGCGTCGGTAGCGTATCATCGCTAAATCGATATCAATCAATCATCCCGAGGCTTTACAGTACCGCGAATCCTTAACGATGACCGATGAGCAGTTTGCATTGGTCACCGAGATTTCCGCTCTCGAGGGTCTCGATGACGAAGATGATGATCGAGATTAGTCTCGTTGCCAGATGTAATTCACTTTGGATGACAAAGCGTGCTCGAGTGGGTTAACAATTAGCCATCGACCCGTCGCCACATTTCGCTTTCGTCTAACGCAATCTCGGGATTAACAAGCAATTCGGATCTGCGTCGATTCGCCATTGTACACCTGCGTAGTTTCAAAGGCAAACAACCAAGAGCGGGACTGCCCAAACGGCTGAGGACACAGGGTGTGGGGAAGACGCGTCGCTAAAGCGACTCGGAAAACGGCTGAGGACAGCCGTTTAACATTGCACAGCCGTTTATCATTGCGCACGACGTTGGGTGAGTACGGCTAGAGCGATTGCATGTAAGCAATCAAGTCCGCAACATCCTGACTGCTCTTACCGTCCATCAACCCCTTAGGCATCAGCGACTCGGTCGAGTTCCCCTTCTGCTTGATCAAGTCCGCATTGATCCGCAACACCTTTCCATCGGCCGCTTGCAAGGTCACCCCGTCGGACGCTTGATAGATCACCAACCCACTGAGGATCTCGTCATCAACTGTCAAGACATGCATGACCCGATACCTGTCGGATACATCCCGACTAGGTTCATAGATCGACCGAAGCAAATCCAACGTCGAAAATCGCTTGGCAACCCCCGTCAACGCAGGCCCCAAGGCCGTTTGCCCCCCATGGCACTGACCACACTTGGCCTGATAAACCAACTTGCCCCGCTGCACGTCCCCCGCAAGCCCCTTGAGCTCCCCTGCAAGCACTTCGAGATTCACCTGCACGTTGGGCAACACCCAATCGGACTGCTCCGACTCGGCTATCTCCTTGGAATAGTAACTCTCCCAGTCCTTCCAACTCTCCGATGCCGGCGGCTCTGGTTTGCTCAACTCCTTGGCCGCAAGCCTCGCTCGCTGCAAGACCGATGTTCGCGGCAGTGAAACGTTCGAGTTCAGCGATGCCGACACCAGTTTGGCCAAAACCGGATACTCCCGCGCAGCTTGCATCTGCGTGATCTTCTCAAGGGCCTTCCAAGCACTCGACCAACTCGATCGATCTGGAGACTCTAAAGCGTTCACATACAACTCGTACTCGGATTCCTCGGGCTCCTTGGAAAGCAGTTCCAAACAAACCGGTCTTAAAGACTCGACCTCACACGCCCGACGCAGCGTCGGTCTGAGCGTCGGCTCGATGCTCCCAGTCACCGCAAACTTGATCACAGGAACCTCCCATCGCTCCAACGGTAAATTCACCAGATCCCTGCGAACCCGCTGCTTGATCAAATTCTGAACGTCTTCAGAAAATGCCGACACTACCACCAAATCATCCCCAATGAGCGGTTCGCTCAAAGCCGCATAGGCTGTCCCTAACCCGCCGTCTTTCTTGCCCAGTCCACCGATGAGTTGCTTGAGCCTCGTGGGCCACTGATTGTCGGTATAGAGCCCTCGCCCTTTGATCTTACGTACCATCTGGTTGAGCGTCGAAGCCGTCTTGAGCGTCTGCTCCTCGGTTCGCTTCGATCCGCTCTGAGCCAAAGCACAAAGCACATGAATGTCCGATGTCGGATGGCTAGTCGCATCGATTTGCTCAAACAGATACTCAGTAAGCTTCGGGTCGCTGGACTCAAACATTCCTATCGTGCGAATCGCCTCGGCTTGCAATGCCACTTGACCGGACTTCTGCGCTTGCTGTGCGAAATAAAGAGCCCAGTTGGCCCAACTGTTTCGCACCGCTTCGGTCATCCGCGATGCATAGACGGCCCGCACTCCATCAAGAGCATCCGCAGGTACGTCCGATTGCAAAGGCAGATTGCCCCGTCGATCCCCCAATGCCGCTTGCATGGCGTGCAAGCACTCCATCTGATCCCTTGATGTCATGCTCGAGCGATTGGCTGTTAACCAAGCCCCCAAACTTTCCAAGGTCGCGACATCCAATCCATTCTTCGGAGCACCAAAGAAAAGCTTTGCCTCTAAAACGTCGAGTTTATTCCCAAGCTCCTTGGCCGAAGGTGGCTGGTTGCTTCGATTCAACGCCCACAGCCAACTCCGCCGGAGTGTGTTTCCTGAAAGATCGTCAGGCACTGCGAATCGAGTCCACGAGCCCATTGGCCAACGCCTAAGTCCGATGGCTTCGAGCCGATGACGCAACTGTGCATTCCCAAAGACCGTCTCCCAAGGGGTAGATTCCTCGACAGATTCGATGGCCGAGACCACTGGCAAAGCACCTAAGTCCCGAACGAGTTTTTGCTCGTCTGCAGGAGTTAGCAATCCGCGTCCAACAAGCCACCACGCTGCACTTCTGGATGCCGACGAATCGGACTTGGCCGCTTGGACAATCCTATCGCTGGCGAGTCGAATCCCCATTCGCGTGAGAATCTGAGCAGCACGCTGCTTGTATTGAGCAATCTTCGAAGCACTCAAGCCCGAAGTGGCAGGATCAAGCTTAAGCTCATCGGCGATCAAACGACTCATGGCTTCAAGCGACTCAGGGGTCACCAAGGACTTCCAACGATTTTCCGACCATGATTCCCATGGACAGGGAGCATCCAAAATCCCTGCAAGCGACTCGGCTCCAGGAACGCTCGACAACGGCGATGCCACTGGCACAGGCTCGGTATTGACGATCGCCTTGACACGATAAATCGCTCCAGTGGTACCTCGGCCACCGACACTCACCAGCAGGCTACCATCGGGAGCAACGCAGATATCGGTTGGGGCAAACCCGATACTCCCCGAAGGTTGCATAAAGATCTCCGAAGGAATCTTGTTGGGTGTCTGCTGCTCGACAGGTAGATTGCCGGTGGGATAGACGGCAAGCACTCGGCCAAAGGTCCAATCCAACACAAAAACCGAACCGTGGTATTTGGGAGGAAAGATGTGGTGCTCGTAGACCGCCACCCCCGTAGGAGAGCCTCGACCGAGTCTGGCCAATGTCGTGGGCATCGTTACCCGGTAATCGTCATCTTTCCAAGCAGCACCGCACCAACCACCGTCGCTGCCTGGTCCCAATGCCAAGACTCGCGTTGGCCGATACCATGGCAAGGAGGCTTCTCGCTCGTCATCGGAGTCATAAGTAACCGGTTGGCCATCGGGGAGAAAATCAAAGTCATAGCAGTTGCGAAGTCCGTGAGCCCAGACGCCTCGTTTCGAAAAATCGGGGCTGATCCGCCACAGGGTTCCTGCTCGGGGACGTTGGCCCGAGGTGCTCGAGACGGGAGCTTGCGGATCGGAATTGATCTTGGCGATCGCTCCTGCATAATTGCCGACCATCAGATACCAATACCCATCAGGACCGCGTCGGATCGCATGCGCATCATGCTCTCCACCGGTTGGGAGTTCCAAAACGCGGACTGGATTCTGATCGGCCACCGAGTCGGAATTGGAGTCTTGGGATTTCCAAAGTCCACCATCAGAAACGTGATAGAGCGTGTTCTTTTCGAACCATAAACCTTGCGCTCCGGCTTTGATCGATTTGGTCCACTCGATCGCTCGATCAAATGTGCCGTCGCTATTATCGTCGACCAAAGTCCGCAGGTATCCTGGCCCGGAAATCACCGGGCGGCCTTGGCCATCGAGTGTCATGCAAAAGCAATCGTGCGCCAGAGCATCATCGGCGACTCTGGAAACGACAAACCCATCGGGAACCGCGAAAGGCAAATCGTTCTGGGCGTCGTTTTGGGCTACGCCGGCTTGAACAAGCATCCATGAGGTTATCAACAATCCGACAGGTTTTGACAACCAGCGAACCGAATCCGACGTTGGACTGACAGCCCAGTGACACTTTTTCCACAGTTTTATTGACAGTTCGAAGGCGGCGTTGCTCATAGATGTTCGTCGGTGATTTGGGTCAGATCAGAGGGATCCAGAAATCGAGCTTTCATCCTATACAATTTGGATCGTTGTGTTGGAGTGGTCCGTGGGAAAGTTCTCGAAAAAAACTTCTAAATCCCTCCCCGTCGATCGAGACAAACCGATACACGAGCTTTCTGCTGGCCGTATATTGGAACACGTTCGTTTCCTTAACCTCTCGCTAACATTCATCATCCTATGGCACGCACCTTATCGTTCCTCGCGCTGATTCTCCTGTGGTTTGGATTGGAGGGATCTGCACGAGCCCAATTTTCAACTAGCCAACAGTCGGACCGGATCGACGTGATGCGGGACGGAAAACTCGTTACGAGCTACTTGTTTCGCTCGGGAACCAAACCGGTTCTTTGGCCGATCAACGGCCCCGACGGGCACAAAATGACCCGTTCCTACCCGATGGATGATACGGTGCCGAACGAAGCTCACGATCACCCGCACCATCGAGGTCTGTGGATGACCTTTGGCGAAGTCGATCAAAAGGATTGGTGGGCCGAAGGGAAGGATAAAGGGATTGTCGAGCATCAGAGGGTTGTCTCGTGCGACAGCCAAGGGGCTAGGGTCAGTTGGGTCGCCGAGCATGTATGGAAGAAAACCAGCGGTGAGGCTCAAAACGAATCGGTTGCGGTCCTGAAAGAAACCGCCCGATACACCGTCGGTGGGAACGATGACGAAACGATCATCGACTGCGAATACATTTGGCGAGCCGCTGATCCCAGCGGCAAAATCCACTTTGGGGATACCAAAGAGGGGATGTTTGCGATCCGAGTTCCCGAAACCATGCGTGGGGACAAACCCGGTGGCGAGCTCCTAAATAGCGTCGGAGACAAACAAGGAGACGCGTGGGGCAAGTCGGCCAAGTGGGTCGATTACTCAGGTCCAGTGCCAAACGGCGGAGACAAACTCTACGGCATTGCCATCTTGGTCCATCCCAAGAGCTTCCATGCCGATGGACTATGGCATGCTCGCACCTACGGGCTCTTTGCTCACAACGCTTTTGGGATCAAGGACTTCATGGGGAATCGAACCAAGACCAAGTCTGCGGAGTTACCGTCTCCCTACCCGGCTGGCGGTTACGAGCTTGCCCCAGGCGAATCTTTACACTTCATGTATCGGGTGGTGTTCCACCGAAATCGCTGGGACATCAAAACCGGCGATTCGTATTGGAACGATTTTTCGCAACTTCCAATGATGCTTAAATAGCTTGGTCGGCCGCTTTCCATTGCAAACGACCGATAGCGTTGGCCAACCCTGTTTGAGGATCGACATCGACCCAGGTTGCAGCCATGCGAACATCTTCGGTGGCGACGTGGAAGGTGTTCGGGTCGAAGGTCAGGGTGGTTTTAAGAACCGGTTGGATCTCGCGTCCAAGGATGCTCTTGTAGGCACCTGTCATGCCGATATCGCATTGAAACGCGGTTCCGGCTTCAAGGATCTGCTCGTCGGCGGTCGTCACGTGCGTGTGTGTTCCAAGCACGGCACTGACACGTCCATCAAGGAAATAGCCCATGGCCTGCTTATCGCTGGTCGCTTCAGCATGAAGGTCAACCCAGCGGATTCGAACCTCGGGTGGAATTTGCTCTAGCACCCGTTCGATGGCTTCGAATGGGCAATTGACAGGTCTCATAAAGACCCGCCCCATGAGGCTCACAACGGCGATCGGTATGCCTGCTTGAGTGTGAACCACGCAGAAGTTCTTTCCGGGTGCCTTGGCTGGAAAATTAGCCGGCTTAACGATGTTCCCCTTCGTCGAGAGGATCTCTTGGATCTCTCGCTTCTTGTAGATGTGATCACCGAGTGTGATCGCATCAACGCCTGCGGCGCACAACTGCTCGTACTGCTTAACGGTCAAGCCTGTGCCTTCTGCAGCGTTCTCTGCATTGACGATGATCGCATCGCAGGCTTGCTCGCGGAGCCTTTTGATCATCGAGCAGACGATCGACATGCCTGGTCTACCGACGACATCACCGATGTGAACGACCCGCAAGCAACCGGGTGTCTTTTCAGCAAGTCGGTGGTCAAGGCTCATCGATCAGGTCGTCTTTTTATCGTCTTCTTGCGGGCTGGGCGGTTCCATGTTGGTTAAGATCGTACCAAAGTCTACCGTCTTGTCGAAGTCCTTAGGATTGTTCACAGTGCTCCAGAGCGAATCGGAGTCCTTTCGAGGAGTTCCTGGATTTTGGGTGAGGATTTGGGTTTCGCTGGCGATCGTTGGATTACCACCTCGTTCGTAGCGGCTCCACCAAGCATCGGCATCGTTGATGGTCCAAGAATCGCTGGCTGCCAGTCGGTGGATCAGGTTAGCCAGATCCCGAGCGGTTTGAGGACGTTTAGCACGGTTCTTTTCCAAGCAGGACATGATCGCATGTTCCAATTCTGAGGCGATCTGTTTTCCAGCCCTGAGCGATGGTGCCAGGGGAACCGCATCGACGTGCAGTTGGCATAATTCCGCAAGCGAAGTGGCTTGAAAGACAGCCGAGCCGGTGAGCAAAAAGTAACCCACTGCACCCACTGCGTAGAGGTCGCTGCGGGCATCGACCAAGTCTGGTGTTTGGATCGACTCGGGAGACATGTACAGTGGCGTGCCTGCCATCCCTTCTTGATTCTTATTCCGCTTGGCATCATCGACAGCTCGAACCAAACCGAAATCCAAGAGCTTCACAAAGTCGGGCACTCCACCTCTACGATTGAGCATCACGTTTGCAGGTTTGATGTCGCGATGGACCAAGCCCATCGAGTGGGCCTCAAATAGCGAACTGCAAAGTTGATCGAGGATCTTGGCCACTCGCCCTTCGGGCTGTGGCCCGAACTTGTCAACCAGATCCTGCAGATTGATTCCATCGAGATATTCCATCGCGTAGTAAAAAACACCTTCAGGTGTTCGACCGTAATCGTAGATCGCGATGGTATGGGGATTGTTCAGATTGCAAGTGATCTGAACTTCTTGCTCGAAACGGTCGATGGAGGTCTCGTTGACTCGATCGACATTCAACAGCTTGATCGCACTTTGTCTCCGAAGCATCGCATGATGGCCTCGGTAAACGGTGCCCATGGCACCTTCGCCAAGCTTCTCATCGAGACGGTACTGACCGAGTTGCTTGGCCTCGACGGCCGCTTGCCTTGCCTCGCGTTGCAATCGACTCACAATCACGGTGAAAGCCAAGATGGCCAATGTCGTAAGAGCCAAAAGGCCAAACATGGTGTAGAAAGCTCGGCGCAGAATATTCAAAGGTTCGAACGCCTCGTCGTAATCGATTTCCGTGACCAAGCCGAACGAATAATCTTTGAGCCAAGTCCATACTCCAACGACTGGAACCCCACGGTAATCGCGATATCCTCCGATCTCGATCCCGTCCTTGCCTTCCATCAATTGACCGGCGGCCTTGGTAAAGGGCAATTCTGAGCGTCTGGCTTTAGGTCGATAACCTCGGGTCATGTCCCCGAGCGGATCTCGCAATTGGATATTGAGAATCGACTCGGCATTGTCTTTATCGGGTAAGACTCCTAGGAGTATCAGATCTTCGTCGAAGCGGCTACCCGAGACCATCAGTCCTTGTCGATCGACGGCATAGGTTTCGCCCGACTTGCCGATTCGACCGAGTTGGATCAAACGCGTGAACTCACGTTCGGGCCGTATACGAAGCGACAGTGCGGCGATGATTTGAAGGTCTTGATCGAGGATCGGAACGCTGACAAACATCGTCGGGAGGCCCGTATGCATTTTCCCATGGGTATCAGCAATCGCAACGCGACTTGCAAACGGTGGAGAAACGCTTGACTTGTTGTCGAAGACTCTCGCTAAGAAACTCTCGTACTCTTCATAGCTACGACCGATCAACTCCCGATGATTCGAGGCTAAAATCTGGTGCTTGGCATCCGAGATCATGTAGCCAGAGAACTCGTAGTTTGCCAGTGTCGGGGCGATCTCCTGTTCGATCTCTTCGAGCACTTTCGCGTCCCCGATTGGATCGCTCGGTGTGGCTGCATTGAGCTTTCGATGGTTCTTGACGAGCGTCTCGACGTATTGGCGCAAGTCGCTCTGGTTGGCCAAGGTCCTGGCGCTGGTCTCTTGCTGCGATAGCCATTTGAGAACCATCGACTTCTCGACTTCCAGAAGCGTCGTGAGTTGGGATTGCAGATTGGCTTCCATCGTCAAACGGATACTGCGAGTGATCAAGTATCCGATGAGCGACAGTAAAAGAACGGCAAGGATAGGCCAGACCCAAAGCTGACGTCGTAGCAGGAGCGTTGTGCGCTGGATTCGATTTCCCATCGAAGTCCTCGCAAAGGTCATGTGTGCCTTGCGACCGTCGTCTTTCTCTTTGGGTTCAGCCCACCAATTTTTGATCGCAGAGAACATCGCTTACAGAAACCCTTAACTATCCCCTAGTCCGTCACAAACCCTTCAAAGCAAACGGTCGGAATAACCCTACCGGTTTGCCCAAGTTTGCTTATTGCAATATGTCAACGTTAGTTCACGATTGCCACCGGGCGAGAGGAGTGAGCGGTTTTTCGGGCTTTTTTTTGGGATTATCAAATCGTGCCGTGCTCTGGCGCTCGTAGATGATTTCGGAGAAATCATCTACTTTGTTCGCCTTTGGCGAACCCTCGTTTAACCCGCAGCCAACGGCGAGGAATTTAATCAAGCCCCCCTCGATGCTCCGTCTGGGGCTTACCGAAGGAGCACACCCTCACGCACACGCCGATCAAGTCCAAAACCCATGAGGTCGCCGATTCGATTCGGGCCAAACTCTGGCGCTCGTCGATGATTTCTGAGAAATCATCGACGTTAGCAGCCAAA
>JBJSXX010000063.1:0-13550 GCA_046086605.1 Pirellula sp. | reverse complement strand
ATCGACTTTGATGTTCGTGTTTTCGTGATGTGACCCCTAAGAATTCTCGCCAGTCGTCGATTTTGGCTGATCGGTAGGTGTGCATAGCGCAGTGGATGACCACGGCATTGACCCCCTCGCGGTGGGGTTGAGTGATCTTGCGAATGTACTCGGGGTCATCGGTATCGGCGAAGCACTCGTTGTGGATCACCACATCAAAACCCTTGGCCCAATCGGTTTTGTTGTAAAGATCGATCATTGCCCGGGTACCCTTGCCCCCTTCGAAGACAATCGTCCAATCGACTTCGACGCCTTGCTTTTTTGCAGCAAGTTGCATGGCTTTGGTTTGGTAGTCGTAATCGTGGCAGCAACCGCCGGTGATCACCAATACTTTGATGGGCTCAGCACTGCTAGCGGCAAGCGCCAGGGACAAAGATAGAAAGAGAACCAGAAAGCTTTTAGCGAATATTTTGAAAAAGGGAAGCGTTGGAAAGGTCATGGTGCGAAACTGAGTTCTCCTAGGATGGCCTGGACGACGATCGGCTGACCGTCGCGTTGCAAATGGATTTGAATCGATTCCCCGGCTGGGGTGTCTCGGATCGTATCGATCGCCTGTTCAACAGAAACGATGTCGATATCGTTGAGCTTGGTCACACGGTCCCCGGGTACCAAGTTGGCTTGAGCTGCGGGGGAATCGGGAACCACTGCGCGGACGACCACTGCGGGTGTTTCTACAGAGGTATCCGAGAGGATCTCGGGCACCAGTTCAACTCCTAGCCATCCGCGACGAACCCGTCCATGCTTGATCAGTTCGCTCAAGACATCTTTGGCGATGTTCGAGGGGATCGAGAAGCTCACTCCGCGATAGGATTCGCCAACGATGGCTGTGTTGATGCCGATGATTTCGCCTCGGCCATTGACCAGCGGGCCACCGCTGTTGCCAGGGTTTACAGCAACATCGCTTTGCATCAGATCGGCATAGCGGGAAGATATTCTCTCGCGGGAGCTTCGATACTGGGGGTTGGCATTTAGATCCACACGATGTTTTCCGCTGAGGATCCCGAACGAAACCGAGCCCGTCAGACCAAAGGGACTTCCCACAGCCCAGACCGGCGAGCCGATTTCGAGAGTGTCACTATCCCCCCAATCGATAGGCATTAGATCTTGGGCATCGATTTTCAGAAGAGCCAAGTCGGTGGTTTTGTCGACACCGACAATCTCTGCTGAGAGCATGCGTTGATCTGCGAGATAAACAGTGATCTCGACACCGCCACTGAGAACATGGTGATTGGTAAGTATGTAGCCATCGTCGCTGACGATCACTCCACTGCCCTGACCGGTGGCTCCAAAGCTGTCGAAGTTGCTTTCGGGACTCAAGCGAGTCTCGCGATTGGGGCCGGCTTTAGGGATTAAATTTTTGGGTTTGCGACTCAAGGTTGAACCAAGAGGTTGCTGGTTGGAAACCGTAATGTGTACGACGCTCGGTTGAACCCGCTTGGTCACCAAGCGTGAGATTTGAGAGAGCCCTTCCCATGAGATTTGCTTGAGGTTTTGGGCAGACTGTTCGTACTCGGCTCGCAGGTGCCCACGATGCCATGAGTACCGCGATGACTCGAGCATCGGTGGCAACAAGAATCGAAGAACCGTTAAAAGCACAAGGACGATCAGAAGGCTAAGGAGCGACGAGCCAACCATGTGACGCATCGACGGATGGGTGCTCGGAGCCGCAACGGCGGCTTGGTTCGGGGGATCTGCAGACTCAGGGGGATTCGTATCGCTCATCGCCGTTGACAAAACGCTTAGCGGCAAAGATTACAGTTCAAAACAACGCCACTTAGAATTGGAACCGCCCGAGGTTCGAACCACAAGCAAATTTTTGCTCAATGCGGGCAAAGCCCTGTATTTTCCCTCCAATAAGGGCAATTGGGTCGTCCAAGTTGGCTTGAAACCCTCACGCGAGGCAGGCAGAAGCCACAATTTTCCGTTGATGCCCACGAGCAGTAAGTTCGTCCCTGATTGGCCTCGGAGTCCAATGACATGGCAAATCGGGATACCCGATTCGCTCCAAATGGACTTGCCTGTCTTGCTGTCGATGCATTGGAAGCTCGAGAATCCACCGTCTTCACGTCCATCGGAACCAAAGATACTCTGATCGACGGCGATCGGCGTGGCGTACTGACTGGAGATCGCGTCCCCCTTTTGAACGGCTTGAACATTCTGGCCGTCTTGCTTTGCGATCACAAAGCCGATGCCATAGCTCGATGTTAAAAACAAATTGTTCTCCTGAGTCACTATCGGTGTAGCTGCGTTGACTGTCGGGCCTCGCTGTCCAAAGGGAATCTTCCACAATACCGACCCGTCGGTAGGTTTGAGCCCAAAGGTCTCTAGACGTGTAGGTACGACGATCTGTTGATTCCACAGAATTGGAGAAGCGTAGCTTGCGTCGGCATCGGTGGCTTGCCACTGGGTCTTGCCATCTGCAAGCGAGACAGCAACGACACCTCCTTTTTTGCGGCCACCCACGTTGATGATGACCGAGTTATCGACCAGCAGAGGCGTGCTACCTGCTCCAAAGTATCCATCCTCGGCGCCGTATTCCTTGCGGAGTTCGCGAGACCACAGCTTCTTGCCATCGGCCAAGTCGACACAGTGGAGTGTGCCAGCGGCCGAGTAGGCTAACACTTTGCCGTTAGCGATTAGAGGGACACAACGAGGACCCGTATCCGAATCGATCCCTTGTCGATACGTGGCAGGAAATGTTGTTTTCCAAATCGATTTTCCGTCGTCGAGCACGACGGCTTGGATCACATCGTTTGCACCTTCGCGAAAGAACATGACCACTCGGTCTTGTTGGATCGCAGCACCCGCGTAACCTTGTCCGGCATCGATCTCCCAACGCAACTTCGGTGCGTTCTTGGAGTGATCAGACAGCTCTGGAGTTGATGCTGCGAATCCATCCCTTGTCGGGCCTAGCAAACCGGGCCAGTCGGCTTTTGAGATTGTCCATGGCCATGAGAAGCAAATCGATGCAAGCAAGCCGATACGGATCAAAGAGCCCGCAGAATAAGCGTGTGGATACGACATCGGGCTGAGCCCTCCGATTTTGAAATGGACTTTAGATCAGTGGAACTGTGGATTTATCAGTAGCGGACCAGTGCGGTGCCCCAAGTCAATCCAGCACCAAACCCGCACAGTAGAATCAATTTACCCTTTTGGAGTCGTCCTTGCAGGTTGGCTTCATGAAGTGCAAGAGGAATACTGGCGGCTGAAGTATTTCCGTAGCGATCCAAATTGACGATGACCTTTTGTGGGGGAATCTGTAGATCATCGAGCACCGCATCGATGATTCTGGTGTTGGCTTGGTGCATGACCACCAGATCGATGTCTTCGAAGGTGTAACCAGAGTTTGCAAGGACATCCTTGGAGCTATCGACCACGCAACGCACGGCCCATTTGAAGACGCTTTTGCCATCCATCTGCATGTACTGACGGCCTTGGGCTAGGCGCTCAGGAGTCAATGGTTCGCGAGACCCGCCTCCAGGGGTGCACAAAGCTTCGGGGGATCCTTCGGCCCCGAGCGTAAAGGCGAGGATACCTGGGGCATTTGCCCCATCTTGGTTATCGGATGCCGCGACGGGTTGTAGCAGTGCTGCACCGGCCCCATCGCCAAAGAGCGGATAGGTCTTTTTGTCTTTGGGGTCGACTGTCCGACTCATCACTTCGCATCCGACGATCAGTGCATTGCGGGCTAGGCCGTTGGCGACAAACTGAGAACCGACGACCAACCCATACATGAATCCCGAGCAAGCAGCATTGAGGTCAAAAGCTGGAGCGATGCAACCGAGCTTGCGTTGCAAAATGCAAGCCGTCGAAGGGGTCATGTAGTCTTGAGTAATCGTAGCGACCAAGACCAAATCGACCTGCGATGGATCGACATTGGCGCGGCTCAAGCAGTCTAAAGCAGCAAGATATCCGAGGTCGCTTGAGGCTTGATCGCCCCTGGCAAAGCGGCGTTGCCGAATGCCAGTTCGCTGGACGATCCAATCGCTATCGCAGCCCAAGGACGAGAGTTCTTCGTTGCTGACGATCCGCTCTGGAGCGTACATCCCGGTGGATGCAATCACTACGGGAATCGGTTTGCCGAGCCGACTGCGTCCACTTGGGACTAACGAATCTTTGAACATACCAGAGGGAAATACCAGTCGTAAGGAAGGCGATGTTTTCAGAGCCGAGAGTATAGCAACCAGCATCCGACTGGATACCGGTTTGATCGGAGTTTCCGTAAGCTGCGTAGGCTACGGAGAGGGGGAAAGATTTTGACAAGATTTCAACAATTTTGACGATTCTACCGTTTTGGGGGGTGACTACGGCTGGGTGGGGAAGTTAGATTCTACGGCTACTGCGGGCCTGCTACCACGCTTTGTATGCGTGAATCCTGGCCATTGCGCCGTGGCTCGTTCCCCACACTCCAGCCATAGAAAGTGCTGATGTTGCGATGTGCTTGATCGCCATTCAATATCGCGTGGTTCCAGAGACTCCAATCCTTGTGGCCACCAACCGCGAGGAGTTTTACGATCGGCGAAGTCATTCGCCGGGAATTCAATCTGGCAAACCGCGTGTTCTTTGTCCCCTCGACCAACGTAGCGGCGGGACTTGGTTGGGAGTTAATCAACACGGAGTTTTCGTCGGGATCTGCAATCGTAGGGTTTTCGAACCCCTCGGTTCGAATCGTTCCCGAGGATTGCTCGTTAAAGACGTGTTGAAAGCTCCCACGAGTCGTCTAGCCCTTGAGCGAGCCCTTGAAGAGTCTCGCAAACATCGTTTTGAAGCCTTCAATCTGGTCATCGCTGACCGAGATTTCGGCTTTGCGATCCATCATGACCAAGAGGATGAAGTGATCGATTTGCAACCTGGTCTTAGCATCATCGGGGGTCGGAATTTGAACGATCCTCGCGATGAGCGAGTCCAACTTGCAGGCCGATTGCTGACCCTCCAAAACCTTGACTCCCCAGTGAAGTTTTTAGCTGTTGCGAGCAAGGTTTTCGCTAGGACACCCAATCCGCTGGCTCGCGCCTCTATGGTGATCCAAGGTGGTGATTATGGAACGGTCTCTAGTACCCTGATCGCTCTTGGGCCAAAACCCCGCGACGCGATCTTCCAATACTCCGACGGACCTGCCAACGAAGCTCGTTTCGAGGATTACTCGCCACTGTTGCGAGATATCCTCAGCCGAGGACTTCGAGAGTCTCGATCGAAAGCTGCCGCTGCCGTGGAATCGGCCGATGCAGATGCCGATCTAGCCGAGGCAGCCGAAGTCGATTGATCGAGGCCTTGATATGCCAACTGTTGCCATTACCGACTACACCTTTGCGAATCTCGAGATTGAGAAGTCCATTCTCGATCCTCTCGCACAGGTGATCGGCAGTCAGTGCAAAACTCCAGAGGCACTCATCGAGTTGGTTCAAAATGCCGATGCAGTCATCACGCAGTTTGCGCCGGTAAATGCCGCTGTCATCGACTCGATGCAACTCGCCAAAGTTATTGTTCGCTATGGCATTGGAGTCGACAATGTCGATCTCCAAGCGGCCAAGCGCAAGGGTATTCCGGTGTGCAATGTTCCCGACTATTGCATCGACGAAGTTGCAGACCATACCCTCGCGTTCATCCTCGGCATGACCCGTCAGGTGGTTCCCAACGCGATCTCTATAAGCCAAGGCAAATGGGGATTGGCGAGCGATTTGGCCCACATGCGGACACTCAAAGATCAAACGGTTGGTGTGGTAGGGTTTGGTCGCATCGGGCGTGAAGTCGCTATGAGACTCCGTGCTTTCAAGCCCCAAATCCTCGTTTACGATCCGCTGGTCGACCCCGCGCAGCTTGAGCCTTACGCAGCTCGCAGCGTCTCCCTTGCAGAGCTCCTTGCGTCGAGCGATATCGTAACACTCCACTGTCCTTCGACCCCCCAAACCAAGAAGCTTTTGAATCGCGAATCGATCGCTACGATGAAACCCGGGTCGCTCGTAGTCAATCTTGCTAGAGGCGATTTGATCGATACTGCAGCGATGATCGAAGCGCTTCAAAGTGGTCATTGGAGCGGAGCGGCGATCGATGTTTGCGATCCTGAGCCGATCCCCAGCGATAGCCCCTTGCGCACGATGCCCAATGTCATCGCCGCTTCGCATATCGCATCGGCCAGCCCTAAAGCGGTTCGCAAGTTGCGAGAGTCTGCCGCTTTGCATGCAGCCAACGCACTTAGAAACCTGCCACTGAATCACATCGTCAACGGAGTGCTCAGCACCCCCGGCACCGATAAATCACTCTAGTATCACTGGCGATCCTTATCGTCATCTTTGGACTTAATCCAAAAATTTCGGAACTGTACTTGGTTGTGATGTCCTTGCAACTTGATCGGCATTGATTCGGCCCCTTCTTTCTTCCCAGCCCCGGTGTGTCGGGGCAAAACATAGTCGTCGTGAATCAGGATCTGATTTTGATAGACACTGATCCTGGCGCTTTCGGTTTTCTTATTACCCTCGAATCGAGCAGCTCGGAATGCAATGTCAAAGGATTGCCATTGTCCTGCCTGCAAGCAAGCCTTCTGATCGGGCTTCTTCAGACCATAGAGGCTCCCGCAATCGGTCTTGGAGTAGTTCTCAAATGGAATCCTGGAGGAGTTCAAAATCTGTAGCTCATATCGCAGTTGCAGATAAAGCCCAGAGTTGCCATTCCGCTCGTGCTCGACGTTTCCGCCGTCGTTGACGTTGAACTCGATGTGCATCACAAAGTCGCGGTAACTCTCCGGTGTAACAACACTATCCCACTTCGGTGAAGCGGTAAGTACACCTTCGGAAAAACTCCATTGCGTAGCGATTTTGGGATTCTCTGGAATGAGTTTCGACCCCTCTGAACCGATCAACTGCTGTGCATCAATCGGCTTTTGGAAATCGATCCAATCACGAGTCGACTCGGTCGATTGCTGGTACCAAGAAGCGATCGATCCAAGTGCGAAAAACCCAGCGCAGACATTTAGGATTAGGAATCGACAAACGACCATCTAGAAACCCCATATTCACTCGTTGGCACTATCCGATGGCTGTTTGAACTGCTGCGATACTGATGGTTGATCGTAGCGACTTGCGGTAATTTGCTGACTACCTGGGTGAATCGCCATACTAGACCGCTTCGAGTACGAGTACGATAAAAACCAGTAGCATACACTCCTAGCCACAATAATTCCTGAAGAACCGAAAAAATCTCGTAGGACTCAGATTTCTAACATGGTTTTTTCAAAATGCCAGTCGGCTAAAAAAGCCAGGCCGCCCCGAGAATCATCCAAAGCGGAATCGTCATGAGACTCAGGAGCGAAGTTCCAACGACGACCACCCAAGCCGTCTGAACGTCTTGCTCGTACAGGCGGGTCATGACGATCGGAAACGTTGCCGCCGGCATTGCCGCTTGGATCAGCAACACCTGCTTGAGCGCCTCAGAACTTGTTCCCCATGCGGCGATTGCCAAAATGCAGCACGGAAGGATCACCATGCGAACCGGAACGGCTAGGCTCAAAATGCCGATGGTCTGAGCCAACGGTTGTTTTCCAAAGTAATCGTAAAGAATCGCACCGCTAAGAACCAAACCGATCGGAACCGAACATTGCCCAAGTTTTCCTGTGGCATGCTCGATAGGACCCGGAACCCAATCGACCCATCCAAACTGCTTGATCAGTACCGCTAGTCCAACGGCAATCAGCGGAGGGCTAAAGACTATCCGCTTCCAGGACTTCCTAAGCCCCTTACCCGAGATCGTATAGAGCCCCGCACTCCAAAGCGCCAGATCCACCCCCACGTTGTGGATCATCAGGGAAACAACACAAGCAGGATAGAATATTTCAGCAAGCGGAAGAGCGATGTATCCGTAATTGTGAATCCCTGCGGTAAGACCAAATGTTCTTTCCTGCGAATCATTCTGTAGACCGAAATAGCGCCCAAGCCCCCTGGCCGATCCCCACGCAAACATCACACCGATAACCGTGCAAAGGAAACCTAGCACCGCCGGATACCAAGCATCCAAATGAGCCGAAAGCGACGGATCATGGATAATGCGATGGAAGAACAGACACGGCATAAGCACGTAAGAGGTAAAACTCGCCAGCGAGCGATCTACCTCTTTGCTAAACCAACGCAGATGGCGGGCAAGCCCCCCCATCCCGATCACAAGAAATACCCCGAGAACCGCCGATGCTGTTTCAAGCCAACGATCCAACATGGTGATCAACGCAACAAACCTGATAACGAAGACTTACTGAGCATTCGCGATACTGCAGTCGAATCGTCCTTGGTGACCACGATCCGATCTCCAGCCCTAAGCGAATAATTGGTCCCCTCTCGCACTCGACGACCAGTATCATCGAAGTCGATTTCCATGCGTACCGGCGCGGAGTTCCCGTTCGGACGCACCACCCGAACTTGAATGCGACCTATTTTCTTGTGCAACTGAGCATCCCGAATCACATCGGCTACGAACATCGGTTGCCCTTCGGTCATCGGTATTTTCTCTAAATGCTTCTTGCCATCGTTGACTTCAAGCAGCACGCTCGAATCGTCAACCACACCACCATGGAGCACCCCATTGGCACCGACCATGTAGCCCTCTCGCTTCAACTGCGTAATGTCCAGATCATCTCCAGGCCCACCCTTGCGCCCAAACAAAGTGCTGCAACCCGTCGACGTGCTGAGCATCAAGAGCAACAAGCAAATCGAACCCCAAGAAGCAACTTGGGCATCAGAAGAATATCGATTCGATACGATTTTCATGGGAGATCACCGGTTAGGAAGTCCTTTTCAATTCCGTCGCAACGGCAAATACACTGCCACCGCGCAATCCAAACCCGTCCCCTTTGGCCTTCTTCGGCCAGCAAACAACCAAAACTTGACAGGAAAGCCGACCTAATCGTTAAATCCTGCGTCTTCATCCCCTTTTCTTGCCTCGAGCGAGTTTGCTAGCAATCCCAACGATCCTTCGACGATGGCATTCGACTTGACGCGACCCACACAGATGGACTACTACGTTAACGCATGGGGTCCTTTGAACAAAACCCAGGCTAAAACCAGGCTCTGTTGATAAGCATTGGAATGATTGGTTCTGCAGACTCAAATCGAAAACGAATCCTAGTGCAGAACCGTTTGCTGTGGCTAACGCTCGCTCTGGTGCTCTTAGCACAAGTCGGATGCAGACAGCGTGCCGTGACTGAGATGTATGTCGAACAGATGGCTCAAAGGAATCGAGCCCTCGAAGATCTCGTCTATGACTTCGATGCCGAAAATCGGGCGATGGAATTCGAGATCGAAGATCTAAGGCGTGCCAATGCGCAGCTACAAGGTCGACTTCAAGAAATCCAACGCCAATCGAGTCGACCTCAGTCCGATACCATGATCGTCCCGGACAGCAAACGCAAAGCCGACCGACCTGCGCCTTTGAAGATTCCACCGAGCGAAGGAAAGAGCGGCTCGGATAAAAGCAAAACCTCCAACGGTGAAACGCTTAGGCTCGAACCACTCGAGGTGGTTATCCCCAAGAAATCGGGTGAGCCCGAACTGATCCCCGATTCGGCTCCAATTCTGCCAACACCTGAGCCGCTTTTGAAGAAACCTGTTGTTCCAAAAGATCCTGCATCGGAACTCCTGCCCGAGATCGCTCCTCCAACCATTCCACCCGTAATTCCACCCGCCGGGCCCGAGTCCTTGCTCAAACAAGCACCTGCTGGATTGCCGAGCAGTCCATCGGATGGGGCGAACAAGGATCGCAAGATCCAATTGCCCACAGTCAATCCGCCTGAGGGTGCTTCAGGGGTGATTCAAACCTCCGCCTTCGAACCGGCATTGAAAAACAGCAAGTCCAAGCCAGGAGATCTTAGGGTAAGGCAAATCGATTGGCATCCGACGATGTGTCGCGCTCAGAACACCGACGGCAAGCCAGGAGACGATGGCCTGTACTTAGTGCTCGTCCCGAGCAACAACGCTGGAGAATTTGTACCTTCGACCGGCTCTCTGACCCTGGTGGTCGAAGAAACTCTCGCCGACGGCTCGGTTTCCCGAATCGGTCGTTACGAGTACACCGCCGAGGAACTCCGCGAGCAACTCGAACCGATCGGAACGGCTCCGGGGCTTCATCTACCCATCCGCTTTCGTGACCGCATACCCAGCGGCTCAAGTGTCGATGTCTATGCGAAATTCACCTCGGAGGACGGAACGACGATGGTCAATCGCCGTACTATCCAACTCCGCAAATCGGTCGCTGCAGGCCCATCGAACTGGGTTCCCCGATAACCGCTTATAGGTTATCTCTGAATTGTTGATGGCAACGGGTGCAATTGCTTCGAATGGTTGTCCAGTTGACATCGAGCGCCTTGCGATGGACTGGCTTTAGCCGATTCTCGCCGCTGATCGGATTGAGCATGCTCTCGATAAACACCGCTGCTTGCTCGGACTCTTTGAGCATCTGAGCAAACTCGACAGGATACTTCGAGAGCTCCTCGAGCCGCTGCATCTCTTCGAAATGCTCCCTTAGCAAGACCGCTTCATGGGCTGCATCCATCGAAGGAGTTGACGGATCGGGCTTGGACTTCCATCCTGCCTGGGCCCACTTGTTGAGCTTTGAAAAAGTATCGTCCAAGGCGACCATACTATCGACCAGCGGTGAAACATCACACACCGATGGAAAGTCAACTTGGAGTTTTGCAAGCTCGTTAGGCTCAATGCGTTTTGCGGAGCGGACGGTTTGAAAAAGCCCTTTGTACGAAGGGTTTGTTCCTGCGAGCTCTAAAATTCGCAGAGCTTGATCTAGTTCCATCGAGCCTCGGGCGATGCAAACGGCCGCCGCTGCCGTTGGACTGCGATGCTTACCATGGTGGCAGTGGATGTAGATCGGACCAGGAAGCTCGCTTACAGCCTTGGTCAATTTTCTCAGCGTCGATTCGGAGATCCCATCGTAGCCATGAGGGATATGGACATACCTCATCCCGTAACGCTCTGCCATTTGCACATCAGGCTTCACTCCGTCGACACTGATGATCGTCTTGACACCCAATTGCTGGAGCTCTTGAAAGGCTTGTTCGGATTCCGGCAAGCCGCCTGAGATGAGCCCACCTGGAACCTCGATGGCGTTTGGAAGCTGCTTCGCTGAAAGCTTGCGGATCACCGGTGGGTCTTGCCCCAGAACCCACCCAGCGCATAGGGTAGCAAGTACCGCATAGATCAGGCTTATGAGTTGCAGTGGCTGTCGCATGGTTCGGAGATTATATCCTGAGCCCAAACGATTTCACAGCGAATGGTTGGAAACCTACCGTGGTCGAAAACCTTGGATCTTGCCCCGAGGTGCCGCACTTTGCACGTCGACAGGCAAATCCAAAATGTGTTCCCCAACATTTCCCGCAGCGTCGGTCGCCTGAAGCTTCAGAAAAACTTTCTCGGGGATGTGGCTTTCGCCCGCCCAAGCAAATCGGCCTTGGTTCTTCGCACCTTGGGTGATCGGAATCCATGGGCCTTGCATCGTTTCCGAGTAGTACAACGAAATCGGTCGATCGATAAAGTGATCGTCGATGGCTTGGTACTCGATGACAAGTGCACCGGCATCGGATCCTTTGCCAGCCAGAGCGCTTAGGATCCTGGCTCTTGGCACACTCGTATCGACGTGGATCCAAGCATCTGCGGAATCGCCCGGCAAAGGTCGACGCGACGCGAGTCCGTTGCTGCCTACGATCACCATACGAAATCCAAAAAGCCCTTCGGTATCGACTTCGATGTCAAAAGGACTTTCCCGATCCGCATCGACCCCCCAGCGTTCCCAAGTCTTACCTTGGTCGAGCGTACCCCATAGTTCAATGCTTGCGATCGGTGAGCCCGGATCGTTGACAATGGCATAATCGAGTTCGAAGGACTTACTCGACGAATGCAACGCATTGGGCTTGGAGCTTGCTTGGCTTTGAATCGGTGGCTCCAAGGCAGGTAACTCCGAAACGTTGCTCTTGTCTTGCTCTTTACCGAGCAAGCTTGTAGGTGGAATGCTCTCGATACTTCGAACGGGTAGTCCGGTCGAGGTGAACATCTGGGGAGCGTTCGAGACGCTAGGTGCCGCTGGTTTTGGGGCAGCAGGAGCCAGGTTGAGCCCGCTAGGCAGGGTTGGACCAGGTAGTTTTGGTAAAGTCAACGTTGGTTTAGCCACACCGGAACCGACTGGTTCTTGGCCTGAGCCTTGGCGAGTGCTTGCGAATTTCATCGAGCCCGTCATTCCCATCGCCGTCTTAGGCAACTTAGGCATACGAGTGACTTCGAAAACATTTCCAGCTTGATCGCGACCCGATAACCTTACAATCAACTGAGTCGCTTGATGAGGGATCGTCCAACTCGCCGAACCGATCCATTCGTGGTCTTGAGTCCCCTTCTCGGTTTTGCAGGTGACTTCCTTCCAAGCCGAATCCAATTCGGTTTGATACTCAAGCCTGATCGAGGAGTGATCCAGCGAAGATTCGACAATACGAAACTCGGCTTGCAGGTCTCCTTTGCGATCTAGATCGATAAGCAATTGACCTACGGGCTTGGTCGAATCGATCACGATTTGCATCGGTTCGCCTGGTTGGTCCATCAACTGCCCACTTCGATCCAGGGACTTGACGCGAAACCAGTAAGCACCATCGCGCTGGGTCTGAAACTGGAACTGGCGCTGTTTGCTATCGGCCTTGGCAACACTCTGCCAGGTTTTTCCGGCATCGTCGGAGACTTCTAATTCCAGCAATTCAGGAGGAGTTCCGACGGAACCGAGTTGGAACGGGATCGCAAGTTCTTGCTTGGGCCAATGGATCGCTTGGGCACTGGCGTCTTGGTGAGCAAGCAACGCGGTGCCAATGAGTGCGAATGTGCAAGTGAATCGTTTGGTCGATCGGAATTTCTTGGCCATACATGCCGTCCTGGTTCTCTAGGGAATGGGACGGCAAGGCATCTTGGTGCATCAGCGCTGCAGAGGCTTGCCGACCATAGACGAGTATGACTCACAGTTCTGCGCAAACTCTTGGCAATTCAAACTTGAGGAGAAAAGAAAGATTCGTCCGGTTTCTTTGTCGATAAAACCGAATCGACAGTCACCATCGATCCATTTACCGGATTTGGAATATTCGACCAAATCGCAACCGCTTAACACAGGTGCATAGAGATCAGGATTCTCGAGGAACTTCGCGAGTGCCTCTTCTGAGACACAGTGATAGACACGGCCTCGATGACGAACCGCAAAATCTCCATTGCCTTTGACCCAAGCTGGACTGGGACTGGTTCCTGTTTTTGAGGCTTCGATCGCCATAGACAGTGAGACCGGACAGAATCCGCCCATAGCGACTTCGGAGGGCAAGCTTGGCTCGATTTTGGTTAGTGGCTGAGTGGGTAGTGGCTGAGTGGGTAGTGGCGCCGCTGCATCACTAGGCACTCCCACACTAGGCACTCCCACACTAGGCACTCCCACACTAGGCACTCCCACACTAGGCACTTCGGCACTGGGCACTTCGGCACTGGGCACTCCCACACTGGGCA
>JBJSXX010000062.1:0-15538 GCA_046086605.1 Pirellula sp. | reverse complement strand
GATTGGTAAAAATCGCTTTGCGAACCCCCTCGTTGGGTGGAATCATGCTCGATTCCGCTTTTGATCCCCGAAAAAAATGCTGGCATTTACCTCGCCCTCAATGCAGGGTCTGTCCCCTGTGTAAATGGGGGACAGACCCTGAATAAATGAATGAGGGGAAATAAATGAGGGGACAGACCCAGTTTATGGGAGCAATAAAGATAGATTGCTGGCATTTGGTCTGGCATCGACAAAGGGTCTGTCCCTGTGTCGATGCCAGTTCCTATTTGAGGTCGATGGAATAATCCTTTAATCCAGAGTTAGTAACTTCAACCGACAGTCCAGAGGACTCTCGCGACAGGTACTTTTCTGGAATCTTAAGAGTGGGAGTTGGTGGGTTCCATTCTTCGGAGTCCGAAGGTGGAACGGGAGGATCCCATGAAAACCAGATTTGGTTTAAGCCCACGATGGCACCATCGCCCTGAACCCTGGTGGTGACACGAAAGGTTCCGTCGCTGGCTATGAGTGCCGAAGATGACTCCTTAGCCGCAGCCTGTTCGCAATAGAAATAGATACGATAATTTTCTGGAGCTTTTCCATCGAACTTAACGACGCCATCAACAGGCGCCGTCTTGATCGGTATCAACCCATCGCCACACCCCAACAAGGCGGTTGTAAGGAGCAAGCCCGCAAGAATGGTAAAATACCTCATGCATCCACCTCTTATTATTCCAATTCGCCGACGACTTCGCTACCAGCTCGTGTACCAACTGCGGACCAAGTCAACGCATTGATACTGTCGCTGATAAACCTAACGGAACCATCTCCAAAACTAGTTTGTACGCCGCCAGAGTGGTAGCTTCGAGCGGCCAGATGACCTTCGGCTTGATTATTTCTAGCTACGCAATCACGGAATATCGAATTTGGAGTTAAAGTGTGATTATAGAAGGTGTAGATTGTGATTCCTCGGTAGTACTGCAAGCCACGTGCTCTAAACCGTGCAGCGGCTGGCAAATTGCACTGAGCGGGGTTGTATGGATTGTTCATGCCACCCAGTGCAGCAACGGTCACGTTGACTGGAGAAGCGTAGTCTTCAACGCTACCCACAGTAACCGTCGCATCAAAGCCTGTGCCAAGCATATGGCCTCGTTTTATCTCAGCGAACCAAACGGTATTCGACAAGCCGTCCGTGATATCCTTGAAAGCTAATGGGCGGTTTTGGGCATTTATGCGAAAGAAAACGCCAGTTCTCAAGCCAAGACCAGTCGAAGCAGCATTCGCCGCAGCGATATGGTCGAAGTAGACCGAATTCGTTCCCATGTTCTGAACATAATTAGTTCTCCCGGCGAAGGTCGCAGAGCCTGATGGCCATGTTACAAAGCCGTCGGAAGGCTCTGACGGACATTGGTAGAACGGGAACTGCAAAATCGTTGCTGAATTGTTCCTAGTATTGGTCACATCGACAGAAAAGTTGAACAAAGCATGACCGCTGCTAGCTTCAAAAAACGGGAGTAAGAGAGCATGGGGGGAAACTGTGTTTCCAGTTTGCGACCCTGGGGGTATCCTTCGGGCAGCCGACTCATAGTTATGGATTGCAAGCCCTATCTGCTTCATATTGTTTGAGCAACTCATTCTTCTTGCGGCTTCACGAGCAGCCTGTACAGCAGGCAACAACAAGCCAACCAAGACACCGATGATTGCAATAACCACCAGCAATTCTACGAGCGTAAATCCACGTCGAATAACTCTCATCGAAACGACCCTCGAACTAAAAAAGATTTAAAATAAGTTCACCAAATGTAGGATAGAAGGAAAGACTGGCTGTGGCAAGAAGCTTTTCTCAGGAAATTTCCGCCATGGCCATCTCTTTCTGACTTGGTCTCGCATTGCCTAAGTAGAAATCGCTATGCCCAAGGGAAGCGAGGCGCTGCTTTCGATCCATGAGCAACATATTGGGGTTATGCTCGACCTTCGTCGTTTCAAACCTACTGAGCGGCGTGCTTCTTAGGCTTGTAAATCTCAGTTGCCGTTCCGAAATGGACTTCACCCGCATTCATGAGCGTCTCACTCAGGGTCGGATGCGGATGGATCGATTCGGTCAAATCGCGTACCTCACATCCCATCTCGATGGCAAGCACCGCCTCAGCAATCAACTCCCCTGCTCCTGACCCGACAATGCCACAACCAAGCACCCGGTGAGTCTTGGGATCGACCAACCATTTGGTCAACCCATCGGTACATCCTAAAGCCTGCGCTCGGCCACTTGCAGCCCACGGATATACCTCGATGTCCACCTCGATCCCCTCCTTCTTTGCTCTGTCCTCCGTCAGACCCGCCCAAGCGATCTCAGGATCGGTAAAGACCACTGCAGGAATCGCTTGCTTGTCAAACGAGACATTGCGCCCAAGGATAACCTCGATGGCCACCTTGGCTTCATGACTGGCCTTATGTGCTAACATCGGTTCGCCAGCGATATCCCCAATGGCCAAGATGTGTGGGTCTGCTGTCCGCTGCTGCTTGTCGCATACCACAAACCCTTTGGGACTGACTTGAACATTGGTGTTCTCTAAACCAATCCCATGACTAGCAGGGCGCCGTCCAACGCTCACTAGCACTCGATCAAATCGCTCATGCCCAAACTTGCCTGGCCCCTCGAAAGTCACCTCAACCTGGTTATCAACCTCAGCCACCGAGCCAACCTTGGTACTCAAATAAATACGATTGTCAAAAAGCTGTTTCAGTCGTCTTTGCAAAGGGGCTACCAAGTCGCGATCAGCACCTGGCAATAGCGTATCGGTCCACTCGACAACGCTCACTTGCGAGCCTAGATGTGCATAGACGGTTCCCATCTCAAGACCGATATACCCACCCCCAATGACAAGCAACTTGCCGGGTATATCTGCCAACTTTAGCGCCCCGGTCGAGTCCATCACTCGATCCGAGCCGATCTGAAAATTCTGGGGCATCGCTGGGATACTACCCGTGGCAAGCACGCAATAATCGAACGTTAACTTGCCACCCTCAGGGATACTCGGATCGGAGCCCTCGAGGATGAGCGTTGTGGAGTTCTCGAATCGACCCCGTGCGCGAATGACTTGCACGTTGCGACGCTTGGCAAGTTGTGCAAGTCCTCCCGTCAGTGTGTCGATGACTTTTTCTTTTCTCGCTCTTACCTTGCTGATGTCTACCTTGGGTGAGTCAAACTCGACTCCCCAACCACTGGTAAGCTGATGCGCCTCTTCAATCACCTTCGCGACATGAAGCAGTGCCTTGCTAGGAATGCATCCTCTTAGTAGGCATGTACCACCAAGCTTGGGCTCTGCCTCGACGATAACAACTTGCTGCCCTTCATCGGACGCAAGGAAAGCCGCCGCGTATCCGCCAGGACCACCACCTAGGACGACGATTGGAACGTGCATTTGAAATCAGATAAGAGGGATTGAAAGGGATACATTAATGAACAAGGCTCAGTTCGACGAATCGAACGAGCCTCGTAGATTCACTCTTTGAATTATAGTCGGGAGAAAACCCAATCGGTGGTTAACGCGATAGGAATTCGACCACGATGTTGGCATTCACCGGCAACGAAATATCGCTTGGTCCGGGTGTGCCCAACATGGTCGCTCTGAGCCCTTCGGTATCGAGAGCCACCCACTCCAGCGGAGCTGGTGGATTGTTGGCGATGATTCCCCGATAAAGGTTTCGAACCGCTTCGCTACTTCGGATCTCGATGACGTCTCCTGGTCGCAAAGAGAACGATGGGCTAGTTACCTTGACCCCGTTGACTTTGAAGTGACCGTGAACGATCCCCTGGCGTGCTTGCGGACGAGTCTTTGCCAGCCCAAGACGGCGGACGACGTTGTCCAATCGTCGTTCGCACATGAGCAAAAGCGTTTCGCCGGTGTTACCCTTTTTGCGAACCGCATCATCGAAGTAACGGCGTAGCTGTCGCTCGCCGAGCCCGTAGTAGTACTTGATCTTTTGTTTTTCGGCCAAGGCTGTGCCGTAGTTACCTGACCGGCGACTACGTGGGTGCATACCTGGCGGATTGTCTTTCCGCTTTTCAAACGCGCGGACGCAACCGGCGCTCTCGTAAAGCAGCGCGCCAAAGCGTCGGTTGACGCGGGCTTTGGGTCCTGTGTATCGCGACATGCGAAGTTCCTGGATGTAGGAGGGCTCAGTCGGCACTCTTTGCTACGCCGCAAAGGTCTGCTGGCCAGGGGATCTTGGTAAGTGATGCTTTAATCCTGCGAAAATTCGCGCCTAGCAAATCCGAGCCAACCCCAAAGGATTGCTCGGTAAATCAGGGTGCAAGTTTTTATGCAGGATTTGCATGCAAGGGATCAAGGCATCGCGATGGAAAACCGCGATCGAAAATCACCGAGGGGCAAGCCCTCATCGTCAATGCACTGCGGACTACTTGAGTTCGACAGTCGCACCGGCTTCGGTGAGTTCCTTCTTGATCTTCTCAGCATCGTCCTTGGAGACTTGCTCTTTGATCTTCGAAGGAACACCTTCGACCAATTTCTTGGCATCGATCAAGGACAAGCCGGTCAAGTTCTTGACTACCTTAACGACATCAAGTTTCTTATCGCCGAAGGCGGTAAGAACGACATCGAATTCGGTCTTCTCAACCACAGCGGCAGCACCGGGGCCACCGTCGGCTGGAGCAGCCATGACAACAGCGCCACCAGCGGCAGCTTCGATGCCATGGACATCCTTTAGGTAATCGCTGAGTTCCTTGGCTTGTTTGAGCGTCAGACCAACGATCTTTTCGCCTAGGTTCTTGATATCTTCCGCGTAAGCGGTTGCTGACTCGGACATTCTAACATTCCTCTATAGTAAAAACGGACAAACGAATTGTTTAGGGAACCGACACACGCCGAAGGCTCCCTGCTCCAGGTCTTGCGACCAGGATTGTTTTCTTAGCCCTCGGAACCCTCGGAGCCCTCGGAGCCCTCGGGAACTTCTCGGTCTTCGATCATCTTCTTGACCTGACCAGCGATCTTTCGAGCAGGGCCGACAAGTTGACCCGAAAGGGTGCTTCCGGGCGAGAGAATCTGACCCAAAAGCATTGCAATCTGCTCTTGGCGATTCGGCCACTTGGCAACCTTCTTAACCGTCGCGGCGTCCATGGCCTCTCCGTCCATGACGCCACCTTTGATCTCAAGCTTTGGGAAAGCTCCAGAATCAACAAGCTTGGTAACGGTCTTGACCAAGGAGACGAAATCTTCGCCACCCCAGATCACAGCAAGACTACCGGTCTGATCATCAAACGCAGGACGTAGCGTCGTGCCTTCGGTCGCCATGGAAGCGAGCGTTCGCTTGACGACCATCAAGCTCAAGCCTTGTTCGCGAAGGGCTTTGCGGATCGCATAGTTTTCATTGCCGGTCATTCCAACGATGTTGGCGACCATTGCATCGTTGACGCCATCTAGACGGCCAGAGATATCGCGCGAGATCAGTCTCTTTACAAATTTGCTCATGTGCTCACCAATTCCTTAAGCCGACACGCGGACGCTAGGGGTCATCGTTGCGCAAATCGCGATCGACTTGATGTAAGTGCCTTTGACCGAGTTAGGTTTGATCGATTGCACATAGGAGATGAAGGCTCCGATGTTCTCGACCAGTTTGTTTGCATCGAAACTCATCTTGCCAACGACCGCATGGACGTTGGAGCCCTTATCGTTTCGAAACTCGACCTTACCTGCTTTGTATTCTTTGACGACGCGAGAAACGTCGTTCGTCACTGTGCCAGCACGTGGCGAAGGCATTAACCCCCGTGGACCAAGTAGCTTACCGAGCGGACCGACGATCCCCATCATGTCTGGGGAGGCGATGCAGACATCAAAATCGAGCCAACCGTCTTTGATCCGTTTGGACAAATCATCCGAGCCGACTGCATCAGCACCGGCTTGCTCGGCTTCTTTTGCCAAATCGCCCTTCGCAAACACGATGACGCGTTGGGTCTTTCCGATACCATGCGGAAGTACCAAAGAGCCACGGACGATTTGATCGTTCTGAGCCGGATCGATCCCGAGATTGATATGAATCTCGACGGTTTGATCGAACTTGCGTCCGCTGAATTGCTTGAGCACATCAACGGCTTGTTGCAAAGGCATGGGATTCTTTCCCGGAGCCTTCGCAAGCATGGATTTCATTGCTTTTGTTGGTTTGACCATTTGAAAGTTCCCTTGGACTTAGCCTTGTACGATCTCGATTCCCATGCTTCTTGCTGTCCCTTCGATCATGCGACGAGCATGTTCAAGATCGCGGGCATTGAGGTCCGCCATTTTTTTATTGCAGATATCATCGACCTGAGCGCGAGTTACCTTACCGACCTTAGTCTTATGCGGTTCACCCGAGCCACTTGCGATCCCAGCAGCCATCTTCAGCAGCGCCGAAGCTGGAGGACTCTTGGTGATGAACTCGAAGCTTCGATCGGAGTAGACGGTGACGACCACCGGAATCGGCGTGCCGTTGAACTCTTTGGTTCGTTCGTTGAATTGCGAGACGAACTGACCGAGATTAATACCAAACTTGCCCAACGACGTTCCGACCGGAGGAGCTGGAGTCGCTTTGCCTCCCGGCACTTGAAATGCCGCCTTGCCTGTGACTTGTTTAGCCATGTTTGAAAAAACCTAAATGACAAATTCCAAACGACAGACGAATCAGTACTCTGAGCATCGACGCCCAAGCACTGTTTCGCCAGGACTTACAACGACTCGATCTGCCAGTGATCCAGCTCGACCGGTGTGCTTCGCCCGAAAATGTTAATAATGACCGTGACCCTACCGTTGGCTTCGTCAATACGATCGACATCGCCTTCGAGACTTTGGAAGTTCCCTTCCTTGACTCGTACGCGATCGCCTGAACGAAACGGTATCGAGGTCTTTGGTCCTTGTTCTTGATCCACATCAGGATGCGCAAGCTTGATGATTCGCTCTGCATCCTCATCAGTCATCGGCGTGGGTTTACCATACGTTCCTGTGAAATCGCCGATGCCCGGTGTCTCTCGCACAAGGAACCAAGTGTCATCATTAATGATCATTTGGATCATCAGATAGCCCGGGTAAAGCTTTTGCTTTTTAATGCGCTTCTTGCCGTCCCGGGAAAAAACCACGACATCTTCGGTCGGAACTAGAATCTCGCCGAAGTATTCTTTTAGACTCGACAACTTGATCCTCTTCTCAAGCGCCTCGCGGATGGTATCCTCGCGGTTAAACGCGACTTTGAGGATATACCAACGCGGTGCCGGAGCGAGCCCGTCAGTTGTCGTATTGTTCGTGGAATTGTTCACTCGATAACCTAGCGCCAGTACATGCGAATCATCAACCGACCCCTCGTGGAATCGCCGATCAATCTCCTGGCTATGGGCCGACCCGATTGATATCGAGCCGACGCTACCATAAAAACTAACTCACCCCTAACGCGTCAAACAACAGTTGCCAAATTGCGTCGTAGCAGAAAAGCAACAGTGCTAGGAATGCCATGGTGAATATAACAACCATCGAGGCCCTGTAAAGCTCATTTTTCTTGGGCCACGAAACCTTTCCCAACTCTGCTTCAACGGCGATCAAAAAATCCGCAAAACGGGGCCAATTGATCAGCCTATACCCTAGCCACATCCCCAGAGCCGTCAGCCCCCCGGGCAACCAGTAGCGGGCAGAACTCCAAAGGGGATTTGCCTGGGCAGAACCGCTCGGTGCGACCCAAGCTCCCATGGCTTCAAAAAGCTGCCAACCACCCAACCAGCAAGCGAGCCAAATGGCCAAGCAGGTCACCTGCCTTACGAGCCTACCTTGCTTGACCTTGTACCGAGCGCTGGTGAGCAACTCGCTAATGAAAGATCGGTTGAGGGAATCGTCTGTAATCGTTGCCATGCTTGGAGCAATCATCTCCTGGAAGTAACAGGGGCGGCAGGAATCGAACCCGCAACCCCCGGTTTTGGAAACCGGTGCTCTGCCAATTGAGCTACACCCCTTTACGACAAGTCGCGGGCGACATCCCGCGACTGTCCCGAATCATCCATCTGCTCGAGCCGATCGTGGATCAAGCTCAGCAGTCAATCGATCTTGATTAATCAACAATCTTGGTCACAACGCCCGAACCGACGGTCTTGCCACCTTCGCGGATAGCAAAGCGTACATTTTCGTCGATCGCAACGGTCTTTTGCAGCGTTACAACCAATCGAACGTTGTCGCCAGGCA
The DNA here is from genome assembly GCA_046086605.1 of Pirellula sp. GTDB lineage: Bacteria > Planctomycetota > Planctomycetia > Pirellulales > Pirellulaceae > JBKCUI01. Next base: position 7,349 of record JBJSXX010000062.1, on the reverse strand, counting down.
TGCACATTTCTGCACCGATCAATTCGGCACTGCCGGTAACGTCTGTCGTTCGGAAGTAGAATTGTGGTCGGTATCCGCTGAAAAACGGAGTGTGGCGACCACCTTCGTCTTTGCTCAAGCAATAGACTTCGGCTTCGAACTTCAAGTGTGGGGTGATGCTGTTGGGCTTGGCCAAAACCTGACCACGTTCGATGTCGTCGCGAGCAACACCGCGGAGCAAGCAACCGACGTTGTCGCCAGCACGACCTTCCTTCATTTCCTTGCGGAACTGCTCGACACCGGTGACGGTCGTCTTGCGCTTTTCCTTGGTCAAGCCGATGATCTCGACTTCTTCACCAACCTTGACCATACCGCGCTCGATACGACCGGTGGCTACTGTTCCGCGACCTTCGATGCTGAAGACGTCTTCGATGGCCATCAAGAATGGCTTGTCTTCTTCGCGGGTTGGTTGTGGGATGAACGAATCGACTGCAGCGAGAAGATCCGAGATGCACTTCGAAGCCACTGGATCGGCTGGCTTGTCATAAGCAGCCTTGGCGTTGCCACGGATGATTGGGGTCTCTTCGCCTGGGAAACCGTACTTGGAGAGCAGCTCCCTGATTTCCAGTTCGACCAATTCCAAGAGTTCTTCGTCGTCGACCAAATCGCATTTGTTGAGGAACACGACGATCGCTGGAACGGCGACCTGACGAGCCAAGAGCACGTGCTCTTTGGTCTGCGGCATTGGGCCGTCTGCAGCGCTAACCACCAGAATCGCACCGTCCATCTGGGCAGCACCGGTGATCATGTTCTTAATAAAGTCCGCGTGACCAGGGCAGTCGATGTGTGCATAGTGACGGTTCTCCGTCTCATACTCAACGTGCGAAGCGGCGATTGTCACCGTCTTGGTCGCGTCCCGAACTGTACCACCCTTGGCGATATCCGCATACGTCTTGGGAGTCGCCAGCCCCTTGGCTGCCTGCACCGCCAGCAATGCACCGGTGGTGGTTGTCTTGCCGTGGTCGATGTGTCCAATCGTTCCAACGTTGCAGTGGGGTTTCTTGCGTTCAAATACCTCTTTGGCCATTTTTTTCCACAACACCTAAATTAAAAAACCCAGAAATCTGTCGCTCTTAAGCCGACTACTACTCGTACGCTGTCTCCTGACCCAGATGCTCCAAACACCGCCTAACGTTCTGAAGCCTTTCTTGCGAAAAACCCCTGGAAAATCAACGTTTCTCGGAACAACTCTCCTAACCGAAGGCCAAAAGCATAAGCAAATCCCATAAACATGCAATGCTTAAATCGGATCTACTTCCTTGGCATTCGCTGAGCTAAAGCTGCTGATGGGACTTGAACCCATGACCTCTTCCTTACCAAGGAAGTGCTCTACCACTGAGCTACAGCAGCACCGTCAGGAGAGCGGGTGAAGGGAATCGAACCCTCGTATTCAGCTTGGAAGGCTGCTGCTCTACCATTGAGCTACACCCGCAATGTTTTCTTCCGGTCACGTGTAAAGCCCGAGCCGTACACACGACTTTTCGTCTTTGCTGTCGCTCCATTTTACAGAAGCGACAAGCAATGGGAGGTGTAGGATTCGAACCTACGTAGGCATAGCCAACGGATTTACAGTCCGTCCCCTTTAACCGCTCGGGCAACCTCCCCCCGATTTGACTCAAACCATTTTCGCCCATCTACCCCCGACTTGTGCAACCGGCCTAGCCAACAATCCAAGACTTTTCGCAAGGATTTTGACCAGAACCAATCCAACAGAGCCGGCGATGGGACTCGAACCCGCAACCTGCTGATTACAAATCAGCTGCTCTGCCAATTGAGCTACGCCGGCATTGTCTGCTGTCGGGTTTCCATCTTCCGAGTCGCACTAGTGTACAAATCGGAACTCTCCCCGCAAGGCGAATTTTCTCAGGGTTTTCGTGGTTCGAAGGATTTCGAGGTTAGACACGGCCCGTCGGCCCAGAGTTCGCCTCCAGAAGGGCCTTTCGCCACCTAACGCTTCTGATTGAGGATCAGCCCGAGTATCTCGGCCCGGGAGGATAGGTTCTCTCGGAAAACACCTCGCATCGCGCTGGTCGTACACGACGCACCCGTCTTGCTTATTCCCCGCATCGACATGCATGAGTGGGATGACTCGATGAGTACAACCACCCCTCGAGCCCCGAGCTCTTGCTCGACCATGTTGGCTATCGTCTCGGTCATCCGCTCTTGAACCTGCGGACGCCTTGCAACCTCATCGACCACCCGAGCCAATTTGCTCAGCCCCACGACTTTGCCGTTGGGCAAGTACCCGACATGTGCCCTGCCTGTAAACGGCAACAAATGATGCTCGCACATGCTGTGGAATTCAATGTCCCTGACCAACACAATCTCGTCGTAATTCTCAGTGAATACTCGCTTGAGGTGAACTCGAGGATCCTTGTGCAATCCCGAGAAAATCTCGGCATACATCCGTGCCACGCGTGCCGGAGTTTCAAGCAGCCCCTCGCGGTCTGGATCCTCCCCAACAGCAATAAGAATCTCTCGTACTGCTTTTTCAATACGAGCATGATCAACCTTCGTGGTAACGCCTTGGTTCTTGCTTGTCACAGACTTGTTTCGCTCGCTATTTTTTCCTGCCCGACTGGCAACCTCGTTGGTTGCACTCGCCAAGCTTCGTGTGATTCTCTTGCCTGTAATCATAATCGAACTTTCCAAATATCTCGATACGAGAATTGTCGGTTTGCCTGCAACGATCCTTGCAGTGGCCTCAAGCCGGACTAGCTCAAGCGGGTGATCCGAAACCCACGGAATCATAGCGGCTTGCCAAGCCCAATCCCCTTGCTGGGCACAAGCGATCTACGGCTAAGCCACGACAAAATCGAATTTACCGAAAGTCCCTGAAAAATTGGTCGAATCGACTTTGCTAGCTGCGTCCATGCGGCAACTCCTGCGGGTATACTCGGTCGCTCGGACAACCCCAGCTTTTTTCCTAGTCATTCTTCTTAAACTATGAGCACCCAAGAGCCATCGGCGGGCGTGAGCCTCCGGGACTTTCAAGCCTTGATCCACAAGATGTACTACGAGAAGGATCTTCAGCGCGGGATCCCGGGAACCTTCATGTGGCTCATGGAAGAAATCGGAGAACTGGCCTCGGCCCTCCAAACCGGAACCGACCGCGAGAACCTCGAAGAAGAATTCGCTGACGTGCTTGCCTGGCTTACCACCATCGCCAACGTCGCACAAATCGATCTTGCCCAAGCCATCTCAAAGAAGTACGGACAAGGTTGTCCAGGTTGCAAACTCTTTGTCTGCACATGCGACCTTCAAGAAAAGCCCTAACAAGAAATACAAACCTCATGATCGATGTTTCCGCCGTCAACAAGTTTCACACATCGAGTGTCGCTCGGTGGCACCGCGAGCCTCTGGATCAACCCTACGGTGATCCGCTCGTCGCTGTCGAAACCGCAGGTGATCCTCTTGCAATCATCTGCCAGCAACACCAGTTCAATTACTTGTTATGGCACGAAGAAGACATCGCGCGCTCGGTGGATGTCTCGGATGCTCAAATCGCGCAAGTCAAACGCAACATCGATAAATACAACCAAGCTCGCAATGACTGGATCGAAAAGGTCGATGATTGGATCACTACCGATCTTGGTCGCAAAAACATCGAGCCTGCGCCACAAGCCAAACTCAACACCGAAACACCCGGCTCGGCCATCGATCGCCTATCGATCATGTCGCTTCGCGTCTATCACCTCGAAGAACAACTCGACCGATCCGATATCGATCAAGCTCACATCGACAAAGTCTCGCATCGCCTGGCCGTTTGCCGTCTGCAATTTGCAGATCTCTCGAACTCGCTCCAAGAACTCCTTGCGGACATCTATGCCGGTCACAAACGTCACAAGACCTATCGCCAAATGAAGATGTACAACGACCCGAGCCTCAATCCCTACCTTTACAACCGCCAAGGCAAAACAACTTAAGATCGCAAGGTGTATTTAATGGAACGTCTGATCCCTATCCTTGGACTGTGCGTCCTTTTAGCTATCGCGTGGTTGCTCAGTTCGGACCGCAACCGAATATCGCTTCGCATCGTCGCAGGTGGTCTGCTGATGCAATTTGCAATGGCCCTTCTGGTTCTGCGATCAGATCTTGGTCAATCGGTCTTCCAAACCATCGGTAACCTCTTTACGAATCTGCTCGATTGTGTTGATCAAGGTGCAGGATTTGTCTTTGGCAACAACGAAGTATCGACTCCGGGAGGGAACACCCCCGCTTACAAAGTCCACTTTGTGGCTTTCAAAGTTCTCCCGACGATCATCTTCTTTTCGTCACTCATGTCGATCCTCTATTACATCGGCGTGATGCAGAAGCTCGTCGGTGCGATCTCCTTCGTGATGCAGAAAACTCTCGGTACAAGCGGCGCCGAGACCCTTTCGACTGCAGGGAATATTTTTGTCGGGCAAACCGAAGCTCCCTTGCTCGTGAAACCCTATTTGAACTCGATGACTCGATCTGAACTCATGGCCGTCATGGTCGGCGGTTTTGCTACCATCGCCGGTGGCGTAATGGCCGCCTATGTCGGGATGGGAATCAGCCCCGTTCACTTGCTCACCGCTAGTTTGATGTCTGCACCGGCCGCGTTGGTCATCGCCAAAATCATGCAGCCAGAAGTCGAACAACCTCTGACACTCGGCAAAGTCGAAATGACCCCGCCGATGGAAGCGACCAATGTGATCGATGCGGCAGCCCAAGGTGCCAGCGACGGGATGAAGTTGGCTCTGAACGTCGGAGCCATGCTCATCGCGTTTTTGGGCCTGATCTACATGCTCGATTCAAGCCTAGCGGCGATCACCGAGTGGATCTCGGTCCGTGTCACAGGTGAATCCAGCCCATGGACATTCACCCAAATCATCGGCTGGATCTCGCGTCCCTTTGCTTGGCTCATGGGTATCGAAAGCAAGGACATTCCCTATGCAGGCCAAGTCCTCGGGACTCGCATCGTAGGAAACGAATTCATCGCCTATCTGCAACTCGATCCGAAAATCAATCCTGAACTTGCCATCTCCGAGCGAACCAAAACGATCCTGACCTATGCCCTGTGCGGCTTTGCCAACGTAGGCTCGATCGGTATCCAACTCGGTGGACTCGGACCGCTTGCTCCCGACCGCCGCGCCGATCTAGTCCGACTCGGTGTGCGGGCTATGATCGGCGGATTGCTCGCCTGCTACATGACCGCATGCTTAGCATCCATCTTGATCCCCTAAACTTCAGCGACTCGGGCTTGTCGATGACCACACGAAATGACCAGCAAGTCTTAGACTACTTGGAACAAGCTCGGCAAGTGGCCGCGCGAGCCTACTGCCCCTACAGCAAATTCACCGTCGGCTGTGTGCTGGTCGATACCCAAGGCCGCGTCTTTGAAGGTTGCAATGTCGAGAACGCGTCGTACTCGGTAACCCTCTGCGCCGAACGAACTGCTGGCTCGCAAGCGATCGCACAAGGCTCACGGACTTGGGAGGCGATCTACATCGTATCGCCAACGCGCGTTAGTCCCTGCGGCACATGCCGGCAGTTTCTCTTTGAGCTGGCCCCACAACTGAAAATTTATCTTGGCGATTTGCATTCCAGAGAATTTATCGGGCCCGTTGCCATCGGCGATTTGCTACCGATGGCAATGAATCTTCAGCAGACTACCTTGCCTGTGCCTTAAGCCTGAGTTTCATAGCCCTTGCGGCTCTCGCGACCAAGGAACGAGTTGGCTTGATCATCGCCGACAATCACTCGCTTCTGAGCGTCCCAAGCCACCGCGCGACCAAGTCGCATCGAGATGTTCGATAGGTGACAGATCTCAAGCATCCGGTTGTGAGTCCATACATCCGAAACCGGTTGCTTGCGAGTCTTCATCGCAGCTGTGAAGTTCTCAGTGTGATTCTCACTGACTTTACCACCGTAAACCTCTTCGATCGCCCCATCAGGTAGTGGCTTTTCTTTGAGCTCTTCGACTGGTTTGCCCGTGATCTTGCCTCGGTTGACGAAGAATCGACCTTCGGTTCCCTCAAACAAAATGCCGTTATCTCCTTCGCTGGTGATTACCAGCAGGACATCGTTAGGCATCGCTGCATGGATCTCAAAGTTCGTTGCCGCGTTGTACTGATCTGATACAAGCGGGTGGCCGTCTTTATACTCGACCGGTAGCTTATAACTTACAGGCGTGACTTTGCTGGGCCCGGTTTGACTTGCACCAATAGCCCAGCAAGCGATATCGACGTGGTGGGCACCCCAGTCGGTCAGTTTGCCACCGGAGTATTCGTGCCAGTTGCGGAACGAGTAATGTCCGTTGCTATAGAGAGGTACACCACCGCCATAACCCTTACGCATCTCGGGTAGGGCTCGGTAAGGAACCTTGGGCGCTGGCCCGAGCCAGAAGTCGTAGTCGAGCCCTTCGGGCACAGCCGCTTCGGGAATCACCGGCGATGCTTCCATCGCATCGATCCCGCAAGTGACCTTCTTGACCTTGCCGATCCGACCGTGCTTGACCAACGCGACGGCAGTTAAGAATTGGTTGTTGAACTCGGTTCGCTGCATCGTACCGACTTGGAAGACACGACCGGTCTCCTTGACGACCTTCTCGATCAACTTGCCTTCGTTGATCGTAAGTGTAAGAGGCTTTTCGCAGTAAACATCTTTACCGGCTCGCATCGCCTCGATACAGATCTTCGTATGCCAATGATCCGGAGTCGCGATCATCACCGCATCGATGTCTTTGCGATCGAGGATCTTGCGGTAGTCCTTATAAGCGTCCGGCTTCTTGCCTTGGGCCTTCTCGACCTTACCAACATTCTCTTCCAGAACCTTCGAGTCCACATCGGCAAGGGCAGCAAAGTTCGCAAACTTAAAGGACTTGCTGGTAATCGCCCATCCTTGGTTCCTAAGTCCGATGGTGGCAAACACAGGCCGATCGTTGGGTGACTGATAGCCTGATGCTCGAAACGGCGAGCAAGCGACCACCGAGGCGCCAGCGACGCCCATCAAAAAATGCCGACGCGAACTGGATTGCGAGTGACTCATAGATCATTCTCCAAAATGCTTAATCAAGTGATAAGAAGGGTGAGGACTCAGGCGGAGCGCGTGTCAGAATAACACGATGCAATTGAACAAGAAACGGTTCCACAGGAATTTTCGTGGCTACCGGTACCCAAAAAGAAGCCTTGCGATTCAGAGGCTAGCTTTCAGGGATCTGCGAGAGATTCCCAAACAAGTGAAAATCGAGCGGTTTTAGGGTTGGTAAAGCCCTCTGGAAACAAAAACCGCACTCATAAGCGGGGATTATTGGGGGTTTTTAAGTCGACTCATCGTCATCCTTG
>JBJSXX010000061.1:0-2184 GCA_046086605.1 Pirellula sp. | reverse complement strand
CGAATACGGTTGACCCGTGGTATGGCAAAACCCAAGACGTAAAAAAGGCGATAGATGCAGAATTTGGGTAAGTATGGCCGTTGCAGGGCACCCTCCTCACAGCACCACGGCATGCGGGTCCGCTCTAGGCGGTTCCACGATGATGAGCAAGTTCTGCCCAGAGGGTTTTCAGACTCAAGACACCCTGCGAAGCTAACCAATCATTCGTCATCCCGACATCACTTGCGATCGTCTTGGCCACAGCGCGAACGTTGGGTGCTTGGCAACTCTGAGCAGCGTAGCCATCAATGCCAGCAAATCATCCCATGCGGAACGGAGACAGACCCCGAGTAGCCAAAGGGCCAATCTTTGACCGCGAGTCATTAGAGGTGTTACAAACGATCTAATGGGCTTTCGATGCCGCTTGCCGCAGAGCGACTGACATGCGTGTAGATCATGGTCGTCGACACATCGGAGTGTCCGAGCAGTTGTTGGATAGTCCGGATGTCTTTTCCCGATTCGAGCAGGTGGGTCGCGAAACTATGCCGGAAGGTATGGCAGGAAACTTTTTTGGAGATTCCTGCGCGAGTCACTGCAGATTTGACGGCTGCTTGCACGGAATTCTCGTTGATGTGATGGCGACGGAGCTGTTGTCGGTCTCCATCGCCAACATGTTCCTCTGCAGCTCCTTCGAGCGACTCTCTGGGGTGAGAGTCGAAGGACAGGTTCCTGGCGGGAAACAGATACTGCCAACCGAGTTCCTTACCGGCTTGGGGCCATTTGACTGCCAGGGCGTAAGGCAGCCAGACCCAGCCGGCCCCGGCCTGAAGATCTTGCTGATGAAGTTTTTTTACCAATTCGATTTGATGTTTCAGATCGGCGACCAAGCGTTGGGGTAGCGGGACAGCGCGATCTTTGTTTCCTTTTCCTTCGCGAACGATGATTTGATTCCGATCGAAGTCGATGTCTTTGATTCGCAGTCGGCAAGCTTCCATGAGGCGCAAGCCAGCTCCGTACATCAGGCAGCACATGACCCGTTTGGGACGGGGTTCGATGGCATCGAGAATCTTGGCGACTTCGGCGGGAGACAGAACGACGGGAAGTTTCGAGGACCTTTTGGCTCGGAGTGCATCGATTTTGATTTCGGACTTGAGGACTTTCACGTACAGGAACAGCAGTGCCGAGAGGGCTTGGTTTTGGGTACTTGCGGCCACTTGGCGTTCGACGGCAAGGTGGGAGAGGAATTCATTGACGGCGGTGCTCCCGAGTTCGAGTGGGTGGATCCATTTTCCATGTTGGTTCCGCTGATGGATCAGGTATCTGGAGATCCAGCCGACGTAGGCCTCTTCGGTCCGTTTAGCGACATGGAGCGTGCGAGCGATTCGGCGCACTTGGTCGACCAACTTCGATTGCATGACTGCGATAAGGGCTTCTGATTCCGCGTCCATACGAGTCCAAAATATCCTGGAAAAGCAAAATTCCACATAACCCAGAAAACACCAATTCAATATATCCTGGCCGTTTACCAAAGGCAAACGCTGCGGTAACCATTGGCTCGGTAGGATTTTAGGATTGGCATCTGCTTGACTCCGCTCACGCCTTATCGTAAATTTGGGTTTGTTTGGGTTATGGTAAACTCAATAGAATATATGTTCGTCCTTCAAGTACTATGCTCGTCACGATTGAACGCAATAGACTTGATCCGCATCTGCTTTACGGCGTAATCGTCAATGAGTCTGAGCAGCTCATTTGCCTTCACCGAGAGATCGACTTTCAACTGGATGGATATGTCTTCATCCGCAAAAAGGACATAACCAGTCGCACTTTTGACACGCCATCTCTCAAATACAGTGAGGCGTTGATGAGAAAAGAAGGCTTGTGGTTAAAACCTGACCGATTCGTACGGCAATTGGACATCGAATCGTGGGAAACAACCTTGACCGCGCTAATTGGCAAACCGGTCATTGTGGAGAATGAAAACAAATCAGCGCATACCTGGGTTGGAATTGTTGATTCTTGCACTCGAACGATTGCGACCGTACACTGCTTCGATGGTTTGGGAGTATTTGACGACGATGCTGATCGGATTCCTTTTCGGTCGGTAACATCGATCCAGTATGGCGACAGATACACGCAAACGCATTACAAGTACCTAAAAACCAGGACGAACAATCGATTGCACCGAAGTCGCGGATCGGCCGTTTC
>JBJSXX010000060.1:0-2101 GCA_046086605.1 Pirellula sp. | reverse complement strand
ATCGGTGCAACCCCAACGAGCTTAGCAATCTTCGTCCGTGAGATGGTCCCGAGTTCGGGTAGTTCCGCAACAAGCGTGGCGGTCATGACCACTCCAACTCCCGGGGGTTTGGGGGCAGAGCACCCAAGCAGCACAGAATCGAATTCGAAAACTTTCAGATTTTCGAATCGGCTCACTTGCCTTCTATCCAGACGGTCGCTTCTCCCCCAGCCAAAGCCCTGGGGGCCAAGGGGGGACAAGAAGAGGCATGAATTGTTCGGGAAATCTAGTAGAATAGACCCACTGCTCTCTCCCCCCTAACTTTCGCGAACCAACATCATGCCTTCAATACCCCTGAATAGCTCGCCTAAATCATGGTGCTTGCTCCTTGCCCTCTGCTTTTCCTTTCTTTCATGGCACCCCGCTGATGCCAATGAAAACGATCCTGCAGATAAACCCGCTGAACCTAAGTCTCCCTCGGAATGGTTCGGCCAAACGATCCGTAGCTCTCCATGGAATTCGCCCGCGGATGAACTGGCCGGCTTTCATGTCCCTCCAGGCTTCCAAGTCGAACTCGTCGCTAGCGAACCACTCATCGCTAAACCGATGAACCTGGCCTTCGACTCCAAAGGCCGACTGTGGCTGACGCAAAGCGTTTTGTACCCCTTCCCCGCCAAAGAGAACCAACCTCTGGCCGATGCAATCGTTGTCCTCGAAGACAAAGACCAAAACGGCTCCTTCGAATCCAAAACCACCTTCGCCGATGGCCTGAACATCCCCATCGGTCTGCTCCCCTACCAAGACGGTGTGATCGCCTTTTCCATCCCCAATATCTACTTCCTACGAGATACCGACAACGATGGCATCTGCGACCATCGCCAAGTCGTCCTCGGACCCTTTGATACCTCCCGCGATACGCACGGAATGGTCAATGCCCTACGCGATGGCCGCGACGGATGGATCTATGCTTGCCACGGCTTCAACAATATCTCAAAACTCCAAGGTTCCGATGGTCACGCTATCGAACTCACCAGCGGCAACGTATTTCGTTTCAAACCCGACGGTTCTCGCGTCGAACTCTTCACCCAAGGCCAAGTCAACCCGTTCGGAATGACAAGCGATCGATACGGTTTTTGGTTCACTGCCGATTGCCATAGCAAACCGATCACCCAACTTGTGCGAGGCGGATGCTATCCAAGTTTTGGTCGACCCCACGACGGCCTCGGATTCGTTCCCTCTACCATGGAACATCTTCATGGTAGCACTGCGATCTCAGGTATCGCCTACGTGAATCACAAAGCATTCCCTCCGAGCTTCCAAACCAATCTTCTTAGCGGCAACGTCATGACTTGCCGCATCAATCGCAACCGTCTCGAATACTTCGGTGCCACGGCCAAAGCTGTCGAAATGCCCGATCTGCTCACCAGCGACGACCCTTGGTTCCGCCCTGTCGATCTGCAGTTTGGACCCGATGGATGCCTTTACATCGCAGACTTCTACAACAAAATCATCGGACACTACGAAGTCCCCTTGGAACACCCCGATCGCGATCGTACCAGCGGTCGAATCTGGCGGATTCGATATGTCGCTAATCAACAAGCAAGTGTCGCACCTGCTTCCAGCCAAGCGACTAGTCCCATTGCCGATGCAAAAAAACTCTCCCGAGACGAAGCCTTGGCTCTCCTGAGGCGTCCTCGCAAAGCCTCCGATACCACGAGCGCCGTCGAGCAACTTGTCGCCGTCGAGCGTCTCGCGGAAATTGGTAAACCTGCAGATGCTGCGTTTCTGCTCGATCGGATTCCGGCCGTCGATGACCGTGATGCGATCCTCAAACAGGCTCACTGGATCGCCTCCCGCGATTTACTTGGTCGAGCCGCGAAAGCCTCCGATCGTTTCCCCCAAGAAGACCTTTTTCCTGATGGCCTCTCGTCGACCCAATACGAACAGCGAGCTAAGGAGATCCTCAAAGTCCTGCAAGCCGTTCGTCATCCGAGCTCCGCTTCTTGGTCGCTTGAACTGATCGTCAAGGCTTCGGCAAAAATCCCGCAAGGACCATCGACATTTTGGCTCAAAGATGCCCTGTTAAGCGTCGCAACCTCGGTGGATGAATCGCAAATACCTC
>JBJSXX010000059.1:0-5306 GCA_046086605.1 Pirellula sp. | reverse complement strand
AAAAGGTCGATCCCGGTTAAACGCGTCGATCAAGTAGTTGCGATAACGCCAAACGTCTGGAAGGACAAACCCCCGAAGAGTTAAAGACTCAGCGTATCGAACGACATCCATCCAGTGTCTTGCGAAACGTTCGCCAAATCTCGGAGACTGCAAGAATTCCTCGACTAGTTGTAACCTTGCCTGTTCCAAAAGTGTTGGATCGGTGCCTTGTAAGACCCTATCGGCTTGGGCGAACATTTCCATCGTGGGGTTAAGTCCATGCAGATCGATCGCCAAGCGTCTTACCCAAACACGATCCTCCACCAAGGGGCTTGGAACTAGATCAAGCTCTAAAGATCTTTGTGAGATCCAAGCGTCGATCGGGTTGCTCTCCTGAGATTCTGGGACACTGGGGTTGGCGATGGGTCGGTAAGCCCAATGCTCACGAGCTTGCTGAACACTGAGTGCACTTGATTTTACGGAGCGACTCGAGGGGGACTTCTCAAAATCCTCGGATACCTTAGCCCCCCCCGTAACCCAATCCTCGAGTGTCTTGATCTCTGCAGCTGATAATCTCCCGTCAGGAGGCATCTGTAACTTGGGGTCTCGATAACGAACGGCGCGAATCATCAAGCTCTCATCGAGCGAATCGATTTGAAGAGCTTTTCCAGAGTCACCACCTCGGAGGATTGCTTCAAGAGAATCCAGTGCAAGTCCGCCGTTTTGTTCCGTGGAAGAACTGTGGCATTCGAAGCACTTGGAAACGAGGAGAGGACGTACACTATTTTCGAAATGATGATCGATTCGATTCGCAATCACACTGTCGGGTTTGTCCTGGCCACAGCAAGTACTTTCGAGAACTGAGAGCGAAGTCAACGCTACTAGTGCAAAAAGCAGCACGGCATGCAACGGAGCGATCCCAAGAGGAATCCGATGGCCGAAACGCAAGAATCGAGCGGAACAAACGTTCATAGGTTAGGTTTGATGTGCTTGAGTATTCGAGCGAGAGTTAGCTCATCAGTAGTATGACTGATTCCCAGGCGTTTTACAGTGAGGTTCGAGCGAATCCTCGATCAAACTAGGTAAGGGAATGAGGATTTTGCTTGCGAGAGCCCCCAGGAACTTGGAAAATCCTATAAGTTAGAGTTAGTTACTGAACGAATTGGTACCCGCAGGAGCGAGCGCATTGAGTTACCTGAAGATGAACTGGAAGGTAGTGCTAACCTGTTTAGTGCTGATCGCAAGCGGCCTGTTGGTTTTGGCCCAGCCGCCGGGTGGGCGGCGGTATCGTCGGGACTGGCAATCTGTTGGTCGCGATGGTGTACCGAGTTGGGACGTGGATAAGAAGTTTATCAAGGATACTTTTACGTTCGTTCGGATCAAATACGATTCGTCTGGATATCGACGTGGAGGTGGCTGGGCGACTGATTTTCGAGACAGTGAATTGAATTTCAGTTTGCGTTTACAGCAATTGACGACATTGAAAGTGAATCCCGAGCCAATCGTCTTGCAGTTAACCGATCCAAAGTTATTCGAATACCCCTTCATCTACATCATCGAGCCTGGGGATTTGATGTTTCATGAGCCGGAGGTCTTGGCATTGCGAAAGTACCTCAACAATGGGGGGTTCTTGATGGTCGATGACTTTTGGGGGGACGAGGAATACGAGAATTTTCATCGCGAGATCAAGCGGGTGTTCCCGGATAGGGAGCCCCAAGAGGTTCCCTTCGAGCATGAAATTTTTCATTGCGTCTACGACTTGAAAGAAAAGCCTCAGTTGCCATCGATCCATTCGGCATGGAACGGTCGCCAAAGTGGAGTTACTTGGGAGCCTCGGTACGGATCAGACACAAGCATTCCGCATTACCGAGCGATCTACGATGATGCTGGAAGGATCATGGTTTTCATCTGTCACAATACAGACTTAGGAGACGGCTGGGAACGCGAAGGGGAGGATCCATGGTACTTCGAAGAGTTTTCGGTCAAGAAAGCTTATCCCATGGGTATCAACATTGTCACTTATGCAATGACACACTAAACCAAAGAGAGCGAGGCGACGTTGAGTACAACGACAGGGGTAGAGGCCAATCCGGAATCGGACGCAGAGCTATTCGAACAGATTCAAAAGGGACGAGTTCTGCTCGAACGCGAGCTCGGGAAAACAATTGTTGGGCAAAAACAAGTGATCGAGCAACTGCTGATCTGCTTGTTCTCCGGGACTCACTGCCTAATTACCGGCGCGCCTGGGTTGGCAAAGACTCTGCTAGTAAGGAGCGTTGCACAAGCCTTTCACTTAGATTTCAGTCGGATACAGTTCACTCCGGATTTGATGCCAGCAGATATCACTGGTACTGAGATCCTAACGGACAATGATGGTCGCAGAGAACTGCGATTTGTACCGGGACCTATTTTCGCTAACGTCATCTTGGCCGATGAGATCAACCGAACTCCTCCCAAAACACAATCCGCATTGCTTGAGGCGATGCAGGAACATCAGGTCACGGCGGCAGGAAAGAGATACGCATTGCCCAAGCCTTTCTTCGTGCTTGCGACCCAAAACCCGATCGAGATGGAGGGGACCTATCCGCTGCCCGAGGCACAGCTCGACCGGTTCATGTTTAACGTTCTCATCGATTACCTGCCTTTCGATGACGAGCTCAAGGTTGTGCTCGATACAACGAGTCGGACAGCAGACCCGATTCAACCGTTGTTCGATGCAAACGATATTTCGCAATTTCAGGGACTGGTTCGGCGTGTACCCATAGCACAGGAGGTTGCAAGCTACGCGGTCAAGTTGGTTGCAGCAACACGGCCTGGACAAGCAGGGGTCAAGGACTGGGTGAACCACGCCGTGACTTGGGGTGCTGGATTGCGGGCAGCACAGATGCTGGTACTCGGGGCCAAAGCAAGAGCACTGCTCCAAGGAAAGGCTCATGTGCGGTATGAGGACATTCGCGCATTGGCAGCGCCTGTGCTCAGGCATCGGCTGCTACTATCCTACAAAGCGGAAGCTGAGGGGCTGAGTGTCGAATCCGTTATCCGACGACTACTCGATGACTTTCCAATTGATTGATCGAGCGACAGGACTTAATCGTGTCATCAGACAATGCCGGTGCATCGAAGCAATCTGTTGGATCGCAGTGGATCGATCTGAAAACACTCATGGCCGTCCGTAATCTCCAATGGCGTGCGCAAAAGGTGGTCGACGGCTTTCAGACAGGGCTTCACCGAAGTCCAAAACATGGTTTTTCAGTCGAGTTCAGTGAGTATCGCCCTTATTCACTCGGGGATGATCCAAAGACGATCGACTGGAAACTCTATGCTCGAACCGACCGCTACTACCAGAAGCGCTTCGAGGATGAAACAAACCGTCGTTGCTACTTGGTCATCGACCAGAGCAAGTCGATGCATTATGGCTCGATCGAATACAGCAAGCACGAATATGCGCGTACGCTGATCGCAACACTCGCTCTTTTCTTGCTGCGACAGCGGGATGCCGTTGGCGCGCTGAGTTTTGACCAAGAAGTCACGGATTGGTTAACGGCCCGATTTCGACCGGGCCAATTTCAACGAATTCTAACGATGTTATCGAGGCCATGCGGAGGGCGATCAACCGATCTGGTAGCGCCACTGGCACAAATGTCTGAGTTGGTTAAGCACCGCAGTTTGATTGTGATTGTTTCGGATTTCTTAGTGGATCTTGAATCCTTGAGGGCTCCCCTGGCTTTTCTTCGCGCTCGTCGGCACGAGGTTGTTTTACTCAGAGTGCTAGATCCGCTCGAAATTGAGTTCCAGCATGAAAGGCCGGTCCTGATTCGTGACCTTGAGACGGGGGATGAAAGATTCGTCGATTCGACAATGATGGCCCAAAGTTATCGCCAGCGCTTTGAAGATCATCGCAGGTCTCTGGAAGATCTCTTGGCTCCACTGGGTATACAAAGTGTTGTTTTCAAGACGACCGATCCGATGGAGTTGGTGTTGAGTTCGTTCCTTTCGATGCGAGGAGGGGCTGTAGCATCGTGAGCTTTCTTACCCCCCTGTACCTTTTAGCTGGGTTGGCTATCCTTGCTCCGATCTTCGTGCATTTGGTGCGTAAAAAGCCACGTGAGGTGATGGACTTTAGCTCCGTCATCTTCATGGACGCGACGACTCCAAGATTAACCAGTCGCAATCGTATTGACCATTGGTTGCTATTGTTGCTTCGTTCGCTGATTCTCTTGGCGCTTGCATTTGCGTTTGCTAGGCCCTATCTGAAGACCCTAGTGCAGCAAGAGAGTTCGAGTCCGCCTGCTGTAAAAAGAGTCTTGCTGATCGATGCGAGTGCAAGCATGCGAAGAGAAGGGGTTTGGGATCAAGCGATCCAAAAAGCTCGACAGTACATCATGGACAGTGCCCCGCAAGATACGATCGCTGTCTATGCCGTAACAGACCAAATCGTAACGCTCCACTCGCTTGAAGAATCGCGCAGTTGTGCTGCTTCCGAGCGCCAATCGTTTGCAAGCAAGAGCCTTGAAGGACTTACACCATCATGGTTCGCCTGCGATCTAGGAAAAGGAATGCTTCAATCACTCGATCGTTTGAAGCAAGAAGATACGCAGGACGAATCCGTGAAGAATGCAGAGGTTGCAATTGTTTCGGATTTCCAAGAGGGGAATTCCATCGAATCGCTCGGATCCATGCAGTGGCCTTCTGAGGTGACTGTAGTCCCCCTCGTTTGCCAGGCCAAGAACATGGGAAATGCTTCTATAGCGGTGTTGATGAAATCCGATGACGATCCTGCGATCGCAGCGCAGAACATCGAGCGCGTTGCGGTCCGAAACTCCGCACTCTCGAAGATGGATAAGCTATCGCTTCGCTGGTTAGACTCGCAGGGAAATCGAAAACCGGGCGAATCGTTGGATGTGTTCGTCCCTCCAGGGGAGCAACAAATTGTGCAAGTTCCCCTCCCTGAATTGTTGGAGGCCAAAGGGACGGATCCGTTGATCCTCGAATTGCAGGGGGATGATCAACCTTTCGATAACCGACAATTTGTTTATCGCGGTAAGCAAAGGAACGCCAAGGTTTGGTGTGTCGATTCGAAGCAGCAAGATCCAAAGGATTCGTTATGGTATTTCGCCACAAGCGTCCCGCTTTCCCAACCGGGACTGGATGTCGCGTGGGAGGTCAAAGATTCAGGTGATGGGTTCCCCGAGTCGAATCTTGACTTTCCGCAATGGGTGATCGCATCCGGCTCTATCGATGAGCAATGGGCGCAAAGTTTAAAACCCGTCAGTGAACAAGGATCACAGCTTTTGTGGGTTTTGGATCGGCCTCAATCTAATGACAAA
>JBJSXX010000058.1:0-19526 GCA_046086605.1 Pirellula sp. | reverse complement strand
CGACAAAAAAGTCCTGGCAGATAGGATTCCATTAGAAAACCGTGGCAACAGTCCCTTTCCATCGCGTTATGGTATGCCTTGAGGCAAGTTTTCCGCGAAGGATACAAAGATAACTCCCTTAGTAAGAATAACGGTCGATAGTGGACGTTGCATCGCTTATGCCCTGGTTGGAAGAACTCGAACCTACGCACCGAAATGACGCGACTCCTGGCTGACGGCACAGCGGAGTGTGCCTGCTACTTTGTTCGTTTGGGTTTGAGTGTTAGGGTCAATTCAAGATTCGAGTAATCGACTCGGAGTTCTTTTGCGAGTAATAGTCCGACGCCCAGCAATGGCGTCTGGCCTGAGTTCGCAATCAACTCCAATGACCTTCGTTTACCGAACCAATCGAGCTCGCAGTGGTAAGTTGATAGCTCAATTGCTGATCCGTCTGCCAGGACGCCATCGATCGAACCTGTGATTTCCAACTGCAAATCGTCAATCAAGGATTGAGGTAGCACCAAATCACCCGTAAAACCAGTATCGATCCAAGTGTCGACTTGAACTCCCCTCGGATATTTAGGACAAAGAATCTCGATCGGTAGGATTGCTCTGCCTGAATCATCGACGACCCCTCTCATCGTGTTTGCATTCCAAAGTGTACCGCAGCGGCATGCCCTATCCGAAATGTGTGTACAAGCCGGTTGGGATAATGTCGTCTCGCCTCACAAATCGCTTCGCTTATCGTTTCACCGATAAAATGTTCGCCCGAACAGGGTTCAATAGCCACGAACCGATTCAAGTGATCCGTTTCAAGTTGGCTTTTCAATGATTCAAAAATGGGTCTGGCAGCATCGGCGACTGATTTTTGCTTTTCCATGTCAGTTTCCTATTCTCCAGTTTTGATCTGCCCCATGAACATGCCATCGCAGCGTACTTTTGGCCAATTGTATCGAGCATTCCTCGGCCGGGCAATTCATTGGCTCATTACCCGGAAATCCAGAAAAGAATCAAACCTCTCAAAGAAAGTGTTCGTTGACAATCGGATGAGCATCCCGGACCCAAAGGTCGAGCACCACGAAGCTCGTGGCATTCGTAGCTGCCCAAAGGTTGTACGCACACTCCGCTGTGCCGTTCTATGAATTAAATCCGTTTCCCTCGATCCCTGGCTGACGGCACTGCGGAGTGTGCCTGCTACTATGCGGGCCAGCCGACGTGGCGAAGGTGATGACCACAATCACGAGTAATACGCGCTGAATCGATCAGCGGAATTCCGATAAAAAACAAAAGCCCTGATTGACTACGCATGTAGTATGCAATACGATGACTACCGTTGTCGTCCAAAGAAGCTTGATTGAAAGGATATGCGATGGTCAAAAAACCAGCGTCGCTCGGAAGAGTCGAATGGGAATTGCTTCAATACATCGACCAAAATCACCCGATCTCGGTACGCGAGGTCGCTCAGTACTGGAACGAAAAGACAGGCCAAGCCCGCACGACCGTGCTGACCATGATGGAGCGGATGACAAAGAAAGGCTTTTTGACTCGCAAAAAAATCGATAACGTTTTTCACTACAGCCCCAAACAATCGCTCTCCGAGGTCCTAACGGATCTTGTCGGTGACTTTGTCAATGGTGTACTCGGTGGATCGGTCGTCCCCCTGGCGGCCTACTTGACCCAAAGCCAACCTCTTAAAGCCGAGGAAATCGAGCAACTCAAGCAACTCGTCGAGCGTCTCGAAGCCGACACGAGTGCCCAGGCCCGTAAACGAGGTAAATCAAAATGAGTAGCAACAATTTATGGATTGCTCTGGCGCAAGGTCTCCTCGGATTTGCCATCTCGGTGCTCCTTGTTTTCATCATCGAGAAGTTGCCATTGCGGCTGACGGCTAACCACCGTTCCTGGTTGTGGCGGGCCGTTTACATCAAAACACTTCTTTGGGTGATCGTCCCAACTTCCTTCTTTGGTTCATTGGAAACACGATGGATACCACGCGTGCCAATCGTCCCGTCTGCATGGGCGCCCTCAAACGAACAGGTTTCGAAAGATTTCACCGTCTCCAAGTCAACTCAGATCGCCAGCGATCAAGCTTCCGATGCTTCCTCGAAGACCACGGACACACCCTCCGACGCATCTTTCAAGAAGCCCTCGGTACCTGGACTGGAATCTTCGAGGGAGATATCTCTCGAGCCATCGAGCCGATCTCGCTCGATCCAACCTTGGCATGCTATTGCCCTATGGTCTTTTGGTGCTACGTGCATGGCAATGGTTGCCACCTATCGCTCTTGGAAGACGATCCATATTCTGCGGCGTTCGACGCACCGTGCTCCATCGCACTTGCTGGCTCTGGGCCAACAGATCGCAAAGTCTCTAGGGATCCGGCAAATGCCTCAGATTCAACTGTCCAGCGCGGCCTCTGTACCAATGCTCGTTTATTCAGGAGCGATGCGGTTGGTACTCCCCACGGACTTCGAATCTCGCTTTGGGGTCGAAGGCTGCCGCATGGGGATAGCCCATGAATTAGCACACTACAAACGTAGCGATTTGTGGTGGAATCTGCTTCCAACGTTCGTCTCGATCGTTCTGTTCTTTTGGCCACCTGCATGGCTCGCAGCCCGTCGGTATTATTTAGCCATGGAACTTGCCTGCGACGAACTTGCGATCCGAGCAGCGAAATTGGAGCATACCTCCTACGCGGGACTCTTGGTACGACTACTGGAAGACCAAGCAAGACAAACAATGCCCGCCCCTGCCCTATCGATGGCGCGCTCGGGAGGCTTTCGAACTTTATCCGAGAGAATACGCTTCCTGAAATTCGACTTGTACGGTTCTCGGTATAGGCGAGCTATTTCTACCTTGATGACGATGGTAACCCTGGGACTGATTGTATTGCCATGGGGATTTGCCTCGCCTCGAAGCCTCGATGCACAAAGCATCGACGAATTTACTCCGGTGAAAATCGACTTGGATACCATCGACAAGCCAAGAGAGATTCCCGTGGTCGACAGCCAAGGGAAACCTGTCGAGGAGTTCTATTACCTACCAGCAAACAGATATGTAATCTACAATTTCGACGATCTAGTGAACTATCCTATCAACGGCGAGATTACTAGTGATGATCGGAAACCGCTTGATATCGTGCGATCTGAGAGTGGCACGATGCAGTTGCCATTACCGCAAAATTGCGACTGTGTAGAAATATGGAATGAGCAAGGGGTAGCGTCCGTGGGTCTCTCAGAACTTCGCAGGCTAGAGTCCATCCAATTACAACCTTGGGCTAGCCTCCAGATTCGCCCCGCGCGAAACACCAAAATCCAGCCGGCCGAAAATCTGTTAATTAGTCGCTTTCCTATGGATGCATCCTCTGGAGACTACAGGGTTACTTTACTTGATGATCAGACCTTGGAAATTCCAAGGTGCTTTCCGGGAGAGTGGATACTCCAAAATCGTACAGGGAATATTGACAGGAAATTCAAAATTCGACCGGGAGAAAACAAAACGCTCGATTTGGAGGTACGTGCGATTCGAGGAAGATTCGTTCTCGAAGACGAATCCAAAAAAGAGGCTTCGGATGATTTATCGAAAACCACTGCATACATCCAATATGAAGATATTCGCTATATTGAAAGAATTCCGCTCCAACCAGATGGATCATTTGAATTTCAAAATGTTCCTTATGGGAAACACAAAATAAAAGCATTCAAAACAGTCACGACTGATCGTGAAATTGCTTGGTCGGCGGAGTTGTTTTTTGACTGCGATGAGCACGAGGATGATGAGGTGCTTGATCTAGGTTTAATTCCGTGGAAGATCAAATTGCCCCAAAGCGATTTGGCAAATCCGTCGATTGCTCCGGAGGGGCACACGATTGATCGAATTGGCGAAAAGCGAACCATAGATCGTTCGTTTCATCAATTGTTTGATGCGAGCGGTAAAAAGATTATCGTGGGTGCTCCAATCGAAAAAGATATTGGCTTTGGGAGAGGATCGGAAGGGGCACAAGGTGCGATCGATGATAAACATAGCAAGGTTTACCTCATCGGGAGGAGGGATGGCAAACCTAAGACTCTCTACGTTTATTCGATCAAGGGAGAATTGATAAGAGAATTGGAATTGCTGAAAGAACTGGGGTGGAGAGGTGATCTAGTTGATCCCTTTTGGCGAATCGCCGTCAATAAGGACAATGGCAATCTATGGTTATTATCTGTAAATCACCTTGGTGAATCGAAGACCCAGATCCTGGATAGCGATTTGGATGCCATATCGAGATTCCCTTCGGATGTTCTCAATATGAGTTACTCGGAGGCAGACAAAGCGATGTGGACGGTCTCCCCAACAGCGATAGCCAAATGCAATCCCGATACCGGAGAGCAACTGGCTAGTTATACAATCCCCTTCAAACCAATATGGACGCTCACCGACGTCGTCCCGCTACCTCAAGGAGGGGCGTTGTGTTTTGAATTTCCGCATTCAGATTGTCACGACTCGTCGCATCGCCTTTATCTGGTCGACAGCGATTGCCGGAAAGTGGTTTGCACGGATCTTGGCGAATGGAGCTATCCGGTAGCGGTGGCGGTTCAAGAGGACATCATTTGGCTCAAATGCAGATTTGATCATTCACCTACCAAAGAAACTGAAAGGCGCAAAGGACCTGCAGTCTTGGGGTTTGATATGCAGCTTAATTACTTGCCGGAAAAGAAGCTTGCGGTGGAAGCCTTTCCAGAGCCCCGAGACTAAAGCCGCGTAGGGGGCTTTGCTCGATAGATCGGTCAGCATAAACGGCTCTTGGGGTGTGATTGTGGGTGTTACTATTGGGGCCACTACCCGGCTTCACGCCGGTGGGGCCATGACTTGGGGCTACAAAAAGCCTACCCAAGCCCCCGCCGCTGTTCCCGCCCTCGTGCGGGCCCGAATACAGAAGGTCCACTTTGGGTCTTGACAATCATCCATGTTGCTGGGAATACTAAACCCAAGCCAGTGGAGGTTTTTTGATTCGTTGTTTGCTGATCGCTGGGGTGCATTTTGCCGTCATCAATATTTGATATCGAAGCGTTCGATCGAGCAACCGATGGCATCGTTGAGCTTTTTACCCCGCAACAGGCTCAAGCAATACTGCTTTACAGGGGGGATCCCGCGATACGTGATCGGATCGAAAACCTTGCAGAGCGAAATACCGAAGGAAACCTGACCGACGCTGAGAAAGCGGAATATGAAGGCTACGTGCGAGCCAACAAATTCATTTCTACGCTCCAAGCGAAAGCAAGGAAAAGACTAACTAACGGCTAACGCTCTCAATGGATTTTCAATTACGAAGGCGAGTTCGTGAGCGTGCCGACGATCGATGCGAGTATTGCGGGCTTCATCAATCGCAGTCGCCTCTCGCCACACTACACATCGAACATATTATCCCAAAGAAACATGGAGGTAGCAACAATTTCGATAACTTGGCTCTTGCCTGTATCGACTGCAATCTCCACAAGGGGCCAAACATCGCAGGATTCGATCCGCAAACAAGTATGATTTCTCAGCTATACCATCCTCGCAGACACAAGTGGGAGGATCATTTTGAGTGGCAGGGCATAACCATAATTGGCAAGACAAATATCGGACGCGCAACCGTTGATGTGTTGTGTCTAAATAGCGAAGAGCAACTTCAGTTGCGACTTGAAATTCTCGGGTAGTGTACCTTTTCAGGCTTTTCAGTCACAAGTCAAATACTCATGCCAAAGGCCATCGCTGATTACAAGCCCGGCTCGGGTCAGTCGCACGCAATCGCCCACCTGCTCGATCCAACCCTGTGCAATATGCTTCTTTAGTGTCCTTTGGATCGCTTCGCAAGTGCCTCTTGAGAACCCTGCTAGGATCTGATCCCAAACCACCCCCTTGCGCAGACGCATCCCAAAAACAAAACGCTCTCGACTCTGCTGATCCTCAGTCAAATGGTCTTGCTCATCGATCGGTGAGAACTCCTCTTGGATCCTGCGCAAGTACTGGAGGGTTCCTCGATGATTCACACTGCGAGTACTCCCTAAGTAACTTGCCGCACTCGGGCCAAATCCCCACCATCGATCCGAATTCCAATAAGCCTGATTGTGCAAACAAGCTTGCCCCTGAGCAGCAAAATTCGAGATCTCATAGTGTTCAAACCCAGCAGCACCTAGAGTGTCGATCGCCAAGTTATACATATCGAGCTCAAGCTGCTCGTCGACCTTAGCAATTTGGTGCCGCTCCAGTTGGCCATAGAATCGAGCACCTTTCTCGAAAGTCAATCCATAGGTCGACACATGTCCGATCCCACTACCAATGCATCCCTTCAAATCCGCTTGCCATTCATCGAGTGTCTCGCCGGGTGCTGCAAAGATCAAATCAAGCGAGACGCGATCCATGTACGTGAGGGCAAGCTCGATCGCCTTCGAAAGCTCCTCTGGGGAATGGTCTCGTTCGAGCACCTTGAGCTTACGTGCTTGAAATGATTGCCCTCCGATACTGATGCGGTTGATTCCAAAGCTGCGCCAAAGCTCCAGATTTGAACGTGTGATATCCCGTGGGTTTGCTTCGATCGTCCACTCCCGAGCCCCTTGGATCGGCAACCAAGTTCGAATGCTATCGAGAAGTCGCCCCATGAGTTTAGTGCTCAGAATCGACGGTGTCCCCCCACCTAGAAAAATCGTCTCGACCGACTGAGGGATCCCAAGCCAAGAGAGTTCAGTTCCAATCGCATCGACGAATCGCTCATGAAGATCCTCTCGGCCAGCAAGCAGCGTAAAGTTGCAATAGCCGCAACGATGATAACAAAAGGGGATATGCAAATACGCTGCAATCGGACGAGGACCAGCCTCGGACAGTTGCAACGCAAGATGCGGATCGCGTTTGGACATCATCGATGAGGTAATCTTGAGATCTACTTGGGAAGATTACCCGTTAGGATTGCCAGATACTGCATGAACACCATGAAAATCACGGTGATAATCATCGCAGCGATCATGAACCAAATCAAAAAACCAGCAGCCACTGCCAATTGCTTGAGCGCTATCTGAGCCTTCTCCCGATACTGGATCGCCAGTCTTTCGAGCGATTCGCTATCAGCACCACTGAGTTCGCCGACTTCGAGGGTCTGAATGAACTCGTCTGGCAATCGCTTCGGCTCCGAAAAACTCTCCGAGAGCGATTTGCCTTGTTGGATGCCTGACTCGATTTCAGGCAACCCTGAAATGTAGTAATAGTTCCCGGTGCTCAAGACCGCATCACGCACACTCCGCTTGGCCTCAACCCCTGCACCGAGCATCATCGAAAGGGTCATCGATAATCGACTCATCGCCGTTGTGGTAAAGACTGGACCGATCACAGGCACGTTGCGAACCAAAGGAACCAAGGTCTGATGGCAGTTGTACCAGTTCTTCCAAATGCCAACACAGATGGTACCAAGCACCAATACGATCACCGATAGGATCCCCAAGAAGATCATCACCCCATTGATGCCCCGAAGTCCGACTCCGGTGATGTCGAAGGGTTTCTCGTTGGGGTCACCCGATTGAAAAAATCCATTGATGAAAATCATGCCGCAAATGATCAAGATCGCCAAAAGCAATTGAATCACCGGTGCAGTGATCTGTGAAATGAAGTCTTGCCGCGTTCGTTTGAGGTCTTGGTAATAGTCGGACATGTACCCCAGAACTCGGTCTACTTGCCCAGACTCTTCCCCCGCCGAAATCATCTTGATCAATAGCGGTGGGAAGAAACCTTTCTGCAACTGCAACGCTTCTGAAAATGTGTACCCGAGCCTGATCTTGTCCGCCGTATCTTTCGCAGCATCGCGATAACGCGTGGCACCGGCTTTGGACTCCGCATCCAACAGTCGTAAAGGATCGACGCCGGCTCGAAGGCCCGTCGAGAGACGGTTGCAAAAATGATACAGTTGCCCGAGCGATGCTCCACCAAACATGCGTTGAAGCAAACTCGGCGTAGGCATAGTATCTACGTTGCCCTGGGACGGCTTTTTGGGAGTTTTCTTGTCAGAGCCAGACATAAGCTTTTGCCATCCAGGAAACCTAGGGAAACTTTTCCGGGTTTTTTTCAAGCTACCGCAGCGGGGTTGCCGAGTGTGAAGAAAACACGATTGTAGCGATTCTACCAAAGGAATGGATGATGCAAGAGCGACATAATGCTGGCAAATCAAGACCAAATGCAACCACCAAGCCGGCGGATAAGCATCTTCACACTTGGCTTTCTGTGGCTGTGCTAACAGGCTTGAGCCTCACCGGCTGCGCCTCGCAATCAGGAAACAAAGCTTCGGCCTTCTCCATGTCCAGCATGTCCAGCGCTGGCCAAGGTGTCAAGAATCAGATTTCATCCGTCGGAGCAGCCGTCTCTTCGGCTTATTCCAAGACCAAAACCGCCATCGCAGCACCCTTTACCCCCGTCTCGGCATCCTCGATGGAAAACGCTGACGGCGAAAGCAAATCGGCCAACAATCCATTGAGCATCGCTCCTGAGATTCTCGTGGCCCAAGGCAATTACTTTGAAACGCAAGGGAACTATGCCAAGGCGCTTGATGGATATTCGAGAGCTTTGGAAGCCGAACCCAAGAATGCCGTCGCGCTTTTGAGCACTGCGCGTTTGTACGATCGCCAACAAGACACTGCCAAGGCAATCGAATTCTATCAACGAACCATTCAGGTCGCCCCGAACAATGCAGATGCATGCATGGAACTCGGCAGAGTCTATGCCAAGACCGGTGACCTGGCCTCCGCCCAACAGCATCTTCGCAAAGCGGTCGAATTGCAACCGAGCAATAAATCCTATCGGCATGCACTCGCTGGGGCGATGCTCGATGCAGGGGACTCAACCGGATCGATGGCCGAGTTGTCACAATGCGAAACGCCTGCCATGGCTCAGTATCAAATGGCCTACTTGCTATTCCAACGCAAGAATATTCCTGCCACGCAGCAGCATCTAACCGAGGCTTTGAAAATCGATCCGAACCTCAAGCCTGCCCGAGATTTGCTCACAAGCATCGGCGGAACAGCCAACATCGATCAGCTCGTCGATCGTTCCCGGCAAGTATCCCAACAGGCAAGTGGTATCTATCGCCAGGTAGGGGTTGTGACCGAAAGCATTTCGAGCGCCTTGAATTCTGCTCCAGGCGCCGTTCCTCAAAGCAATCCAGTTGCCCCTCCGTCAAGCGGCAATCTGCTGGATATTCCTGTCGTTCCCTATCCAAACACACTCGTCCCTGGTGAAGAACCCGTCCGAGTTCGCATGAACCAATAAACCTCTGTGTTTCCTGGCCTGATCTCTTCTGGTCGATTTGTGCAATCGGATTTGATAGAATCCCAAGCATGAATCAACCTTCCAAGAAACCTAGTTGTCGGCCCATCTGCGATCGAATGCCCCAAAGCCGCTCGCGGTATAGGTCGTTGATGTGCTGGCTGTGTACCTGCATCGTTTCGCTGATGACGATTTGCTCGAGTCCAACTTGGGCGATGGCCCAAGGCTCGGTAAGTCCTGCAGATGTCCAGCAAGCGATCGACGATCTGCTTCAATACTTCCGACGGACTCAGAATCGGCAGGCGAAAGATGGACCGGTAGGTGCATGGCAAGGTCACAAAGATCAAAAAACTGGTCTTACGAGTTTAGTTGTACTGGCACTTCTAAGCGCAGGTCGTAAACCCAACGATACCGAGGTCGCCCGCGCGATGGACTACATCCGCAGCGAGCCACCGATGCAAGTCTACGAAGCCAGCTTGCAAATCATGGCGATGTGCCTTGCCGAGCCCGGCAGAGACCGCGCACTGATCGAACGCAACTTGGCATGGATTATCCAAGCCCAACAAGCCGACGGAGGTTGGGGTTATCGTCAAGATCGGGGTGACTCTGATGAATCGAATACTCAGTTTGCCGTATTGGCTCTTTGGGAGGCAAGCCGCATAGGAATCGAAATACCTCAAGAAGTGATCCGAAAAGGACGCACCTACTGGCTCAACAAGATGAGTGCTGCAGGGACCTGGGGTTACCGAGGTGATCCGAAACCTCTTGGAAGCATGACCTGCGCTGGGATCGCTTCGATGCTGATTCTCGAAGACACTTCGGCAACGCAAGATGCCCGAGCCCAAGGCGATCAGATTCAGTGCTGTACCCAAGGGGCAGCCGAGGCCTACGATCTTGAAAAATCCCTCCGTTGGCTTGCCGATAATTTCTCAGTCACTCAGAATCCGGGCTCGGCTGCTTGGTATATGTACTACATGTACGGTCTGGAACGTGTCGGTCGTCTCTCTGGTCAACGATTCATCGGTGAGCACGATTGGTATCGAGAGGGATGCGATGCAATCGTCGGCCCCAAGAACTCGCGACTCATGGGAGTCACCCAAGGCTCCGCCGGGATTGAGTCCACCGCTGCACGCGCCATGGCCTTGCTTTTTTTAAGCAAAGGAAAACGGCAAGTGGTAATCGGTCAGTTGCAGCATTCGCCCAACCCTCAAGAACGCGATTGGAATCGACATCGAAAGAGTATTCAGCACCTAACTGGCCACATCGAACTTGCTTGGAAACGTGATCTCGCTTGGCAAACCATCAAACTCCAACGAGCAACTTTGCCTGATTTGCTTGAAACCCCAGTCTTGTTCATCACCGGAAGCCAAGAATTCGTTCTCTCGGCCCAGCAGCGCAGGATGATCAAAGACTATATCGACCAGGGTGGTTTCATCTTCGCAGAAGCCTGTGCACAGGATGGTTGCGATGGTCAAGCCTTCGATGTTTCTTTCCGTCGTGAAATGGAGATGATCTTCGACAAGCCCTTTCAAAAGCTCCCTCCAAACCATCCGGTCTGGAGTGCCGAAGCAAGGCTCGATCCTTCGGCTTTGCCCGAAGGCTTTTGGCTCTATGGAATCGAAGCCTGCTGCAAAACCAGTATCATCTATAGCCCAATCAGCCTTACATGCCGCTGGGAACTCTCGAAACCCTATGGAGCCAAACCCCAATATTCTAAGGTCGTTAGTTCCCAACTCGATAATGCTGTGAAGATTGGCCTCAACGTCGTAGCCTATGCCACCGGAAGAGAGCTCAAAGACAAACTCGAAGCGGTGCAGATCGTGCAAAGCGATATGAATCGCCAAGTTCTCGAACGCGGAACGCTGACGCTACCAAAGATCATGCATAGCGGCGGCGGCGATGAAACACCAAAAGCCCTAAGCAACCTTGTAGAAGTCTTTCGACGCGAGACGAAAGCCCTCGTGGATCCAAAAACACCTAAACTCTCTGCGACGAGCCCAGAACTGGAAAAATACCCTTTGGCATACATCCATGGGAGAACCAAATTCGCCTTCTCCGATGCCGAGCAGCAGGGCATGAGGAACCACTTCATCAACGGTGGTATGGTACTCGGAGATTCAATCTGTGGCTCTGAAGAATTCACCAAATCGATGCGAGAAGAGTTTGGCAAATTGTTTCCGGACGCCAAGTGGCAATTGCTTCCGATCGACCACCCGCTACTGCTCAAGGACGGCCCAGGCGGCTACGACCTGAGGAACGTCAGCTTGGTCGATCCGGGCCGAGGCGATGTCGATTTAGCCAAAGCCAAACGGGAAGGACCTGCAGAGATCGAAGCTCTCGAATGGAACGATCGAATCATCGTTCTTTTCTCGCCAAACGATCTAAGCTGCGCGATGGAGAGCAAGCACTCGCTGCAATGCAGAGGCTACGTTCGCGAAGATGCATTCCGCATCGGAATCAACTTCTTGTTGTATTCCCAGTTGCACTAAAACGAATCAAGATCCGCAAGGCTCATGCGAATGCTCTCGATCATTCTTTCCGAACCGAGACGCTCATAGAGTGCCAGGGCTTCTTGCCAATAACCCTTGGCTTGTTCCCGATTTCCTCGAGCCAGTTCAATTTCAGCCAGCTCGTCGAGCACCGCCGGAACCCCATCGCCATGATTCATCTTGCGAGCTCGATCCAGAACACCCAACTGCCGCTCGAAGGCTTCATCGAGCCTGCCCATCATGCGATGGACGTACCCGAGCTGTGAGGAGATTGCAATCATGTCGTCGCCATAGCCCTCGCGGGACATGAGCGATTCGAGTTGAAGCAGCTTCTTTTCGGCAGCTTCGTAGTTCATTCGACCAATATCGATTTCAGCCAAGATCAGTTTATCAAAGGCGATCCCGATGAGATTCTCGTTTTTCTGCTCAATCTTGATACTCTTGCGAATGTATTGCTCGGCTTGATCCCATTGTTCCATTTGAATATGAAGCCTGGCGAGGTTCCCAAGAGTCACGCTTTGGCCTTCGAGATAGCGAATATTTCGATTGATATGAAGCGACTCTGTATGGTAATCCCTGGCTTCCTCAAAACGACCTTGGATCTGGCAGACCACACCAAGTCCATCAAGGGCAGAGGCATGCAGCGCGGGGTTGTCATACTTTTTGGCCAGAAGGGCAATCTTCTCCCACTGAGCCGTCGAATCATCGAGTCGTCCTAACATGCGGTAAGATTCCGCTAAGGAAGTACGAATCTCTAAAGAGAAATCCAAATACCGCTGACGTTTTGGGTGGTTCCGGATCTCCTGAAACGCTTCTTCCAAAACCTCTACAGCTTGCTGAAATTTCCCCATCTCGATGAGAATCTCACCGATCAAATGCTTGATGATCCAAAGGCGATCAAATTCACCGATCGCACGGAATGGTGCCAACGCTTTACGGTAAGCATCCACGGCTTTCTCGAGTTCGCGTTGGGCTTGGAAGGTCGCAGCCAAACCCATGTAGCCGACGCCACACCACTCGTCTCCAAAATTCTTCGATACCAATTGCTCGTACCAATCGAGAGCCTCATCCAAGTCCCCGGAGGTTTTTGCGAAGTCCCCCGAGAGTTCGATAGCCATGGGAGAATCTGGGGCGATGGCAATTAGTTTATCGAGGATCTTTTTTCCACGAACCAGATCCCCGTCGGCCAGTACAAAAGTCCCCTCTTGATAGAGGCGGTCTGCTTTTCTTTTCATCAATGCTTTTCCAAAGGTTGCTCACCGAATCGATGCCACTGAAGGCAAAATCGAGTTCTGAATACTCCGCATTCTAACCGGAAACTGCTACGGTGGAGCAAACCTGCGTGCGATTTCGCTTCGTTTGACTCCACCTTTCCAGTGCCGCAAACCGTTTTCGATCGTCCAAGCCTCTCGGGCGATGACGACTTGGGAAATCTCCAAGTAATCGGGTTGATCCCTCAGCAAATGACGTATTTCGGAGAGCAAACTCGATGCCTCGGCCCACGAGCCAGCCTTGAGGCTAACGATCGCAACGGGACGCCTAAGTCCATTTCCGATCACAACGCATCCACCGATCAAGTCGAGTTGCTCGATGGACTCTTCGAGCATCCGAGGTGCGAATTTGTAACCAGAAGTTAACACTTGCATGTCATCGGCGCGACCAGAGATTTGGATCGAGCCAAAGGGCAAATGCCCCATCGAAACACAATCCCCCGTATCGAGCCAACCGGATTGTATCCGCTGCAAGCTGGCCTGCTCGTCACGCCAGTAACCTTGCATCACCCCTGGGCCTCGTACCCACAAACGGTCATCGCGATCGATCCGCAATTGAACTCCTTGTACTGGCGGTCCTACGCCATCGAGAATCGCTGGCACTTCACAACCAGCTTCTTGTCTTGCGGCTCGATTCGAACAAACCACTGGAGAAGCTTCGGTCAACCCATAACCTTGGAAGATCGAGAGGGACTCGCTCTTGAAGCGTTCTCGAATCGAATCCGTTATCGCTGCACCTCCACTGGCAAGCTGCCGTAAACGACCACCGAGCGATTGCACTCGGGATTGCTTGATCACATACTCGTAAAACGAAGGGACTGCATTGATCAGCGTCGGGCGAAGTATCCGAGCAAGCTCGATCAGAGATTGGCTATCAGGAGCGCAGGCCATGATTCCTCCTGAAAGGTACCAAGCCGTAAGTTCGCAGGTCCGAGCATACGCGTGAGCAAAAGGCAAAAGATTGAGCCTAAGGTCCTGAGCATCTTGCGGCATCGCATCGAGTTTAGCCTCAGCGTTCGAGAGCAGATTCCCATGACTGAGCATCACACCTTTGGGATTTGCCGAGGTCCCCGAAGTCCAAAGAACGTTAGCCAGTTGCCCGTCGCGATCGGTTTCTTGCCAATGGGTCTGCTGTGCGACGCTTGGCAAATTCGTCGCCTGATCGAGTGCTTGAGCGATCGACAAACTCGGCGAGAAAACCGCTTTAGGATCTAGCGATGCGATGGCCGATTCCTTTTGGCTAGTATTCCATCGCGGATCGATCGGCGAGTGGATCGCACCGATCGCGGCACAAGCAAGATCCAGGATCGCCCAGCGATGGGAGTTAGGCTCCAGATTGACGACTCTGTCGGACTCTTGGACCCCGTTGCTAAGCAACCAAAGAGCGAGACGATCGACGTGGCTTCGAAATTCGCTCCATCGAATCGATTGCATCGAGCGATCTTGGGTAACGATCCAAGCGTCGCTATCTTCATGCCGATTTGAAGTCAGGCAAAAAGCCTCATAAAGCGAGCGATGCATCTTCGTGGTGATTCGGTCGCATTAGGTGCGTACGCAGTCGATGAAGTATTCGAGTTTGCCGTCGTTGGAGTCCTCGACCAACCCGTGGATATCGGTATCAAAGCCAGGGAATTTTTCGTTGAACATTCGAGCAAATCGAAGGTATTCGACGATCGACTTATTGAATCGCTCGCCGGGGATCAGCAGTGGAATACCAGGTGGGTAGGGGGTTAGCAACACCGCAGTAGCCCTTCCTTCGAGTTGATCGATCGGAACACGATCGACTTCGTCATGCGCCATCATTGCAAAGGCATCCGAAGGCTTCATCGCTGGCTGCATCGGAGACAGA
This sequence comes from Pirellula sp., assembly GCA_046086605.1. Lineage (GTDB taxonomy): Bacteria > Planctomycetota > Planctomycetia > Pirellulales > Pirellulaceae > JBKCUI01. The sequence goes on along the minus strand of JBJSXX010000058.1, from coordinate 4,671 downwards.
TACATCTCAGTCGTCACGCGAGCGACATCATGAGCTTTGTAAGTATCGTGAATCTTCTGACAAAGATTCTTTAAGCCGACACGTTCGTACTGCGGGTATTGCTGGACGAATTCCGGAAGGATCTTCCACATCGGTTGATTCTTGTCATAGTCGTCTTTGAATTGCTGCAGGGCGCTAACGAGTGTGTTCCAACGGCCTTTGGTAATGCCGATGGTGAACATGATAAAGAACGAGTACAGACCGGTCTTTTCGACGATGACACCGTGCTCGGATAGATACCTTGTGACGATCGAGGCCGGGATACCCGTGTCGGCAAAACGTCCCGAGACGTCCAGACCCGGAGTGATGACCGTGGCCTTGATCGGATCGAGCATGTTAAAGCCGTCGGCGAGCTTACCAAATCCGTGCCAGTCCTCATCCCCTCGCAGGATCCAGTCTTCGCGTTCTCCGATCCCTTCTTCTGCCAAATCATCTGGCCCCCATACTTTGAACCACCAGTCGGCACCCCATTCGTCGTCGACCTTTCGCATGGCCCGTCGAAAATCGATCGCTTCCATGATCGACTCTTCGACCAATGCAGTGCCCCCAGGGGGCTCCATCATGGCAGCCGCTACGTCGCACGAGGCGATGATCGCATACTGGGGAGAAGTCGATGAATGCATCAGGTAAGCTTCATTGAACGTATGTCGATCGAGTTTCTTATTGACCGGCTCACGCACAAGAATCTGAGACGCTTGGGAGATCCCAGCCAGGAGTTTGTGGGTCGAATGCGTGGCAAAAATCATCGATTCTTGTGGTTGAGATCGGTTAGGACCGATCGCATGCATGTCCTTGTAGAAATGATGGAAGGCAGCATGCGGCAACCAAGCTTCGTCGAAATGCAGCGTGCCGATCTGACCATCGAGCATGCGACGAAGTTGTTCGACGTTGTAGATAATTCCGTCGTAAGTGCTCTGAGTGATCGTCAAGATTCGAGGCTTACGATCCGGATGCTTGGCTTGTGCTTCTTTGGCAAACGGATTCGCGTCGATCTTGCGTTGAATGCTTTCGATCGAAAATTCCTCTTTAGGAATTGGGCCGATGATGCCTAGGTTGTTGCGGGTCGGGGTCAAGAAGACCGGAACGGCTCCGGTCATGATGATCGAGTGCAAGATCGATTTGTGGCAATTTCGATCGACGACGACGATGTCCTCATTGGCGACTGTCGAATGCCATACGATCTTGTTGGATGTCGATGTTCCGTTGGTCACAAAGAAGCAGTGGTCGCCTCCAAAGATGCGCGCGGCGTTGCGTTCGGATGCTGCTACCGGTCCAGTGTGGTCGAGCAATTGACCGAGCTCCTCGACCGAGTTACACACGTCGGCTCGAAGCATGTTCTCACCGAAGAACTGATGGAACATCTGACCGACAGGACTCTTTAGAAATGCCACCCCGCCGGAGTGTCCCGGGCAATGCCAAGAATAGGAACCGTCTTGAGCATAGTGAATCATCGCGCGGAAAAACGGGGGTGCCAGTCCTTCGACGTAAGCCTTCGCTTCCCTGAGGATGTGCCGTGCGACAAACTCGGGAGTATCCTCGAACATGTGGATAAAACCGTGGAGCTCTCGGAGGATGTCGTTGGGAATATGTCTTGAGGTACGGGTTTCGCCGTAAAGAAAGATTGGAATGTCAGCGTTCTTGAAACGAATCTCAGAAATGAACTGACGCAGGTTGGCTAAGGCTGCATGCATCGAGGCTTCGGAGGCAAACTCGTCGTCATCGATCGACAAAATAAAGGCTGAAGCTCGGCTTTGCTGCTGGGCGAATTGAGAAAGGTCACCGTAGTTGGTGACCCCTGCGACTTCGATCCCCTCGCGCTCGATGGCTTCTGCCAAGGCTCGGATCCCTAATCCTGAGGCGTTACCGGAGCGAAAATCCTCATCAATGATGACTACAGGGAATTTGAATTTCATTGTTGCTCAGATCGGACAAATGAGGACAAGGGATTAAAGTCGGGATCTGTCATATAGTAGCCCGGGGGCTAATGCGCCTCGTTTGGGATTGCTCTAGCACGAGGCCCTGATCCTTGTGTAGAAGGGTATCGTTGGAGAGGAAAATCGAAAAGCTCCATTTCGCCTAGCCTGGGATCGAAAAATCGGGACAATTCCCGCAAATCGCCTCAGAGTCTTCGTGTCCGAGTTCCTAGTTTTAGTTTTTTGAAGAAATCATCATGGAAACCACTCTCGTACTGCTCAAGCCAGACTGTGTGCAACGCCGGTTGATCGGTGAAATTATCGGGAGATTTGAAAGAAAAGGGCTTAATGTCGTTGGGATGAAAATGCTTCGGGTAACCCCAGAGCTATCCCGGCAACATTACGCCGAGCATGTTTCAAAGCCGTTTTATCCAAATCTGGAAGATTTCATTACTTCGGCTCCAATCGTGGCGATGGCCATCGAAGGCCTTGAAGCGATCCGCGTTGTTCGCGAGATGCTCGGGGCGACCAATGGGCTCAAAGCCGCTCCCGGAACCATTCGAGGTGACTATAGTTCTTCACGACAGATGAACTTGGTTCACGCTTCGGACTCCCCTGAGTCGGCTGCCCGCGAACTAGCTTTGTATTTCCCCGGCGAGCAGATCTGCCGCTACAGCCCAACACTCGTCGGTAGCTTCCGCGCTTCGGACGAAGGCTGATTTCGTATTCACCCAGCGCCCAACCCCATCGGTCCGACTCTATGCGACGTCAAGACATTCGTAACATCGTAATCATCGCTCACGTCGACCACGGTAAAACTACCATGGTCGATTGCTTGCTCAAACAAAGTGGTCAATTCAGAGATTCGCAGCTTCAAGGGGAAAGAATCCTTGATAGCAACGACTTGGAACGCGAGAGAGGTATTACGATTCTCTCGAAGAACATTGCCCTTGAGTATAAGGGGATCAAGATCAATCTGATCGATACCCCCGGCCACGCTGATTTCGGTGGCGAGGTTGAGCGTGTAGTGCGGATGGCCGACGGTGCGCTGGTTCTGATCGATGCAGCCGAAGGCACCATGCCTCAGACTCGGTTTGTGCTCTCGAAGGCCCTTGAGTGCGGGGTCAAACCGATCGTTGTTGTCAACAAGATCGATCGACCTGATGCTCGATGCGACGAAGTGGTCGAAGAAGCGCTCATGCTACTGGTCGACCTCGGAGGCGAACATTACATGGATCACTTCGATGTGATCTATGCATCGGGACGCTCGGGCTATGCGACTCACGATTGGAACGTCCCAGGCGAGAGCATGGTACCGCTATTGGATTTGATGATCGACAAAATCCCAGGGCCAGATGTTGAGCCAGACGCACCACTACAACTCCTGGTGACTAACTTAGACTGGTCGGATTATGTTGGGCGTATCGCGATCGGACGGATCCAGTCTGGAACGATGAAGAAAGGTCAGCAAGTCGACATCGCCAAAGATGGCACGGTGGTCCCCTCCCAGGTAGCCAACTTACAACTGTTCGACAAGCTCGGCCGTGTAGACACTGAAAACGCTACCGCTGGTGATATCGTCGCGGTAATCGGCTTGGAAAATATTGAAATCGGCGACACCATTTGCAATCGGGGCCAAGTCGTACCGCTCCCGAGATTGCAAGTGGATGAACCGACACTCGAGATGGTCTTTGGCATCAACTCGTCACCCCTGGCGGGTCGAGACGGTAAGTATGTGACCACTAGGCAGCTTAAGGCTAGGTTGGAGAAGGAGCTCGAGCGCAACGTCGCTTTGCGTGTGACTCCCGTCGATGGTTCAGATGCATTTGCGGTTCGAGGACGGGGTGTGTTGCACCTATCGGTTTTGATTGAAACCATGCGACGCGAAGGTTATGAGATGAGTGTCTCGAAACCACGCGTTGTGCTCAAGCGGATCGATGGCCAGTTGCACGAGCCCTTTGAAGTACTCAATGTTGAGGTTCCCACAGATCGCATCGGGCCGATCATGGAGATGGTTGGAAACCGGCGAGGGATTCTCGAGACAATGACCCCGCGAGGAGAGTACACGCTCTTGCAGTTTTCGATTCCAGCCCGGGGTCTTATTGGCGTCCGAACGAAAATGCTCAATGCCACCCAAGGCACCGCGATCATCCATCACCGATTCGCAGGTTACCAACCGATAGGCCCCGATATGGCAAGACGGGCTAATGGGGTATTGATATCGATGGTTCCGGGTAAGGCCGTGGGCTATTCGCTTTTCGCCCTCCAAGAACGGTCGGAACTTTTCGTCTCTCCAGGAGACGATGTTTATGAAGGAATGATTGTGGGCGAGAATGCGCGTGACAACGATTTGGTCGTCAATCCGACTAAAGAAAAGAAGCTCACGAACATTCGGTCTGCGGGCAACGATGAGAACATCATTCTCAGGCCGCCTCGGCAATTGTTCCTCGAGGCGGCATTGGAGTATGTCGAAGACGACGAGCTTGTCGAGGTTACGCCAAACGTGATTCGGTTGCGTAAGGTCTTTTTGCGTGAGAGCGATCGTCGCCGCACCACCAAGGGTAGCACCACGGAGTTAGTCGAAAGCTAATCGATCCAGCTCTTTTGCGATTCAAGTAATGCTTGCATAACTAGACTGCACTACCCAAGGTGCCAGGCACCCGTGCTTGGCCACTGAACTTTGCTAGCAATCATAATGCGAATCGACACGTGTCTGTCC
>JBJSXX010000057.1:0-8535 GCA_046086605.1 Pirellula sp. | reverse complement strand
TGCTCCTTGAGTTCGAGCGAACGAAATAGCGTTCTGTTCTGGAATGGAAAATCCATTTCGTCGTCATCTAAGATCTGAAACAGAAGGACCTCTTGGTTGTTGGCTCGAAGCATCGAAAGACTTTTGAATAACGATTCGGTGTTTCCAAAACAGTCCGAGAACAAGATCACCAATCCTCGCTTGCGACAGATGCTCAGCAGTTGATGCAACACCCCACCGAGTTCGGTCTCTCCTCGGCACTGGGAATCGGCCAGTGTCTCCATACAGACTCTCAAATGGTTTGGACGTGAGCGCGGAGGGATGTGTTTTCGAATCGTTGTATCAAACGTCACCAACCCGACCGAGTCTTGCTGCGATACAAACAAATAAGCCAAACTTGCCGCAAGTCGTATCGCATAGTCATGCTTGGTCATCTCCTTAGAACGCGATCCGCTGTAGTTCATCGAGCCGCTTTGGTCGACAACCAATGTCGCACGAACGTTCGTTTCATCTTCGTACTGTCGGATATAGAGCCGATCGGTCTTACCGTAGAGTTTCCAATCGATCGAACGGATCTCATCACCATGAACATAAGGTCGATGTTCTTTGAAATCGACACTCGCTCCGATATGCCTCGAGCGGTGAATCCCCCCCGTCACACCCTCAACGACATCGCGAGCCAGCAACTGCAGCGCTGAAACTTTCTCGATATCGGTTGGCTTAAGCCATCGAAATAGCGGATTGGAACTCACGGGAACTCTCGGTAATCGATCGAAAAGGCGGGGAAAGACAGGTGGGGATTTAGGCAGGAATCGATCGCCTCATAATAGCATCTTCTGGGTAGGATTTCGAGAAAACTCCAAGTTCACTGTTCGAAATTGAGTCCGGAAAGCAAATCCAAATCCAATCGATAGAGGATTTGATTGTAGTCGTATCGTGGTGTGGGATTAGAATTGCCGGAGAAAGTCGTCGTGTAGGTACCTTCGAAGTAGAGAACCCTTCCGTTTTGACCCGAAAGCTCAGGATGTATCTTGGGGTTGTAGAAGGAATATTGATGATGCGTGGCGATCTTTTTTGCCCTTTTCCAAGGCCCTTCCAATCTCTTGGACTCGGAATACCAAATCTCGCCCAATCGAGATCTGGATCCACCAGACTGAGTAAATACCATCGACCACGCGTTTCGGTGTGGGTTCCAAGCCACCGAACCATTGTGAGTTTGAATCTCATGAGTGTTGTCCGAATCTAAGACGCGATAGAGTCGCTCGGACTGGCTCATGAGTTTCTCTGCAACGAGTGTTTTCTCTTGGGTTTGGGTTAGTGTTAAGGTGTTTCGTCGCCATCGATAGACAATCTCTCCTTGATCGTTGCGATCGAGTTTGCGGTCTTCAAAGTTCGTGCCATCTTGCAAGCAACTGTAGCCCTCATACTGCTGAGGATCGACGAAGGCTTCTTGGGTTGCTAACACTCGGCGATTTGGAAACGGAGTGCAAAGATAAACATAGTCGCTGTCGCCCGTCGGATCCTTTTGCACAAGCGTGTGGACTTGCGATGGCGGAAATAACTTGGGTGCATCGCTGAATTCCGAGACTTGATCAAAGGATTCGGTTTTGGGGTTCCATCGAACAAATCCCCAGCGGTAGGCTTCGAGCGAATTTCGCACCTTCACATAATTCGCCAGCATGATTTCAGAACCTTGCGAATCCTTAAGCACCGTTAAACCGCTGAGCCAAGTTGGCCCATCGCCGGGCATTTGTGCTAAGGGGCGAACGCGTTTTTGCTCGTCTCGAAAGTACTCAAAGATGGGCGGTCGTGTTTCGATATCCCCAAGGTTTGGATCGGTGGTTGCACCGGTCATGTGAAAACTACCACCAATTGGATAATGCAAAGCTTGGGTGTCTCCCCAAAACCAGAACATCTTTCCGCCCATGACAGCCGTAAGCACGCTGTCGCATCCCACGGGAGTTTCAAAAGGAAATCGATTGTGCGAATATTCCGAATGCGATAACGCTGCAATTTTTAGTCGCTTTGAATGAGCCTCAAGCCCAAGTCCGGTGGTTCGGTAGAGTCGCTCTGCAAGTTGCACTCGCTGAAGCTCGATCGTCAATCGCTGGCCGTGCGTGCAAGTGATGGTTTTGCCTGTAAAGCCAAAGCCATCCTTGGGGTATTCGTAACCGTGGGAGCGGATATGAAAAAAGACTTGGGTATCCAAAAGCTCTGGGTCATCAATAGCAATCCAACCGTGGTTGTCAGAAACCATTCTTACATGGTCAACGGTTTCGACCTCGACCAAGGGAATCGGTCGCTTGGACTGTTGATCGATGAACTGGATTCCAAATGGATCTTGAGCAAGTGTCGGAGCCTGCCATGAGATTGCCAGAGCAACCGAGAGCAGGATGGACAACTTGCTAAGCCAAGTTATCCGATGCATTATGCGGCGTAGGGGTAGCCAAAGGTTTTAGCGACTGCCTCGTTGGTCACTTTGCCGTGATGCACATTGAGGGACTCACGCAGAGGTTTGGAAGCTGCAATCGCCGGCTCGATCCCCTGCTGGGCCAACTGGACGACCCAGGGCAGGGTGACGTTGCACAATGCAAAGGTGCTGGTACGACCGACGGCTCCGGGCATATTGGTCACGCAATAGTGGAGTACTTCGTCGACGATATACGTTGGGTTTCGGTGTGTCGTGGGCTTGCTGGTCTCGACGCAGCCACCTTGATCGATCGCCACATCGATGATGACGCTTCCGGGCTTCATGAGCTTTAGATCTTCCTTGCGAACCAAGTAGGGAGCTTTGGCACCTGGTATCAGCACCGATCCGATGACGAGGTCAGCAAGTTTCAGTTGTTCCCGGACGTTGTAGCGATCCGAATAGATGACGTTGACGTTCGGAGGCATGACATCATCGAGATAGCGCATTCGATCGAGATTGACATCGAGGATGTTGACATCGGCGCGAAAGCCTGCTGCGATCCTCGCCGCATTGGCACCGACGACCCCACCACCGAGCACAGTGATGTGAGCCGGTGGAACGCCCGGTACACCGCCTAAAAGGATACCTCGACCCATTTGAGGTTTCTCAAGGTACTTGGCTCCTTCTTGGATGCTCATCCGACCGGCGACTTCGCTCATGGGGGTTAGCAGCGGCAACCGGCCTTGGGCATCACGGAGGGGTTCGTAAGCCAAGCAAGTCGCTCCGGAATCGATCATGGCTTGCGTAAGCCCGCGATCAGCGGCGAAGTGGAAATAGGTAAACAACGCTTGCTTCTTGCGAATCAGTGGGTATTCGGCCGCCTGGGGCTCTTTGACTTTGACGATCAAGTCGGCTTGCTCAAAGACCTCTTTGCCTGAGGCAACTAGCGTCGCTCCAGCCTCTTCGTAGGCTTCATCGGCCAGTCCCGAGCCAAGCCCTGCGCCGGCTTGTACGATCACCTTGTGCCCGCGAGAGACCAATTCCTCGACTCCTACAGGGAGCATCGCGACACGGTATTCATCTTCTTTGATTTCTTTGGGAACGCCGACAATCATGGCTGGGAGTGTCTTGGGGATGGAGTAAGATAGATCGTCCGATAAACCGCCCTTTAGTGTACCGCTTCGGCAATCGATACGCCATCCACGAAGCTTACCCCTGCCGTCGAAGAAACCTTGCGATGACTGATAAGTTACCTACTGCGGCTGAGAAATCCCCGACGCAGACACTCGCCCCTCCGAACAGCTTCTTTGGGATTCTCTCCTATCTCGGGCCGGGTCTGATCATCGCTGCAAGCATCGTGGGAAGTGGTGAATTGATCGCCACGACCCTTACTGGGGCTCGCGGTGGACTAAGCCTCTTGTGGCTGATCATCTTGGGATGCATCGTCAAAGTCTTTGCTCAAATTGAAATCGGTCGCTTCACCGTATCGACCGGAACTCCAACTCTCTCTGCTCTCAATACGGTTCCTGGCCCAAGGATTCCAGGACGCGGCAACTGGTTGGTTTGGTACTGGTTTTTCATGTGGTTTTGTAGCATCGGACAACTCGGTGGGATCGTCGGTAGCGTTGGCCAAGTTCTCTCGATTGTTCAGCCGCTGACAACGCAGGGAGCTGACTACAAAACGATTGGCAATCTAGAGACTCAAATCAAACTCGCTTCGGTCAAATCCCGATCGGCAAGCCCTCACGAAAAAGAGGCGATGGCACTCGAGTCGCAGAACATCCAACAGCAACTCGATGGCCTCAAACGAGATTACCTTGCCAAGTACGCTTCAGGATCCGGCAAGTCGCAAAGCAATGAAGAGCTTGTCACTTCGATGAGTGTCGCTGGGTTGCCAAGGCCTATGGACGATCGTTATTGGGCTGTCCCAGTAGCGATCATCACTGCTGCCCTTTTGTTCTATGGGGGGTATTCGCTGGTTCAATCGGCATCAACGGCCATGGTGGCCATTTTCACCCTCGTTACTCTCGCAACGGTCATTGGATTGCAGGCCAAACCCGATTGGTCGATCAGTGCCAGCGAATGGCTGCAGGGTCTTTCGTTCGGCTTGCCCGAGGGGGACAAGCTCAAAGCCCTCACGACTGCTCTTGCGACGGTGGGAATTATTGGAGTGGGTGCTGCGGAATTGATCCAGTACCCTTACTGGTGCATCGAGAAGGGATATGCCAAACACACGGGCTTGGACGATGGAAGTAGCGATTGGCTGGATCGCGCCCGCGGGTGGCTCAAGGTGATGCATTACGACATTTGGGTCTCGATGCTTATCTATACCATCGCCACTCTTGGATTTTTCATCTTGGGAGCGGGGATATTGCATCGCGCAGGGATTCAGCCTGAGGAGTCAAAGCTTATACAAACGCTTTCGGCGATGTACGAACCGGTGCTCGGGAGTTGGGCACCTCCGATCTACTTGTTTGGGGCCTTCATGGTTCTGTACTCGACGTACTATGTCGCCAACGCCAGCCATGCAAGAACCTTCACCGATGGGTTGAGTATTCTGAATTTGGTCGGTAGGGATGAGGTGTCTCAGGGGCGGATGGTCAAGTTCCTCAGTGCGCTGTTTCCGATGCTTTGTTTGCTAGTCTATTGGGTCTTACCAAGTCCGGCTTGGTTGGTTCTTATCAGTGGATCGGCCCAAGCGGTGATGTTGCCGATGCTAGGTTTCGCAGCACTGTATTTTAGATACTACAAGACGCGACGAGAGTTGCACGGCTCGAAGTGGATCGAGATCGGGTTATGGATCAGTGTGGCATTGCTGTTTGTCATCGGCCTGACGAATCTGTATTTGGAAGTCAGCAAGTTCTTTAAGTAGTGGATCAGGGGTCTTGTGGCTGATTCCACAATCGCCAGGGATCGTCGTGGCGTTTCATTTCCGAGAGAAGCAATTGCCGCATCTCTTGAAGTTTGTCTGCGTAGGCAGGATCCGTTGCGAGGTTGGTTTGATGGGGTTGGGGTTGGATGCCCGTCAATTCATAAACCGCAGGGTCATGGTGTTCGGAGACAAATTCCAGAGGGTTCTTGTCTAGGTCGAAGAGTTGCGTTCTTCGGACTTGGCCATCGAGCACATCCCACTCGATGAGTTTCCAATTCCCTTTCTTGACGCACCGCATGCCGGGCTTTGTCCCTCCATTATAAACCCCATACATGACCTCTCGCAGAGATTGTTTTTCACCCATGAGGATTGGCTTGAAACTCAATCCCTCGTTGGTTTCGGGAGTTTCAATGCCAGCTAGATCGCACAGTGTCGCTAACGTATCGAGCAGGTAGACGTTTCCTTCGGCGCGACTTGCGGCTGGGATTCTTGGACCTTTGACAATCATTGGAACTCGCCAAGTGTGTTGGTAGAGGTTTTGTTTGCCTTGGAGTCCATGCCGTCCGATTGCGATACCATGGTCGGAGGTGTAGAAGATGTAGGTGTTCTCCAACTCCCCCATCGACTCGAGCTGATCTAAAACCCTACCAATTTGCATATCGATGTTTTGGCTACAGGCAAACTCGCGACCCAGTTCGTTGCGTATGGTTCTCTCGTCGCGATGTTCCCAGACTCCGGAAACATCGACCTCGTCACGAAGCTTTGGATGACCGTGCGGAAATGGGTGCGAGGGGAGATAGTTTTCGGGCAAAGGTGGTTGGGCGGGGTGGGACGGTGGTCGGTTGTTTCGATCGGTATGATTCACAGCCCCGTACTTGGCCAGCAATTCCGGCGTTCCGTCCCGTTCATCGTGGGGATGGGAGAAACCGAAGTAGACAAGAAATGGGGGGACTTGTTGGCTGGATCGAATCGAAGTTTCGCGAGCTTTTAGAAAATCGAGAACCTGATCGGCATGCCATGCGCTTCCCGTCTGGGCCGTTCCCCCTCGTTTGGTCGCATCCTTCCTGATGGTGAATTGCTCGTTGGCTTTCTCGTAGCTATTCCCCTGCTTGCAAGTCCTCATCGTGATGTAACCGGCGCGGTTGAACACGGCTGGAATCGTTTGGAACTCTAAATTTGGTGGGCACAACTCACGCTGCTTGACCTTGGGGGAAATCGGGAGATGCCAAAGGGTTCTTCCGCTCATGATCATGTGGCGAGATGGTGTACATACAGCACCCGAAAACGAGCCCATATGATAGGCTCCGTCGATGACCATCCCTTGGTTTGCAAGCCGATCTAGAACGGGGGAATCGAGTTTGGAGTTTGGGTTGTAGGTTTTTAGATCCCAGGGGGATTGGTCATCGACCAAAATAAAAAGGATATTGGGACGTTTGTCTGAAGCGATCGTCGCCTGAGGCGAATCTGCCGTGCAAGAGTTGCTAATAACAATCCAGGCGATCAAGAGGAACTCTAAGCTCAGTGCCCGCCTGAAAATGAAATTGAACGATGGCTTGAGATCGCCGATCCATGGAGTCATCATAGGAACTGTGCCCGTAGCTTGGTGCGGAATCTGACAACCTGATTATACAAGAGATCTTGCGAAGAGTAGCATCATCGTACTCGAAGCGGTCTAGTACAGCCATTCAGCCCATTCGTCTTCAAATTACGGCGAACCGTTTCGATCAACCACTCACATCGAACCCCTAGACACTGCGACCTTTCATACCCTGCTCCTACGATGCAGAAAATACTCGCCATAAATGCTGGGAATTTTCTTGACAGCTAAAACACTCTCCGAGAGGCTGGTTTACGCGATGCAGGTTTAAACGGCGAATCAACAAGGAGTTTGGCTATGCGTAACCTGCTTACGTCTTTTCAATTGGTTGCATTTTTCGCTTCCTTTCAAGTTGCTTCTGCACAAGTAATCGATGAAGATGCAAAAAAAGAAACTCCGCCGGGATTGGAAGTACACATGTAAGGGGCCAAAATGTCCGGATTGCGATGACTGCCAATGGAAAAAACGCACACGTCAATTTTCTTGCGCTTTGAAGGTGGATATTGTCGACGGCGTAAACGTGGTGAAAATTGTAAGTACATATACCGGAGGCTACCTCAATGCACCCAATAACTAACGAACCAAACGGAAATTATTGCTTTGGAAACTCCTACTTGATCTGGAGTTTGATCTTTGCATTTCTCTTGGGATGCAATCGTCAAGAGCCGCAAGTTGCATCCAGTCCGACAACGGCGAAGCTCGATAGCCGTGAGACTATTCCAGTAAATATATCGCAAAAGCAGGACAGCGATGAAGAGTTTGGGATGGAACTGATCGACCTGGTTGCAAATCCTGAACTCGATCAAGGCATTCCGGAAGCTGACACTCCGTTGTATTTGTGGGATGCCAAAAACCCCAGTAGATTTCCTTCCCAAGTCGCATCCGCGATGGACAAGATCGGGGTCAATGTTACTATTTTTGAAGATTATCCCGAGCTTTATGCAGCGGTCCCTGTTTTGGTTGACCAATCGTTCATGGATCAACGTGTGGAATTTGTTGAGTCACTCGGGTACGCTTTTCGTTGTCGCCCGATTCATTGGGATATAGGTGTTGATAGAGTGTTGGAGCGGCAAGATGATTATCTGGTAGAGGCATGTCCGATCGTGACCGAATACTGCGACGTGGTTCCGCTTGCGACTGAAGGCTGTATAGAGAAATGGAGTTTTCCGAAAAACTCTTTGAATACACCTAGACTTGTGAGTCGAACCAAAATTCCCGATCCGGGCGAACCTGGATTTCCCGACGGTATATTCCCGTAACGATCTCTTAGCGGGTCTAAAGGTTTCGGGTTCCGCTTCGAGGTCATAAAGGGGCCAAGTCGTTCGATCCTGGCCAACGTGAGAGTACATCAGCGTCCATAAGCGGCCTTGTTTTTGAACCTCTGATGGACACTAATATTCGCTCATAGTCGTAAGCACATTCCAATCGCCTTCCCCTGGATTCTATGGCTCTTCAGGGATTATTGTGGCTAGGAGTAGATGCTATTGGGTTTTGTCGTACTCGAAGCGGTCTAGTACAGCGATTCAGCCCATTCGTCTGCAAATTACGGCGAACCGTTTCGCTGAGTAGCTGTACGCTACGCCAGCACTAGCATAAAGCCCGTGGTATGCTCATGGAATATAATGCAAGCCAAAGGATCCACTAAGTCACCCGAAGAGCCAAATAGCCATGAAGTTC
>JBJSXX010000056.1:0-6491 GCA_046086605.1 Pirellula sp. | reverse complement strand
CGCGCAACGTACCAGCGGCAGCGAGGTGATTTTTTTCGACGACGGTCCGGGAGGACCGTCCTACCGTTGATACCGCATCGTAGGGTACGTGAAGCGGTTGAAAGCGACAGGCATCTCAAGGACGATAAGAAACGTCGCCTTCGCCTTGAGGATTATGGGATGAGCATCCCAACCGCGCAACGTACCAACGGCAGCGAGGTGATTTTTTTCGACGACGGTCCGGGAGGACCGTCCTACCGTTGATACAGGCTTATTTCTTCGTATTGCCTGGGACTGCGGCGGACTCGATGCTCTGGGATTCCAAACTGCTCGCATCGAGTTTCGACGGCCAATCGAGCAGTTCAAGCGAGTCGATGATTTGGGCATCTTGGCTGGCAAAAACCTCCAGCGAACTTTCGTCAGTGGCAAAGACCAACGCCAAGCGTCGACCGTTGTCATTGGAGATGTGGTAATGAATCCACCGAACCGGAACCCCATCGACCGATCCGGACATGGTGATCCTCAGCATTCGATGCTTGCTGGCAGTCAATTGCTCGGTGGCTTCGAGAATATCGCGACCGGTTCGGGTCGCTACCCTCTCTAAATCCGCTTGGTAGCCTTCTAGGCTCAAGTGATCTCCGGGTTGGGAATCGACCAAATTGGTGATGTTGCACTGAGCCACTCGACGGTTGCTTACCACATACCGCAAGGTGGCTTCCTCGCCGTTGTCCCTGTAAGTCGACCAGCGGCAGTCAGCAAGGAATCGGTAAAAGCCCAAGTCGGATTGAAACTGGAGCATTTCCGCAGAGGCAGGGCTGGGTGCCTCAGACCATACCTGCGCAAGACTTCTGCCCGAACTCATCGATTCCATGGGAGCTCGCAGCACTCGTATACTGGCGACGACTTTGAAACCCGGTTCAGCTTCTCCAATCTCGCGCGTTTCATCGATCTGCATCGCAAGCCAAGAGATGAATCCGCCTTGGCGATCCATGATCGCCTTGCCCTTGATCTCCATCTCTGTGCCGACATCCTTGGCCGTCGCTTGCAGCTTGCCTGAGATTTCCAAATGGGCTTTCTCTGGATCGGTATCGACCAAGCAGACGGTCAAGTCTCCATCGAGGATCGCATCGAGGTGAAGCAATCGGGCAGCAGAGACGCGATCAACATTCCATTTGTCTGCGATGGCGACTTCGCCCTCGGTCAGGAGTTGATCCAAGTACATCGAATCGATCGCTCCGTTTACCAACTCTCTTTCGGCTGCAAAAAGAGGAGTCGCCAACGCCGCAGGATGAATCCCTCGTCCTGTCGATAACTTGACAATCTCTTTGCAATTATCTCGAAGAACTGTTTGGGTCGTATGTCGGTCGACGGTGATTTCAGAATTGGCTTCGCGAAAGACAAGATACCCGCGAATCGATTCGTCGGTCTCTCCTAGCGTGTATTGCTGGTCGTAATCGAGCGTCGATTTGGATTCGACAGGAGCTCGTCTGGCGATCGTCGGCTTTCCATCCTTCGTCGTCGATGGAGCGTTTTGAGCTTTGAGGTGAACTTCGCCTGTAAGTTCGATGATGGACCGGACGCGAAATGCACTCGGGGATGCCGTTGGCGATTTATCTTGGCCCAGCGACAGACGCGGCAGTTGCAAAACAGCCGTTGCCGACAGGAGATTGCTGATCCAGGTTCGACGGTTCGACAGACGAATGTACTTAGCTAGCATAAATCGATCCTTGAAACATAGCCACATAGAGACTTGAATCGTTAGATCGGAGCAAAGGGGCGTCTGCGCTAAGTGGAATCGTCAAGACCGTCAACAATGTCAACACCGTCAATAACGTCACATCGCCGCCGCCGTCAGGCGGCGTGGCAAGAGCCCCGAAAAGATACGTCCGCCGACGGCGGACGCGGGGTTTTTGACGGCATTGACGGGATTGACTGCGGACATTGTTGACGAGGTTGACCTCATGGGTGGCTCGTCGATGATTTCGGAGAAATCATCGACGTTGGGGGCAAAGATCCGGTAGGGCTAGTGAACGCGATGGCCGGGCTTGGCTCCGGTGTCGACACCCAATAGGAACACCTCGGTCCCGCCGGCTCCCGCCGCCGTTACCATCCCCTCGCTGAGCCCAAACTTCATCTGCCTTGGTTGCAAGTTCGCGACAATCACAACCAACCTTCCTTCTAATTGCTCGAGCGTATAAGCCGCTTTGATTCCCGCGAAAACAGTACGGGTCACGTCCCCACCTAAACTCACGGTCAACTTGACGAGTTTCTTTGCCTCAGGAACCTCCTCGGCCTTGATCACCCTGGCAACCCGAAGATCGATCTTCGCAAAATCTTCGATCGTACAAGTCGGTGCCAGCGGTTCGGCTACCAATGGCTCAATCGCTTGATTTGCCGCTGGACTCGCTGCAACTGCTGGAACCTCGGACTTTGGAACTTCTTTACTTTCGTCAACCATTTGCTCTACCTTCTTGGGGTCAACCCGTTGCATTAAATGTTCAAACTTAGAAACCTGTGTGCCAACAAGCGGTATCTTGCTATCGCTCCAAGCGACAATCTCTTGCTGCAACAATCGACCGCACTGCTGCGATAACTTAGGCAAGACAGGTGCAAGATACACACACAACTGCCTAAAGAGATTCAAAACGATCGTGCATACTTCTTGCAATCGAACCTGCAGTGCAGGATCCTTTTTGAGTGTCCAGGGAGCGGTATTCTCGACAAAACTATTCGCAGCATCGGCAAGCTCCATAATCAACCGCATGGCTCTTGCATAGTCGCCTTGCTCATAAGCCTCGGCAATCCGATCGCCTGCGACAACCCCTGCAGCAAACAAGCCTCCGTCATGGGGATACTCGATGCTCAATCCCGTCGCCTCGACAAACCGCGCTGTACGACTCGCCAGATTCACGACCTTGCCTACCAAATCCGAATCCACCTTGGCGATGAACTCCTGGAAATTCAAGTCGATGTCCTCAGGCCTTGGCCCAAGCTTGCTGGCATAGTAATAACGCAAGTACGACGGATCAAGCAACTCTAGGTACTTGCTGGCTCGAATCATCGTTCCTCGACTCTTGGCCATCTTCTCTTTGTCGACGGTCAAGAAACCGTGGATGTGGACAAAGCTCGGCAAGGAATAACCCGACGCTTTCAAAACACCCGGCCAAAACAATGTATGGAAGTAAGTGATATCCTTGCCGATAAAATGATGGATCTCGGTGCGATCACTCTGCCACCAATCGCTTAAATGCTCATTGTTGAGTTTGCACCACTGCCAAGTCGACGCGATGTATCCAATCGGTGCATCGAACCAAACGTACCAATAATTCCCAGGACTATCAGGAATTGCAAAACCGAAATAAGGCTCCGGGCGGGAAACATCCCAATCCCTGAGCTCATGCCCCAAGAAATGCCCCTTAAGATAATTCGCTATCTCGGTCTGCAGGTGCTTGCCTGACTGAGTCCATTGGGTCAGAAAACCTCGCAACTGCTCGATCTGCACAAACAAATGCTTGGCCGTCTTCTTGACCGGCGTGGCACCTGATAATGTGCTGACCGGATCAATCAGGTCCGTCGGTGAATACGTCGCGCTGCACTTGCTGCAGTTGTCACCGTACTCCCCAGGTGACTTGCACTCTGGACAAGTCCCCTTGACGAATCGATCTGCCAAGAACGTTCCGACCTGAGGGTCATACAACTGCTCGACATCGTCCTCACGGATCAGACCTGCCGAGCGAAGCTTGCCCCAAATCTCACTGCACAACTGATAGTTCTCTTGGGAGTTGGTCGAACCGTAATGATCGAATTCGATTCCAAAACCGGCGAAGTCCTTTTCATGGGCCGCTTGCATCTCGGCAATGAGCTCCCGCTCGCTGCGTCCCTCTTGCCTTGCTCGGATCATGATCGCTGTGCCATGGGTGTCGTCGGCACAGATAAAAATGCAACGGCGTCCATTGAGCTTCTGAAATCGCACCCAAATATCGGTCTGGATGTATTCGACCAAATGCCCGATATGGATGTGCCCGTTGGCATAAGGCAACGCGGCTGTTACGAGAATCTTTTTGTCTTCGTTCTTAGTTTCGCTCATTGGGTAGGGATTACCGATTGATCTTTCAGAGCTCGAGTTACGTCACAGCCGGGAGAATCGCGGCCTAAAGTTTATTCCCTTAGCCGTTTCCGGGTAGTCCTAGCACGGCAAAGCCGATCGCCAAGGCAGTCCCCTAGGATAGAACAATTCCAGGTGCATGGGGTTCAGGTTTTGAGTATCATGTCATCATGGTTTTTCGGACTTCGAATACCCCACCCCGCCCCCCTACCCTCCTTGGCTATCGGCCAATTCGCCATGAAGACTCGGCAAAATCAGGATTTTCAAAATCATCAAGCCCGTGTCACACGCCGAGAGCTTTTCGGAAAAAGCGCCACGGGTCTCGGGACCGCGGCCCTAGCGAGCTTACTGGGCAAAGACTCGCTGCTTGCTGCGAGCCCTGGGTCGAACATCGGAAATGGTCAGCCTCCCCTGCCCGGATTGCCCCACCACTTGCCCACTGCCAAACGGGTTGTGGTGCTATGGCAAGGTGGTGGTCCCTCGCACGTCGATCTGTTCGACGATAAACCTGCCATGGTCGACTTTGCGGGCAAAGACATCCCCGACTCAGTGCGAGGCACAACTCGACTCTCGACGATGTCCAGCGGCTATGCCAAGTGGCCTTGTTTGCCCGCGATCAAACCCTTCGAGACCTATGGTCAGTGCGGCATGCGACTCAGCAGCATGCTTCCAAATGTCGGTAGCATCGCCGACGAGATCACTCTGATTCGTTCGATGTACACCGAAGCGGTCAACCATGCCCCTGGAGTGACTTTCTTTTTGACCGGTGCCCAAGTTCCCGGACGACCGAGCATGGGCGCTTGGCTCTCGTATGGACTGGGAAGCGAAACCGATAACCTCCCGACCTTTGTCGTCATGACATCAAGCGATCGGGGCAAGACCTGCGGCCAACTGTTCTTTGATTACTACTGGGGCAGTGGGTTTCTCCCGAGTCGCTATCAAGGTGTCCGATTCCGAAACACCGGCGATCCGGTCCCTTATCTTGCAAACCCCAGCGGTGTGTCTCGCGAATCGCGCCGTGCGATGCTCGACGATCTCGCAGCCATGAACGAGATCCACTTGCAGCAATACGCGGATCCTGAAATCGAAACCCGAATCGCTCAGTACGAGATGGCTTATCGCATGCAAACCAGCGTGCCGGATCTGCTCGACTTCTCCAACGAATCGGCAGCGACCATCGAACGCTATGGCGCCGATGCTCTCAACAAAGGAACCTTCGCCAACAATTGCCTGATCGCACGACGATTGCTCGAACGTGGCGTTCGCTTTGTCCAACTCATGCACGCCGGTTGGGATCAGCACAACAATCTCTACACGCAATTGGCCGAGCAATGCAAAGACACCGAAGTCCCCGCAGCGGCACTAGTCAAAGACCTTAAAGAGCGCGGAATGCTCGAAGACACGCTGGTGATTTGGGCTGCCGAGTTTGGACGCACCCCGTTTGGCCAAGGAGATCCCAACAAACCCAACGGACGTGATCATTTCGGCAAAGCGTTCAGTTGGTGGATGGCAGGCGGAGGAGTTCGAGGTGGACACGTCGTGGGCTCGACCGACGAGTTCGGCTGGAACATCACCGACAAACCTGTTCACGTCCATGATGTCCAAGCAACGATCATGCATCTTTGTGGCATCGATCACGAGCGACTGACGTTCCGCTATCAAGGACGCCAGTATCGACTCACCGACGTGCATGGCAATGTCGTCAGGGATTTGCTGAAGCATCCTTAAACAAATTCAGTTCGACGATCTGCTCGAACTCGGAATGGTTTTAAGCCCAGAGGGTTGACACATCCTATGGCGGCGGGCCTGGAGAGGCTAATCGGCCGGCGGGCCTGGAGACCCGCACTACAGCAAAAGGAGGCTTGACTGACCAGAAGGTAGAAATAGCAGCCGGCGGGCCTGGAGACCCGCACTACGGTAAGAGGAGGCTCAAGGGACATGGCCCCTTCGAAACCCTTAATATCCCCGGCGCTCAAGTAGCGGTGGTGGGGCGAATCGTGGGGCGGTGTTCCAGGCCCCATTGCCCAATGATCCTGAAGGCATCCTCGATGATTGCGGCATGACAGGTGCCGCCGGAGGCCGACTCATCGGTGCCCCATATACATGACTCATCGGTATAACATCTACCGTCTGAATCGCCGTAATCACATGCTCACTGACCCCCTCCTGACTCAGTCGGATCACTTCGTTGACATCCGGCCTTGCATACACCCCATTGGTCTGAAGCTGCGCAACAATCACATTGTCACTGACCCCACCTCGCACCATCTGAATCACTTCGTCAAAAGTCACCGGACGCTTCGGGACCACCATCCGCTGCGGCACCCCCCTGGGGATCACCGTCGGAGTCCCAACCACCACCGTCGGCTGACCTACATATCCATAGGGATAAGCCTGCATCTGCTGC
>JBJSXX010000055.1:0-5814 GCA_046086605.1 Pirellula sp. | reverse complement strand
TGCATCTGGGCCGTCGATACATCAAACTCCTGATCGGTTTTCTTGAGGTCAGGCTCCGTCGCGCGATTGCCTACGACTCCACCCAAGAACTCGGCCATCTCATCGACCGTCTTGGTTGTACTGTTGCGCCTTAGATCGGCACTGAGTTGCTTGAGCCGATCGAAGTTGTCTTGATCGCCCCGCTGCTGAGCCTGCTCCATCTGGCGACGAATATCACGTAGGAGCCGCGATCGCTCCGCTGGATCCGATGGTGTCTGGATCGCGAAGTCCTCAGCTTCGCTCGCGACCCGCTGGCTAAAGCCACCGTCGATCTGCAAAGACTCCTGGACTACCCCTTGAGGAAGTTCCGCTTGGTTTAGCCAAAACAGAATCAGCCCCGATAGAATCATCGAATGCAAACCAAGCGAGAGCCACCAAGACCAAGTCCAGGCACGCCGCAAGAAAGCAGACCGAATTCGGGTGGCGACCGAGCCAAACATTTCCCTAGGTTCCGTCGTTAAGCGGTTGACTACTTCGTAAATAAGCCATCAAATCCCTTAGCTGTGTATCGTCAAGTTTCTCCAGCAATCCCTCAGGCATCAGCGATAAGACCTGAGGCTCAAGTTGCTCGATGTCGCTTCGCTCGAGCGTCACTGATTGACCATCGGTATTTCGCAAGACGATCTGATCGGGTTGTTCAGACTCGATAAATCCAGTCAGCACCAGCGAATCGCTCGTGAGGATTCGAACCATTTGATAACCTTCGCGAATCTCAAGACTCGGGCCGACGATGTTCCGCAAAAGAGTTCCAAGCTGGTCTCGCTGGTAGCCCGTCAAATCCGGACCCACCTTCCCCCCATCATCGAACAATTGATGGCATCGACCGCACATTTCACGGTAAAGTTTTTTTCCTTTGTAAGGATCTCCATTGCCACCGAGAATCTTGTCGGCCAACTCCTGAGACTTTTGGGTCGCGCTAGCAAGACTTACCGATGCGAACTGTGGATAAGCTAGCGATAAACGTTTCTGCAATGTCTCATCCATATGAAGTCTCATCGTGCGGACCGCTTCTGGAGGCAATTGGTCGGCTTGTACCTGTTTTGCATCGACCGCATCGAGCCACTTGGCGATCCAAGCAGGACGGGTCGAAAGAACCGAAGCAGCAGCGGGTCGAAGTTCCGGCAGCAGATTGGGCCACCACTGGATCAATCGATCGGCAACAACCTCTGAGTTGAAGTTCGACAGAGCGCTGATCGCACTGATACGAACGGGAACTTTTGCGTTGGCATCCGAGGCAACTTGGATCAACGCATCGAGCAGTTGCGGATACTTTGGTGCATCATCGAGTTCTCCCGCGAGGCGTGCAAGCTGCATGCGGGTCGCATCCGACACGCTCGCATCGGCGATGCGTTTGGCAGCTTGATCAAAAGCATCTGCGTCACCTCGACGAACCTGAAGTGTCAGCGGAGGTTGACCCAATTGAGCCAACGCATCGATGAGGCTATCGGGGACTCCGGCAAGGCTTCGACCAACAAATGCAGCCTCGAAGGAATCTTGGCAACGCTTGGTCGCATCCGATTTGAGCGATCCGTCAAGCGATCCGATCGTCCTTAAGAGATGGGAGATCGACGCATAAGCTTCGTTGTTTCCAATGCTTGCCCAACGCCGAACAAGATTAGGAAAGAGGGTCTGAAGTGCGATCGGATTGCTCCACATCTCTGAGTTGCCAAGAAGTTTCGCATTGATGTGCTCGAAATCCGTCGCATGCGATTCAACGGCCCACCAGACCAAGAGAGGAAAGAAAGGATCCTGCGCACCACGGGGTTTGCTCAGCAAGCTTCGAACAATCGACATCGCGTCGATGGCCTCCAGACGCCTTGCTGAACAAGCGATCTGACACAGAGCATGCGCATCGGTTTCGCTCGATGCAAGCTCTTGGATTCCTTGTAGCGTCTGAGAATCCACCTTGCCATCGTCGCACACGAGCCGAACCGTCCAACTTCGAACATCGGCAACAGGATGCTTCATGAGCAGGGCAGGGGAGATCGTCAGTTTTTCTATCTCATCGCTGCTTATCAACTGAGAGGGAATCGTATCGCCGATGACTCCAAGTGCATGCAAAGTCCAGAGATATTCCAGAGCCAACGGTCCCGAGATTTTCGAGTCGCTCGACAGCAGTGCTTGACTGAGCTTAGGAATGCAACTCAATCGCAAGGGATGCCTTGCAATGAGCAGGCGAGCTTGCCAGCGTTGCCAACGGTAAGGATGTTCGAGACGCTGAACAAGCTTATCGAGCGATGCTGCATCGGTCCCTTGGGTAAGGGATGGACTCCATTCAAGAGGCGATGGGTTTTCGAGTGAGGTTGTGGGCATGCTAGGGCCGAGTCTGTAGACGCGTCCTCGATCGCGGTCCAGGCGGCCTTCGAAAGCATACAGGTGGGCCACGACCGAATCGTACCAATCGCAAACATAAGCAGCCCCGTCGGGCCCATCGCAAATCGCCACGGGGCGATACCATTTGTCACTGCTGGTGACCGTATCGGAGACATCCTTGGTCTTGTAAGTCGAACCGACGGTGGCAAGATCCGTCAGGATGAGTTTGCCGTGCAGTGGGTCGACCCCGAGCATGCGTTTCGAATCGGTTTGAGGATTCGTCTTGCTTGCCAATGCAGTCGACTCGGTTAGCAGCATCGTGTGAGTAAACCTCGGGATAGGATCATGCTGCATCGGTTCAAGATAACCGTAGGAGTGAGGATTCGAGAGGCTGCCGTGTTTCGAGAAACCTTTGCGATAATAGCCACCTTGATAGTAGTGAAAGCCTCGGGTGTCTCCCCCGTTGTGGCCCGAGAAGACTTCGCCTCGGTCATCGAAAGCGACCCCGAACGCGTTTCCGCCACCTTCGGCAAAGATCTCGTATTTGCGGGTTTGAGGATGGTATCTCCAGATGGCCTGGCCAAGGCTTTGGATCGGTTTGTCGGCCGAACCGGGAGCTTTCATAGCACCGCTGACCGTACTTCCTTGGGCTCCGTAAATCCAGCCGTCAGGCCCCATCGTCAAGTTGTTCACGACCGAGTGGGTATCCTCAAGGCCGAAACCTTCGAGGTGGACTTCGGGAGGCCCATCGGCCTTGAAATCCTGATCTTGATCGGCGTAGAAAAGCAGATAGGGAGGATTCAAGACCCAAGCACCATTGGCCACTGGTAACACCGAGGTGGCGATGTTGAGTCCGTCGACAAAGACATGGTGCGTTTCATAGTTGCCGTCGTTGTCTTTGTCTTCGTGGATAGAGATTCGATCGCGACCTACGAGTCCACCGGCACCGGGTGGTTTAGGAACCGAATCGTAGACCACTCGCCAATGTCGATCTTTGCTGAGCACCTTGAGCCCTTCGGGGTTTGGGTACTGTCTATATTCGACGAGCCATAATCGGCCTTGGGCGTCGAAGGAGATCATCAGAGGCTGGGTGATCAAAGGTTCGCTAAGAAGTAATTTCCACTGAAGGCCATCTGCCACGTTGAAAGTCTTTTCAGCCGCGACTGGTTCGACAGCCGGCTCGGTGGCAGTGTCCTCGGGGGTCTGAGAGCTTGCCAATTGGGGCAAAAGCAACAGGCCGAGGATACACAGAAGTTTAGCGTTCACGGACATGGATCGGATAAGTTCAGTTAAAGGTAGGCTGCTGGGGGCAAAGTCCAAATTATTGTAACTAACAATCATAATCCGGTACTAGTCTGTTCAAAATTTACCCGTAGCACGAGGCTCCGACCCGTCTGTGCCATAGGCCCGTTGCTCTATTGCGTCGATGCAAAACTGCTTAGTCTGATTTTTTGAAAGTTTCCGAGTGTCTTCGTTGAATGGTGATGCGATTCGAGATACGCTCCTAAAACGAGCGTTATAATTGTCGTGGTTGTTTTGCGCTGTGGTGACTATCTCGTAGGTAACTATGATCCCCAAGAATCTCACCTTAAATTACAGTTGTGGCTTTTGGTTGTGGGCCGCTTTTTTCATTTTGGGTGGTCGTTCCATCGTGGCCCAAGAGGGCGATGTCTATCGATGCCGTTGGACAAGCACTCCACCCAAAATCGATGGGCTCGATACGGATCCATGCTGGGAAAATGCCCCCATCGTAAGCAACTTTCGCACCGCTTGGATTCAAGGCGACTCGCAGTCGTACGACCCCGAGACCACTCGAGCCAAATTGGTGTGGGATCGTGATTACCTCTACGTCTGGGCCAAACTCCAAGACAAGGACATCCAAGCAAGCATCACCCAGCGAGATGAGCAAACTTGGCTCGATGATTGTTTTGAACTCTTCTTGAAACCATCCAAGAAACACACCGGCTACTACGAGTTCCATGTCACTCCAGCCAACACCCAAATGGACTTGTATATCCCACAGCGGATTGCCAAAGCCTACGCTCTATACAAATCAGAGCATGAATTCGATTTTCAAAGCGCTGCCCAGGTCGATGGCACCATCGAAGATCGCACCGATACGGATCGAAGTTGGCAAGTTGAATTCAAGATCGCTTGGAAGGACTTCTATCCAACTGGAGGCAGACCAACCGAAGGGGAACTCTGGAACTACTCTCTGTGCCGATACGATTATGATCGCGCTCAAGAGCAACCGAGATTGACGAGCATCTCCCCTTTAAAGCAGCCTTCGTTTCATAGGCATGAAGACTTTGCCGAAATCCAGTTCGTCGGCCCAACTTTCAGCCGAGTCCCGATGACGACTTCTAAGGTTCAAGGATCCCCGGAACCCCCGCCTCCTTTTGCAACCCAAGAGATCCCATTAGGCTTTGCTCTCGACCATCCTATCCATCTGAGAGCAGAGCCGAACTCAAACTTTGTTTGGATGATCACACAAAAGAATCCTTATGGGCCCTCGGAACTCTTTCGCTTCGAGCATACCCTCCATGATGCCGATCGCATCGGTTCGGCAACGAAGCAAACGATCGTCCCGGCCGAGTCGGACCGAGTCCATTACGACCTGTGTTTTGATCCGGAATTTCCGAAGAATCCGTACTTGTTCATTGGCCTGAATCAAAGTGTCGACGGCATCAAGCACTCGCGCATCGAGCGACTTGAATTCGATCCTGATTCGATCGCCTCCAGCGAGATCAAACTCGTTGGCAGTCGCACAATTCTTCAGTGGCCAAGCGATGGTCACAATGGAGCGGCCATAACTTTCGGACTCGACGGTATGCTCTATGTCACTAGCGGCGATGGCACCACCGATTCGGACACGAATCTGCGAGGCCAAGATCTTACGCATTTGACGGCGAAAGTTCTCCGGATCGATGTAAGCCAATCGAGCGACGAGCAGCCTTATCGTATCCCTCAAGACAACCCATTTTTAGATCGAGCGAATGTTCGTGCCGAGACGTGGGCCTACGGACTTCGCAACCCTTGGAGAATCACGACCGACAGCGTCTCGGGACGCATTTGGCTTGGGCAAAACGGTCAAGATCTCTGGGAGCAAGTCTATTTGGTCAAGCGCGGTTCCAATTACGGTTGGAGCGTGATGGAAGGATCGTCGACTTTCTATGCAAATCGCCAGCGCGGTGAGGATCCGTTTGAGCCACCTGTTAAGGATCATCATCACAGCCAAGCCCGTTCGCTGACTGGAGGAATCGTTTATCGAGGCCCTGAGCCTCAGTACGAAAAACTCAAAGGGGCCTACGTCTATGGCGATTACTCGACCGGTAAGATCTGGGCGATCTGGCATGACGGAGATAAACCATCCGAAGCGATCGAGATTGCAGACACCCCGCATGCGATCACTGGCTTTGCTACGATGAATGATGGACAGATCTGGATCGCCGATCACTTGGG
>JBJSXX010000054.1:0-2943 GCA_046086605.1 Pirellula sp. | reverse complement strand
CCGACTTTTGTCGGGCGCGTCTTAGCAAGATCTACTACGGTTCGAACATATCATCGGAAATCATTCGAACCCTTTGGGCGTAAAACGCAGCGGTCGAACCAGAAACTCACCCACCATGATTCCCAAAGCATCCAAAAAATTGCGAAGTCGGCGTGTCTTGGGTATCATTTGAGTCTCGCACCTTGCCAACTTACTTCGTATCTCATGTCGCTCTCGTTGCTCTTGCTCTGAGTCCATGCAATGATCTTCTGGTCACGCCGATCTCTTCAATCACTTCAAAACGCTCTGGAGAAACAACGTCTAAAAAAACTTGACGATGAACTCTTTGCTATCTACACCGAACTGCTGTCCCATTGCTTCCCCAACCAACACGTCTTCGTAAAGGACCGTCAAGGAGGTTTCAATCAGTCCAAAGCCCAACACGCCCTGTTCATCGAAGTCTTCGGCAATGATTCGGTCGATACCAAACCTGCCCCAAACCCAACCCACGTTTATAAAACGGGCAAGTTCGCTGTGGTCAAAATCGGATACCAACAAGCCATCGACGATGAACTCACAGGCTATCAAGCGATCTTGCCCAGCGGGTCGTTCTTCGCCGATTCCCATGACAACTCTGTGCTGCTGTCGGTCAAAGATCACAAACACACCGCAAAGGACTCCACGGGAAAGACCTGGAAAGCAATCGAGTATCAAGATGCTTTGCAACGGATCGGAGATACCGACATCCGCTCTCTCGAACAGGCGGTTCTGTTCGCTTGCCAAGCCAATCGACCAACCTACCAGTCAGTCCTCAATTGCATCAAAGAGATCTTCATCCGACTCGATGAGAGTCTCTATCGGGGTGCCTATCTAGAGTCTAGTGCCAATGCCACGGCCCTACAAAGAATCCAAGGGCTTACCTACCCACCCCATTCCAACAGCAACGCAGACTCGACGCCCATCTCTCAATCTAAAATCTGGCAAAGGTTAGAGAAATGGACCAACGATAAGAAACTTCGCAATCTTCGCCAAACGGCTAATCAACTCTCGCGACAATGGTCGCTCCAAAACTCGCACAACGGGGGCGAGACCACGCTAGCTTGCCCTATTGAGACCGCTAAGTCGTACATGAGTCTCTTTGCGTTTGTGGAAGGAGCGGCAACGGACAAGCAAAGCCCAAAGACTAAAACGGTTAAGCTCAGCACCCAGTACGATCCAGACCAAGTCGCCGCGATCCAAGAGCAATTGGTTCACTTGATACCTACGCTTACCCGCGGTCGGATCCATGGTGATCTGCACGGAAGGAACATCCAAGTTGGCTTGTTCAAGGAGACGGCCCACTTTCCGGTCGTTTTCGATTACGAATTCTCGGGTCCGGACAAATTGATCGCTTGGGATATGATCAAGCTGGAGTATGAGATCAAAGGGCCAGCGATCATCGAGATTTTGGAGGATGTTCAGGAGGATAAGGACTTCTTCAAGGCCGTGATCGAGCTCGAGCTGTCAACTTGGAAAACGGATCAAAATCCACCGCCGATCCCGGTGTTCGATGGGTTGGTGCAAGCCCCCCTGGAACGACTGCGATCGATCATCATCGGAATCCGCCAGCAGGCAGCTTTGATTCTCGGCAAAGCCATGGGGCGTGAAGATTGGGAGCAGGAGTATCGATTCCTAAGCATGCTCTACGTGGCAAACTCGGTCGAATACGGATATACCACAAGGCAACGGCTTGCTGCATGGATCTCTGGTGCCGTCGCAGTTGAGGATTCCCAATGGCACTTGGCATTGTCCGAATGGGATCAAAACCGTTGGAGGCAAATCGCCGATTCACCAGTGCGATCGATGGCAGCACTCCAGTCCGTGCCATTATTTCAATGGCAGTCCCCTCATGCGTATGCAAAGAACTTGCTCGCCTCCGGTCGCTTTGAGCCTAAATCTATCCCTGAAGCTTGGCAACTCGCAGACGGGTTGCTTAAGCGATTGACCAACGAGTATCCCACCGTGGGTGCTTTGTGGGAGGACCGCTTGGTCTTGCTCTTAGAGACCAATCGACGAACAGAATTCAAAGCGGTGATAGAGGAAGCGAAATCGTTCATCGATCTGACATCCGAGCTTCTGTGCCGATTGGGTCGCATTGGCAAGGAAGATGGGGTTAAGGCTTTGCAGAACAAGCAATATCCTGCAGCATCGAAGGCTCTCAAGGAGTCGATCAAGTACTATCAGCAAGCTTTTGACGAAGAGCCGAATTACTACCCGGCCATCAACCTTGCAGCGCTCTACCTGTACTTGGCAGCGACACTCAGTGCCCAGGAAGATCCCGTTGGGGCTAAGAAGTGTTTGGACAAGTCCACGAGCATGGGGGCCCAGGTTTTGTCGGAGGTTCAGGCGATGGTCAACCCACTGGACGCAGATTTTTGGCTGTTAGCTACCGAGGCCGAAGCGATGTATCTGTCGGGTCAAGAAGAACAGGCCAAGAAAAAGTATGGTTTGCTAGGTCAGTACCCGGATCGCAACCGTGACATCCACAGCGCGATGCGACAATACGAGCGCAATCAACTCGCCAGATCGATCGTTGGATCAGTCTAGATAGCGTATCCGTTTGGTGCTGAGAGCCGGTGGGATACGATTTTCGTCGAACAGTAATTCTTGCAAGATCGGATCGATGGAAGGACCGTTATCGCATTGACCGTTTCGAATTTCATGGGCAGAGAGCCAGCGGAATCCAGAACGAGCCAACTCGGCTTGACGATTCGCTGTCGCCGATAATGTGACGGGAAACACTGTCAGTTGCAGTTGGGTGAGTCTAGGCGGATTCCCATGTACACGGATATAGGAATGATAGGTTCCAGAAGAGTTTTCATCGCTCTCTAGGGTGGTAGAATCGACTCCTAGTTGCTCCGATAGATGCCGGGTCAGGCAAGCTTCAGAAGTTTCTCCTGCTGATCGAAGTCCTCCGAGGTACGT
>JBJSXX010000053.1:0-10863 GCA_046086605.1 Pirellula sp. | reverse complement strand
CCGGGCGGCGCCGTCGATCGCGCCGTCGTTGCGCCGGACGCAGGCTCATCACCGACCCTGCGCCGCGTACGGACTCGGACTTGCGCCCAAGCGAGGTAGATCTTGGGGCGGTGCGGCCAGCAACCGCGATTACTCACGTTTCTATCACTATCCTTACGTTTACTATCCACAGAATTTCTACGGGAGCGAGTACTATCGCAGCAGCGACAGCATGTACTATCGCTATGCACCTGAGGCTCAAATTCCCGTCTACAACCGCCATTGGTATAATGAGTACCCGACCAACCGCCGGTACCATTGGGGCCACCACTTCATCCTAGACGTGTTCTAGACCCCGAGCGATATTCGGAATTCCATTCCCGCACACCGCAGGTTGCCGTCGGCATCCTGCGGTGTTTTTATTTTTGGCAACCCAGTATCAGCGAACTTTGAATGTCGGAAGCCAACTCGCCACGCAACATCCCGAAGCGTCAGATCGCAAGGTTGATCGGTTCGTCGGCCTTTCCGATGTGGGTGCTCTCCGAAGACTCCCAGCTTGTATTTGTCAACGAAGCTTTCGAAGCGATGTTTCCCGAGCTTGGACCTGAGCCGCTTGGGCTCAAGTGTGTGCTTGATGTGCAGGAAGCTTCGCCCGAGCAAACGCTTTTAGCAAGATGGCTTGCGCTCCCTGCCAACGGGACGGCGAGTTGGATCCGTTGCATCAAAGATCGTTTGCCATCGAACAACGAGGAAGTTTGGTTGCGATGGATTGTCCCGTTGGATGAATCTCAAGAGCCCTGTTACTTGTGCGTCCTGAAGCCTGATCGGGGCGACTCTCGCGCGATCTTGGAGGGTGATTTTCATCAGCGGATCGAGCTCCCGGCATTGGAAGTTTGGGAGAGCGATCCGAATCTCGAAAGCATTTGGTATTTGCAAGGTCAGTCGCTTGCGAGCCAAACGCTTCGACAGCAATTGCAACTGGCGATCCAAGGCTCGCATCCTTTGCAAATTGTGGGGGCTCCTGGAAAGTACCAAGCGACGATGGCTGGAATGATTTTCAGTGAGCGGCGATTGAAGCAGGTTCAGGCTCAGCCAACGGAAAAGAAATCGAAAGTTTCTCCCTTTACGATCGACTGCTGGCTGATGGACAAGGATTTATTGCAAAGCACATTCGAGTGGATCGACGACACGCGGAGAAAGTCTCCGATAGCTGAAGTGATTTTGCATCGGCTGGAACTTTTACCCGTCGAATTGCGAGAGACGTTGGCGCGCATTTGCAAAGAGCAAAAGTGGAATTTCATCGTAACGCAGGGGCAGGATGCAAAAGAACTGCAGCATGAGGGCGGTCCAGCTTGGGAATGGCTCATGGCAAGCAGTCGGATTCAGTGCATCGAGTTTGTGCCACTGTCGGATCGTATCGACGACATCGAGAGCTTGCTCTGGGCATGGATGCGCCGAAATCCTGCTGTTCGTTGGAAACCAAGTTTCCTCGATGCATTGCTGGCTTACTCATGGCCAGAGGATATCGACGAGATGGATCGAGCTCTTGAGCATGCGGTCAAGGGGGCCTTGCAAGGGGTTCTCGAAGAGATTCACTTACCGATATCGCTTCGGACGTACCCTTCGCATGCCGAGCGGGCGGTTCAGGAGGATCCGATCGAACTAGATCAAGTCTTGGAGCGATTCGAGCGACTACTCATCGAGCAAGCTTTGGCGAGTCATCCGAAGAACAACACGGCGGCGGCCAAATCGCTGGGGATTTCGCGAGCAAGGTTACTGCGACGCATGCAGCAGTGGGGTTTAGGAGTCCAGCGAACGTCGAGCCAAGACTCCGAAGAAGTGATTTTCGAAGAGTTCGATGCGTCGGATGACAACGCAAGAAATACTTGAGCTACAAGCATCGATCGATCGGTCGACAATCAGGCGTGCTTCAGAACTGAGCATGTCTGAGAAACTAAGGCTTGGCGCAGAGCTTTTTGATGATGGGATCTGCTGGCTAAAGCAGATGATCAAAGCCCAGGAGCCGGATCTCAGCGACGAGCAAGTCGATCAGGAGATCGATCGGCAGCGATAGTCTACGAGTGAATCCATTAGCGTTCATCAGTGTCGATTAGCGGTCCGGTTTTCTGAACCGCGTATAAGCACTAATATTCGCTGATAGTCACAGGCACATCCCATGCGCAGTATTGAGCTTGACCGTAGGACGGGGCTCTGACCGGTCTGGTAAGTAGCATCACAGCAAAGTAGCCCGGGCCGGAGCCCTGGGCTACTTTGCACAGAATGCATCTAATGCTTTGATCCAAGGCCCTATGTAGTAACCATGGTCGTGGTAAGTCCGCCCGGAAAACATGTGCTGGTCGATCACGCAGGGCTCATTGACATAGATCCCACCACAGACCTCCAAATCAAACTTGCACTTGGCTACCGTCGCCATCCGCAATCCCTTGACAATCCCCGCCCTGGCTGGAATCTCGACCCCATGGCATACACTGGCCATCGGTCGCTTGTTCTCCCAAAACCATCGCGTGATCTTGAGCAAATCCTGATCCTCGCGAATGTACTCCGGCGCTCGACCCCCACTGAAAAATATCCCAACATAATCCTGTGGATTGATGTCCTTAAAAGCAACATCGGCCTTGATCGTATAACCCTCCCATTCCTTGGTTATCGTCCACCCAGGTTTCACCTCATGCAGGACCATTTGATATACCCGCTTCTCGGGAGCTGCGACGACCGGCTCATACCCACCCTCGATCAACCGGTAGTATGGATACAGCGTATCGACGGTCTCAGTTGCGTCTCCAACAATGATCAATACCTTGTGCCGATTCATGTGCCTTTCCCTTTCTATTCCCAAGCTGGGTGCAATCGCCGTGGCAAGTGCCCCGGTTGCTAAAAATTGCCTTCGATCTACGGACATCTTCTACGATCCTACTGACACTTGGTCTTTAAGTGCTCCAAGAGATACCTCGAATCCACAGGCTCTCCTGTCGCTCGCTCGATAAGCTCCATCGGCAAGTAACTCTGTCCATGCCGATGCACCTTGCTCCGCAACCACTCCAGGAGCCCTCGAAACTCTCCCTTCTGGATCTGACGATCCAGCGTGCCTAACTCCCGATTCGCTGCTGCGAACAATTGAGCCGAATAGATGTTCCCCAACGTGTACGTCGGAAAATATCCGATCAGTCCCGCCGACCAGTGTACATCCTGCAACACCCCAGTTCGATCGTCCTGGGGGGTAACACCCAATAAATTCGTGTACTTCGACTTCCATGCATGCGGCAAGTCTTGGACCTCAAGTCCACCGCCGATGAGCTCTTCCTCGAGCTCAAAGCGGATCAGGATATGCATGTTGTAGGTCACCTCGTCAGCCTCGATCCTTATCAAACTCGGTTTGACCCGATTGAGGTCCTCGACAACCCTCGTCACAGGCACCCCGCGAAACTCATTTGGGAAATACTCCAAGAGGTGCGGATAAGCCCATTGCCAGAACGAATCCGACAATCCAACGAGGTTCTCCCAAAGTCTCGATTGCGACTCATGCACACCGAGACTCGCTGCATTTGCCAGCGGTGTTCCATACCATCGGGGATCGAAACCCTGCTCGTACATCCCATGGCCAGCCTCGTGCAACACGCCATACAATCCCGTCGAAAAAGACTCCCTCGAGTATCGAGTCAGGATTCGATGATCATGGGGACCTACTGTCGTGCAAAAGGGATGTTCGGTTTGATCGAGTCGGCCTCGTTGGAAATCAAATCCGATTTGCTCGGCGACCCATTTCGAAAACCGTTCCTGGGGCTCTGGCTCGAAGTGCCCTTCAACAACGCTCGGCCCGAGCCTCGCCGACTTTTGCGATGCGAGTTGGATCAAAGGTGCAAGCGATTCTCGCAACTGTGCAAAGATCCTTCGAACTTGCTGGGTCGTTGCACCCTCTTCGTAACTATCGAGCATCACGTCGTAGCGAGATTGACCTGGCAGCGCCAGGCAGACGGCCTCCTGTCGCTTCAAATCGATGATCTTCTTGAGCTGTGGTAAGAATCGATCGAAATCATCGGCGAGTTTTGCCTCCACCCAGAGTTGCTGTCCGATGCTCGTTGCATGGGAGGTCTCCTCGACGAGCGTCTGAGGTAACTTGCTGCAACGATCGTACTCCCGTTTCATGCACCGAACGATGACATTCTCAGGACTGTAAGGATCTTGCCCAGCGACTTGGTCACCAAGCTCGATAAGCCACTGTCCGAGCCTTTCGTCGACTCGGCGCTGATGCACCATCCCGGCTAGCAATGTCAATTGCTCAGCCCGATACTCGGCAGCACTCGGTGGCAACCCAGTGTTTTGATCCCATTCGAGCATCGACATCGTCGATTGCAAGATCGCTGTTTGCCGAAGGTGATGGAGTATTTTCTCGAACACTTCGCTGGCCATGAGAATCCTCGGGTGAAAGGGCGGTTAACTTAAGTCCGAACGGAGTTTATCGCGTTGGTGGTCGATCTGCTCGGCGGTAGCTCCAAGATTTCTAAGGATTGTTTCGGCCATCGCCAACGCAACTTCGGATTCCTCTGCGATGACTTGATCGGCACCTTGTTTGAGCAACTCCTGACCCTGGCGTATGTAAGCGGATCTTACCAAGATCTGGATTGTTGGATTCAAAAGCTTGGCCATCTGAATCACGCTTGTGGCTTGATTGATATTGGAGGCACTTAGGATCAAGCTCACCGCCGATTCGACCCCGGCGGCTTTGAGTGTCTCGACGTGGCTTGCATCGCCCAAGACGACACGATGGCCCGCGGCGCGGATCGGTTCGATGCTCGAGGGATTCATCTCGATGATCGTCGCGGCAATGCCGTTCTCGGAAAGGAGCTTGGCCGCCGTTCGGCCTACGGGTCCATAACCGATCACGACGGTTCGAAACTCGTTGACCGGTTCGCTCGATGGCTCACCTTCGATGTTGACTGCGGGCCTTGTGCTCAAGGGCTCACGCAAGACACACAGCCAGCGTAGTCTGGGACTGCGCTGGGCAAATCGGACGATCGGGCCGATCGCGATTTGCAAAAGAGGGCACAATGCGATCGAGAAGATCGATACGGCCACAAGCACATGTTCGAGGGATTCTGAGATCAGTTCAGACCGTTTGGCTAAACCTGCAACAATGAAAGAAAACTCGCCAATCTGAGCAAACGCAAGCCCGACGCGCAGTGCAGTCTTGAGCTGAAGCCCCAGCAGAAGCATCAATCCGATGGCAATCGCTGGCGTGACGACCATGGCGATGGCCAGAATGGCAAAAAACAGCCCGGGCGTACCGAAAAACACGATCGGATCAAACAGCATGCCCACGGAAACAAAGAACAAGGCAGCAAAAGCATCCCGCATGGGCAATGCATCGGTCGTGGCGCGAACCGAAAAATCGGATTGTCCGATCACCACTCCGGCAAGGAAAGCCCCAAGAGCCATCGAGACGCCAAACCCCTTCGACGAAATCAGCGCCAAGCCTAAAACAATCACCAGAATCGTCAGAGTGAATAATTCGCGAGATCGTGTCTGGGCGATGCGATGCAGAATCTGCGGTATGAACTTACTGCCCAAGTAGTATACGGCCAGAACTAACACCGCAATTTTAAGGGCCGCAATCTCAAGGATCCCGATGAGATTCAGCCACGATGCACCTTGGATTCCCTTGAGGCTCGGCAGCATAACCAGAGCCAGGACTGCCAAAACATCCTGGACGATGAGCCATCCGATGGCCAAGTTTCCGGTGGGTGTTTGAAGTTCATTCGCATCGCTAAGCAATCGAGTGACAACCACCGTGCTTGCAAACGACATGGCGATACCCATGACCATGGCTTCCTGCCACGAATAGGAAAACCAGAGCATCAGCAGGAAAGTTGCAAGACTCGATCCGAGGCATTGAAGCAATGCTCCTGGGACAGCGAATTTGCGAACACGCCCCAATTCGTTCAAGTCGAAATGGAGTCCGACATCAAAGAGGAGCAACACGACACCGATCTCGGCCAATTGGGCCGCGATTTGAGGATCGGCGGTAAATCCAGGCGTTATCGGTCCAATCACAAATCCCGCGCACAGGAAACCAACAATGGGCGAGAGGCGGATCAGATGACAGAGATAGCCCAACACTAACGCGGCGGCAAAGCCGCCGGCGAGTGTCGAGATGATGTCAAATTCATGCATCAGCTATTCTTCGGGCGATTGCGGATACGAAACATTTCTTGATATGGAAGAACAATGCCGCCGTCGATCGAAAGAGTCGCACCGGTGATGTAATCACTTCGAGGATCGCACAAGAAGACCACGCCATGGGCGATGTCTTCAGGTTTTGCCAGACGTCCCCAAGGTAGATTGCTTCCGTGCTGCTGGAGTTCATCCTCGAAGAAAAATTTTCGCTCGCCTGGGGTATCCGTCCAACCTGGATGGACGAGATTAACTCGGATGCGATATTCAGATAGCTCGACCGCAGCGGTCTTTGCGAGTTGATCCAAAGCCGCCTTGGCCATATTGTAAGCGGTTGCTCCTGGGATAGGCTTGTAAGCATGAGGCGAGGAGACGAAGACCATGTTCCCTTGGATCTTTTGGTCGATCATCTGATTGGCCACGGCGCGTGCCAGATAATACGGTCCCCACATGCACACATCGATCGTTTTACGAAAACCATCCATGTTTGCTTGATAAAAAAGTTCGCGATCGCTGAATGCCGCGTTGGAGACCAGAATGCTCACTGGACCGAGTTGCTCTTTGCACTTTTGAACCATCGCTTCGACGGCAGCTTGGTCGGATACATCGCCGACGAGCGGAATCGCCTTGCGTCCCATGGCGCAGATGGCTTGGACTGTTTCGGTCGGTTCTCGAAGATCGTTGACAGCCACGTTGGCCCCTTCGGCGGCCAAGGCTTTGGCGATCGCAGCCCCGATACCGCGCGCCGCTCCAGAGACGATCGCTGTTTGTCCTTCTAAAATCTTCATCGCTTCACTTACTGCCGCTAGAGTCTAAAAAATAGTCCGTTGCACTCCGGCAGTTGGTCAGTTGTTGCCACCATCGAGTTCGGGCGACCCCTGAGTGCCACCTGGTCGTTGACCTGGTTGGCGGCCTGGTTGTTGACCCTCCGGAGAGATTCTTTGATTTTGAGGCGACCTTGCATTTGGGTCTATAGCATTTTGGGGGCGAAGCATGTTCTTGAGGGCTTTTTCTAAGGCCTTGGTGTTGGTGTTGCCTGCCTGGAGCACCTCGACGGTTTCATTGCGTTTGGCCTTTTGATCGAGTTCCTCGATCATCTCGCAAACGAGTTTTAAAAGTTCTTCGCCCTTGGCGCTAACGATGATGGTATTGGTGATCGTGTCGACACCGAGGCTCAGTTTTCCAGAGAAATCGTAGTTCATCCCCCCATCGGAGATCGAATCCTCCGAGCGGTGCTTGGACTCTTTGCTCCCTCCTGCCTGCCCAGAGTCCTGTTGGTTTCGGGCCAAGGCTTTGTCGTTCGAACTCAACAGATCGCGAAATGCGTCCTTGATGGCATCGGAGATATTTTGTGCTTTGGAATATTCGACTTTGACGGTTTTGGTGAAACGCAGATTCTGCTTGTCTTGCTTCTCGGGTTTGTCCCAAAGATCGATGAGTCTCTGGATTGTTTTGAGCTGCGCGTCGGTTGCTCCGCTAATTAGCAGCGTGTTGGAATCCGAATCGGACATGAACTTCAGCTTGCGTTTCTTTCCTAGTTGCGGTTCATCGTTGTCCTTTTTGGGAGCGTCCATGTCAAAGAGCCAGCGAAAGACGATATCGCTATCTTTCTTGCCCGAGTCATCTTTGAAATAATCCTCGAGGCTGAGCCTGATCCAGGAGGGTCTAGCGTGTTTGATCTGAAAAACATCGTATTCCTTTTCAGGAGGGGCATTGGTGATCATCCATTCTTCTAATTGATCCAAGCCCCGTTTGTCAGAAGATTCCAAAACCAAATTGCCTTGCTCATCGAAACGAATTTTGATCGTGCTTTTTGCCGGCGATGCGGGCTCTTGTTGGTCTTGCTGGGTTGCGACCAAGAGGCCAACGCTACTGCTTTGGCCAACGCTGTTGATATCTGGCAATTTGGGAGCCGGGTTGCTTGGCTTACTCGGTACGGGAGCGGGCTCGTTAAAAAACTCCGAATCCTCAGGGATATCCAGCTCGATTCCTTTTTGATTCCATGTCTTCCTAAGCCGTTCGAGATACTCCTTCATCTGGGGACTGCGGTTCCCTTCGATGACTCGCATAGGTTGTTCGCTTCGGATTTCAGGAGGTAGTTCGCCGAGCTTTAAGAGCAACTTGCGAATCTCTTCGGCTTCGATTTCATTGGCCCAAAGGATCAACTGATTGCTGTTGGCGTTGACACCGACTCGCAGTGCATCTTTGGATTTATCGTCCTTATTTCGCTGGGAATACGGATCGTAGTAAAATGCTCTGCGAGAGGAATCGTCCTTCTTATCTTGATCGATGCCCATGAGCAACCGGATGGTTCCGGCGACTTCATCGGCCCTTAGACGCCTGAGGGTGATGACCTCGACTTGCCTAGCCGAACCATCGAGCTTCTTGAGGGTCTCCTGGATCGTCAGGTGATCGGCCAAGGAGGCATAGGCGATCATCGATTTATTCTTTTCGTCAGGCTCTAAGCGTGTGGTTGGTTCGAGGACGTTGAGCGCGATCAGGGAGGTGACGAATTGCTTTGGATCGATGGAGGTCAAGCGATAGACCTTCATCCGGGTCGTGAGAGCCTGATATTGCTCATTTGGATTCGGGACATCGACGCGGGTAATGAATGCGGCGATGATTGCCATTTTGTCTGGGGGAGCGTTGACGATGATGCTGTTGCGCCTTGCGTTGGCAATGAGATAAACCTCACTGCGACTGGCTGTCGGCGGCTTGGGTACGCCTTGCCTTCCTTGCTGAGCGGCTAGTTGCTGCTGGATCATCATTTGCTGCTGAGCTTCCATGTCCTCTGGGCTCATGCGTCCAGGTTGTGGCGAAGCGTTTTTTGCTGGCTCGAGCTTGAGAAACTGCGCTAATTGCTCGCGCACCTCGGTGGCTCGAACATGCTCGAGCTCGAATTCGCGGGCTAGATTGTTGAGCACCTCGTCGGATTGTTCCTGACTGAGGATGCGGTGGATTTCAGCGAGATTCGCAGCCGTATCCATGGCTTCGAGTCGATTGGTTTTATTCAGCGCTCGCATCGAACCGTTGGGACTAATCAAGGACTTGAGCTCCTCGATGAGATCCTTGGCGATGAGCGAATCGAGTCTATAAGTTGTCCGAACAAAACGATTCGCAGGAAGCGAATCGAGCTCCGAGGGCTCGACGCGCGGAACGAGCGAACCGTTGATCTCCTTGGTCTTAACCACTTGCAAAACACCGGGAAACTCTAGGATCGTAAAACCTCGGGCCAGCAGATGTCGGTTCAGCACATCGCGAGTCTCGATCAAGGACATCTTGTCCGGAGTGGCAATGCTCAGAAGATCTGCCGGGAGTTCTTGCCAGTCCAATGCCAACCCAGAGACATCGGCGACCCATTGCAAGACATCTGGCCAAGCTTGATCGCGGAATTGAAATTCAATCATCCCTTGGTCATCGGGCTTGATGTTGAAGGGTCGTGGTTCCGGTGCCGGCTTGGGCTCTGTAGAACGCTTGATGGTCTTTGGCTCTGCGGGGGCGGCGCTGGGGTTCCCTTTGCCTTTGGCACCCGCAGGTTGCCCGGGTGCATTGGGATCACCCGGCTCCCCCTGACCCGGCGGTTGAGTTTGCTCGGCCCCTGGTGGAACTTCGTTGGGGTCTTGCCCCAATGCGACAGGCAAGCTCCATGCAAGTGCCATCAGCAGAAGGCAAATGTTTTGGATGCACTGCATGGTGTCTCGATGATTTCTATAGTTCATGGTTTGGGTTTTAGCCAGCGTTGGAAATCACCGGTAAGGTATCTTGAAGGATCCACCAAGCGATGATTGCCAGTGCGATTGCTAAGAAGATCGTTTGCAGAACAAGTCTGCTGGTTTGGGTCGAGTCAAAATCGCTCCAGCTGGCTTGTGCCTCGTTGGAATAAGGGGATGCCGGGTTGTCCTCCAGATCGATCCCGAAGGCGGCCGAGTTGGTTTCTCTTGGTGACTTGGTAACTTCTACGGGATCTGAGCTATAGTGTTCGCCGCTTTGTCGATTGCTCGGATCGTAAAGCGCATAGAGCCGATTCAAGAAGGATAAAGAAGGTTGACTCTCGGAGTTTTTGTTTGCACCGGAAAGTTCGCGAGCCAAGATTGAATGAATCGAAGCCAACTCGGCAAGCATCGCGTTGCTTGCGATGCATTTTCGCTCCATAGCAAAGACCCGATCGAGCGACATGGTTCCATCGAGAAACTCCGCGACATCGTTCGGGGAGCAGGTCTGCTCGATTTCCGCTAGCTCGCTCGCAAGGGGCTTGGGCCCCGAGAGAGCTTGATCGATCCGGCTCGCTAAATTCTGAGCCGTTTGGCTATCTCGGAACTTTTGACCGAGTTCTTCGTGGGCTTTGGGGGGGAGCACCCCATCGCGATAGGACAACAAGGTTCTTAGAGTAAGTCGCATGCTTGGCCCCAACACAAGATCTTTCGTTGGCCCCCAGATCGGTTAGGAACCTCTGGTCTACTATCCTATTTAATTGGGGCTTGAAAGAGGAGTTAAACCGCTCGATTTTGATTAAAAATCGGTTAGTTTACCGCCCGGTTGCCCTTCCAAAGCGAAATGCGACTTGGCCTCCGAAGCGATGAAGAACGAACCTGTAATGATGTGCACGGCGTTTTTGGGTTGTTGGCCCGAGGCAAATGGCTCTTGGCTCAATCCCAACGCTTCCTTCAAGTCACCGGCGCATCGGATCTCGCAGCG